>CAZNAL010000028.1:1032-22183 GCA_964571055.1 uncultured Oscillospiraceae bacterium | reverse complement strand
TACAACTTGTCTGATGTTGTATCATATTGTATGACAACAGATTACACCATATGCATGTCCCTTGTCAATGTCCGGGCAGACAAAAAGAATCGTTTTTCGTTAATTATTCGTAATATATTTATAGGAGTTCATTA
This sequence comes from uncultured Oscillospiraceae bacterium, assembly GCA_964571055.1. Taxonomy (GTDB): domain Bacteria; phylum Bacillota; class Clostridia; order Christensenellales; family CAG-138; genus JAQVRG01. Next base: position 22,049 of record CAZNAL010000028.1, on the reverse strand, counting down.
TGGCGGCAAAAAGCTTATCCGAACGCACGGCGGACGTTTTATACGACATGATCATGGCGGAAAAAGCTTTTCTTCCGGGGGAAAAGCTTCCCAACGAGAATGAGCTTTCGGAACGTTTGGGCGTAAGCCGCGCAACGCTGCGCGAAGCGATACGTTCGCTTGTCGCGCAGGGAATTTTGCAGGTGCACCGCGGCAAGGGCACCTTCATCACGGAGAATGTATACGAAAGCGGCTTCGGCTTTAACCAAATGGAGCGCGCGCGGGTGCGTTTGAAGGATCTGTACGAAATGCGCTTGATATTCGAGCCGCAGTGCATCGCGCTCGCGTGCGTGCGCGCCTCCGATGAGGAGATCGAGCGCATATGCAGGCAGGGCGACAAGGTGCTTCGCGAGATCGAAACGCAGGACGGCGCATGGCCGGAGAGCGACCAGCAGTTCCACATGCTCATCAACAAGGCCTCCCACAACGAGTTCATGATACAGCTTTTCCCCATCATCAACTCCGCCGTGCACGAGACCATGGAGATCGCCAACAATCAAAAGGTGCTCCAAGAGCTGACCGTATCGGACAACAGGCTCATCATGGAATTTCTCACACGCCGCGACGCGAAGGGCGCAAGCTGCGCGCTGAATTTGCACATGCGCCACACCATTAACGCCCTGGGGCTGGATAAAAAATAGCGCGCAAAAAAGACGCGGGGCTTTCGTCTCGCGCCTTTTGCTTATCGTATGGTTTAGCGCCCGTTTCTCTTTGTAAGCAGCGCGCCCGATAACAGGATAAGCAGTATGCCGCAAGCCGCGCCGCCCGTCGAGGGAACGCCCGCCACGGGCGTCTTTTTTAGTTTCTCCTCGCGCAGCCTTTTTTCCTCTTGCTCGCGAAGCTTCCACGCGTTGAGATCGAATCCTTCCAAAAAGTCGCTGTTCATAGCGGCTCCGCCGCCTCTATCGCCACTGCCGCCGCCCCGCTTTACGATCATGAAGGGGCTGCATTCGCTGATCGTCATCGAAAGCCCCGTGCCGTCCGCCGTCGCATGCATATCCTCGTATACGACGCTGCCGTCCGCCCGCTTGTGCGCCGCCTGATAGCTGACGCCGCTTTCCACGCTATAGGGGATCGTGACCGTTTGCGCTTGCGGGAGCGTACTTATGACGCCTTCGGCCAAGTCGGCTGCGCTGCTTCGCTTGCCAGACCACGCCTGCAGCTCAAATTTCTCACCGAACGCGCTGTAGCCAGCCGTCCGCGCAGCCTGTTCCAGCGCCGTACCATCGGCGGGGTCAAGAAGCGGGCGCTTCACGATGGTAACGACCCCGTCGCTCGCCACAGCGTCGCCGTCCGGGTCATAGTTGCCGCCCGCGTCCCACGTCATATCGGAGTAGGCCATAAGACCCACCGCGCCGTCGCCGCCGATTCTTTCCATGTCTGCATCCGCGATCATACCCGTTTCGGTGGCGACGATCAAGCCGTCATTATCAATAGCGCCGCTTGGGCCTATTTCGATGGCCGCGCTCTTCCCCGCCTCCGCAAACAAATTAAGATACCCGCCGCGCGCAATCACCAGCGTTCCCTCCACGCGAAGCGTGATGTTGCCAAGGCTCCATATCATCCTGTCGGGTACGATAAGGCGCGCGCCGGCGGGTACCGTCAGCGTATCGCCGCTGCCGTAATCGCCCGCCTTATAGATCATCTTGTGTCCCAATTTGTTAGGCACGCTTGTAAAGATCGCATAGTATTCGTTAGTAACGTCCGCATAACGCCGCATCAGCGCAAACGCGGGCTGCACATACTGCGGCATCATGATGGAAAACGGCCATTCGCGGTTGCCGATCGTCACCGGCTTCGGTGGCGTGTCATAGTTCCACGCGCTGCCCCTCTGGTTTGTAATCTGCACGGGTATGACCGCCTGTTTTCCCATCTGATCCGTGATGGTAACGTTCGCGCTGCCCTCCCCCATCGCGATCAACACCACATGCGGATACTCAAAGCCTATCCAATCCACATGCACGACGCTTTCGTCGCTGGTGGTGATGGTTGTAGGCCGCACGCGCGCCGCGTCGCTGGCGGGATTGTAGTCCGGCATAGGCCAGCCCTGGCCAGCGCTGTCCAAAAACCCGCCGGAGGAAACCCGCCCCGCCGGGCTTGTCGTGTATGCAAAGAAGGGCATAACGCGAAGCGCCGCGCCGTAGCCGGCAGAAAAGCTCGTAACCGCCGCGACGCTCGTTTGCCCGTTTGCAGGATCGGTATTGCCGCCAAGCGGCCAAAGCTCCCGAAGCTCCAACGCGCCCGCCGCACTCGACGTTGCGGCGACGCCAAACAAAAGCGCGGCGACAATGAAGAGCGACAAAATTCTGCGCATAAAAATACCCCCTTATGATTCCATATGAGGGCAGTATACTAAACAACGCCTTGGATTTGGTATGCAGGCTGCTTACCGCAGACCGTTTTCGTATGCTTTTGCGGCGTTTGCGATAATCACAGCCAACTCGCCCCGCGTATAGTGATCCGTCTTTCCCACACCGTCAAAAAGAGCATTCTCCTTCACAAACGGCTCCGCGACGCGGATGCCCGGATATTCGCCCGTATCCTCCTTGCCGACGAGCGATTCCCAGTCCCCCACGCGTTCCGGCCAAAAAAGCTTGACGACGCAATAGGTAAGGATGCGCTTATCCACGCGATCCCCATCCTCCATGATCCACGGGAAAAAGCTGTGCGGCGATTCGTGTGGAAGCCGCGGCTCCGGCTCCGGCAGATTGCGCATATACGCGTCGTCCAGCCCAAACACCGACACGCCCATATCCCGTATCACACCGTTTGTGACAAAGCCTGCCTCCTCGCCCGCCGCCGTGAAGAAATCCGTGTGATACTTCGCGTTGAGGTATGCTACGGATTCTTTAATTAACGCGGGATCCGCGTCCGCGATCCACTGCGGATCGTCCACGCCGAACACATGCGCGGGCTTTCTGCTCTCGCCTATGCGAATACCGATAAGCAGCGCGGCGGTCAGCACCGCGAGCGCCGCGGCTGCAAACGCCAAGCCGCGAAGCAAGCGGCCTTGGGGGCGTACGCGTTGCAGCGCCCGCTTGAACGCCGCCGCGCTCGCGTAACGATCCTTAGGCGCAAAGGCGGTGCTTCGCCGCACGACCTCCGCGATCTCCCGGTTGGGGAGCCGCTCATACGCGTCGGGAAGCGTCGTCTCCCCCGTGAACAGATAGAGAAGCACCATGCCCAGCGCGTATACGTCCGTGCGCGCGTCGGTCTGTGCATAGCCGTACTGCTCGGGCGGGCAAAACGCCGCCGTACCCAAAGCCTCCGTATCGTAGCGGCCTTGGGGGCTGTATTCCCGCGCGATGCCAAAGTCGATCAAATGCGGCTGCCCGGCGGCGTCCAATATGATGTTTTGCGGCTTTACGTCGCGGTGGATGATGGGCGGCTCCTGTGTATGCAGATACGATAGCGTATCGCAAAGCGACATGGCGATTGCCAGCGCCTGTTTTTCGCCTACGCGCTTTTCGCGCGCATAAACGTCAAGGGAACTCCCCTCGACATAGTCCCGCGCGATACAGCGGCAATCGGCGTCGGCATACGCGCCGCGATACCGTGGGATGGAAGGATGGGAAAGGCGGGAGAGTATGCTTTCCTCCTCCGCCTGTGCGGCGTTTTTAGGGAAGCAACGCACGATGCAATACCGTCTGCCTTCCCGCTCACGCGCCAATATCGTTTCAGCGCCGTCCGGCTTTTGCGCAAGAATCTCCAAGAGCTCATAGTCTGCAAGCAGCGTTTCGGGATACGTCCTCATTCGCTTCTCTCCCCAAGAAGCGTAGCGCCGCGCGCGTGCAGCATCTCCTGCGTCCGAAAAATGTCGTATCGGCTTTGGAGGGCGTAAAGAAGCGCCGCGTCGCGCTCGATGCGCGGATACAGCGCGGGCTTTCGCGCGGCGGCAAGCATGTGCTGGCTTTCCTCCACGTCCAATCCCAGCCCGATACAAAGCTGCAACACCTTGTCGCGCCCCGGCGCGCGCGTTCCCGCGAGAAGCTGATAGCCATATACGCGCTCTATACCGCTTTTGGCGATCAACTGCTCCTTGGTCATGCCCTTTCTTTCCATATGCGTGAGGGTTTGCTCTTGAAAGGACGCAACCTGCATTGCGTCCCGATTCTCATTGATAAAGCCCTGAAAGCTGCCGGCGGAAAGAATCCTTTTTAGCAGTGCGCCTGTTGTAAGGCGGTTCTGCGCCATAGCGTCTCCTTGCATCAATATTCCTCTCGATTGGTGGCGTTTGTAAATTTGGCGACGTTATCGATCCACGCAAGATGCACCGTGCCCGTGGGGCCGTTTCGATGCTTGGCTATGATAAGCTCCGTGTCGTTATCGTCGCTCTCGCCGTAGACTGCCGGGCGATAGAGCATCATGATAAGGTCCGCGTCCTGCTCGATAGCGCCGGATTCGCGAAGGTCCGCCATCATGGGGCGGTGATCCTTTCTAGCCTCGGGTCCTCGCGAAAGCTGGGAAAGCAGGATGATGGGTATGTTGAGCTCGCGCGCCATGATCTTGAGCGACCGCGTGATCTCGGATATTTCCAGCACGCGATTGTCCGATTTGCCCGTGGTCTGCATGAGCTGCAAATAGTCGATGATGACAAGATCCAGCCCCTCGCGCGACTGCAAACGCCTGCACTTGCTGCGGATGCCCGCCACGCCCGCCGCCGCGTTGTCGTCGATATAGATGTTGCAGCCGGAAAGTGAGGGCAGCGCGTCCGCGATGCGCAAAAGCTCGTTGTCATCCACGCTGCCGCTGTTGACATGCTGCATATCCACCGCCGCTTCCGCGCAAAGCATACGCTTAACAAGCTGCTCGGCGGACATTTCCAAGCTGAAAACGCACACCGTTGCGCCCTTCTCCGCCGCGTTCTGCGCAAGGTTCAGCGCAAACGCCGTCTTGCCCATGGAAGGGCGTCCGGCGATGATGACCAAATCGCTTTTTTGCAGCCCGCTCGTCATTTCGTCCAAATCGGTAAAGCCCGTCGGCACGCCCACGATCGTGCCCTTATGCTTGATAAGCTCCCCGATGTGGTCGTAGCTTTCGATGAGCGTATCCTTGATGTGCACGAGCGTATCCTGCTTTTTACCCATGGAGATGTTGTAAACGACGCGCTCCGCGTCGTCGAGCATCTGCTCAAGCGGCTTTGCGCCGTCCATCGCGTCCTGCGTGATGTCGCAGCCCGCGTAGGCGAGCCGCCGCATGATGGAGCGCTCCTCCACGATGGCGATATACTTTTCCGCGTTCGCGGGCGTCGGCGTCACCATGGAAAGCTCCGCCAGGTACGCAAGGTTACCAGCCATGGTCAGCTTGCCCTCGCGCTGGAGCGTTTCCGCCAGCGTCACCACGTCCACCGCCCAGCCCTGCGCCGCGAGCTTTGTCATCGCCTCGAATATGACCTGATGGCGCGGCAGAAAGAAGTCGCTGCTGACAAGCCGCTCAAGGGCGGCTTCCACAGCGCTTTGCGCCAAGATCATGCTGCCCAGCAGCGCGCGTTCGGCTTCCTCATTGCGGGGCAAATTGTCGGTTGCACTCGTCAGGCTGTTCATATTACTCCTTAAGCGGCAGAACCTCTACCTTGAATTTACTGTCCGTCTTCTCATACAGATGCGCCGTCACGTCCGTAACGCCGAGGGTCTTGATCGGTTCGTCCAAGCGGATCTTCTTTTTATCCACATCGATATCGTACTGCTGCTTGAGCGCCTGCGCGATCTCCGATACGCCGATGGAACCGAACAGGCGTCCCTGCCCGGCTTTGGCGTACACCTTGACGGTCAAGCCGCTCATCTCGTCGGCGAGCGCCTTGGCGTTTTTGCGCTGCATATCCAGCCTGTGTTGATCGGCGCCCTTTTTCAAGGTCGCCGCGTGCATGTTATTGGCGTCCGCCATGACGGCAAGATTCTGCGGAATCAGGAAGTTGCGCGCATAACCGTCGCTGACGTTGATGATCTCGCCGCTTTTTCCCTTTCCCTTGACATCCGCTGTAAGTAATACCTTCATTTGATATCCGCCTCCTGTAAATATGATTGGATTGCAGCCGTAAGCTGCTCGATCGCCTCGTCGATGGTCACGTTCTTCACCTGTGCGCCCGCGACGGTCATATGCCCGCCGCCGCCCAGCTTTTCAAGGATCAGCTGGACGCTGATCACGCCCGTGCTGCGGCCGCTGATCATCACCACGCCGTTGATGCTCGCAAGCACGAAGGCCGCCGAAATATCCCGTATGGTAATGAGTTCATCCGCCGCCTGCGCGGCGATCAACTGCGCGTCGGTCATGCCCTCCGGGCAGGTGGAGATGGCGATGCCCTTTTCCATGATGAGCGCCGACTGCACCACGCGCGTGCGTTCCCGGTATACGGACATATCGTCCTGGAACATCATCTTGACGGCGCTGTTGTCCGCGCCGTTGCGCTTGAGGTAGCTCGCCGCCTCAAAGGTGCGCGCGCCCACGTTGAAAACAAAGCGCTTGGTGTCCAGCGTGATGCCTGTAAGCAGCGCGCCGCACTCAAAGGTGGTGGGCTTTACGGCATCGTCGAAATACTGGATGACCTCGGTCACGATCTCGCAGGCCGAGGACGCGCCCGCCTCCAAATAGCTAAGCGTGGGGTTGGGAAGCGCGTCTACGGGGCGTCTGTGATGATCGATGATCACCGTCTTGCCCGCGCGTTCATACAGCGTTTTATCCATAACGGTGGTGGCGCGCTGGGTATCCACCACCACCATCACGGCGTCCGAGCGCATGATCGCGTGCGCCTGCTCCGGCGTGATGACGCGCTCATGGTATATCTTGTTGGCGCGCATGGCGTCCAATGCCGCGCGTATGGTGATATTGGGCGTATCCAGCACGAGATAGGCGGCCTTGCAGTTGGCGTGCACCGCGCAGCGCATCACGCCCAAGGCGGCGCCGACGCAGTCCATATCCGAGTTCTTATGCCCCATCACGAAGATCTGATCGGCGCTTTCGGTAAGCTGGCGCAGCGCGCGGGAAAACAGGCGTATCTTCACACGGCTGTAGCGCGTCGTAACCATTTTATTGCCGCCGTAGAATACGAAGTTGGTACCTTTTTTCACCACAGCCTGATCGCCGCCGCGTCCTAACGCAAGCTCCATGCTCTCCCTCGCGGCTTCGTCGGATACGATCATACGCTCCGCAGCGCCCACCGCGATCGAAATCGTAACGGACTGGTTGGTGCCCGTGTCGATGCCACGGACGCTGTCCAGCAGCGGAAAGCGCTTCTTTTCAAGCTCGGTCAAACGCTTAGCTTCAAAGAGCACATAAAATTTCGCGTTATCATAGCGGCGATAGACGCCCTCTATGCTTTGCACGAACTCCTTGACCTGCTTTTCCACCTCCGTCAGCACGGAATTGCGCCGGAACTGTTCGTTGGAGGATAGGTCCTCGTAATTATCCACGCTGATGATGGCGACCGTCGGCATCTGCTCCTCGTACAGCCGTGAATAATGCAGCGCCTCGGTGCGGTCGATCCAGTATTGGAATGTGAGCGGGCGCATCTTCGCGTTTTTCCGTTTGATATGCATATTGGTCACGGAAAAGCTGCGTCCGTTGCGTTCGGCAAGCAGCGTCTTTTGCGGAATGGGCAGCTCCAGCGCCGGCAGCGCCTGCTTGACGTCCTTGCCCGCATACAGCGTGCGCATCGCTTTGTTTTCCCAAAGGATGCGGCCGTTTGCGTCAAATATGGCGGCGGGTATGTCCACGCGGCTGATGATGCTTCCCGCCGAGGATTGATTATCGCGGAACACATCGTCGTAGAGCGCCTGCGCTTCCTTGCGGTAGCGTATGTTCTGCCCCAGCGCCAGCAACAGAAACGCGACGACGGCGATAGCCGCAAGCAGACCGTAGACCGGCCGCACCATACTTGCAAGCGCCGCACAGCCCAACAGTGTCGTACACGCAAAAAGAACGGTTATGAAGATAGGCGGTTTTCGCACGTCGTTACTCCTTTACTCATTCCTCCGGCCCGTTGATAGGCAAATTTTTCATTCTGTCGCGCAGGTTGAAGATGCACTCGGCAACGCCCGATAGGCACAGCACGATGAGGCTGTAGGGGAAAAACAGGATATAGAGCACATACCGAAGCGCCCTTCGCGCGCCCGTTTGCCGAACGATCACGCGGGAAACATACTCGCTGTAGCAAAAGCCGTTCAGCGCGAACTCGCCCAGCAAAATCATCTCGATCGTAACGACGATCGCGCCCGCGTTTTTTAAAGCCAGCAGCCGCACCGCGACAGCGCCGCCCGCCAAGATGCCCGCGCCCACGAGAGACTCCCGCGTTACGCGCCAGTCCCAAAGCTTCGCCATGGGTTTAAGCTGCGCGCCGCCCTTTCGCGCGAGGCGCTCCAAGCACAGCACGTCCGTAAATGCGAACGTCATGGCCGTCGCCATGATGGTGATCATGGTAAGCTGCGGCGTCATATCCAGCAGCGCTGCCGATACGACGGCGGGAATCGCAAACGCGTAGCCCATGGTCTTGCTGATCTCCCCCATCGTTTCATATAGGGAAAGCACCTGCTTGGTAAGATCGCGCATGGCGGCGTAGGCGTCCTCCCCCGCAAGCAGGGAGGGCAAACAAAGCTCCAAGTAATAGGCTATGGCAAAGCAGGCCGTCACACAGGCGACAGCGGAGCGATACGGCAGCTTCTGCTTAAAGAAAAGCGTCAATACAATCGCCGCAGGCAGCAGCAGCGCCAGCGCGTAAAGCGCCTGCGAACCTGCGGTAAAAACAGCGCCCGCACTCGCAAGCAGAAACGCCGCCGCCGTATAAACGCCGCCATAGCACAGCGATACATAAGCAAGCGCCGCGGACAGCAGCAGCAGCGCGGGCACGAAAATGCCGCCCAGCGCGCCCCAAAGCCCCAGCGCGACAATAACGATCATCCTTTTGACGGATATGCGCGTATCCAATGTTTACCTTCCTTTATTTTCTATCCTCCCGCCGTTTGGGCGCCGGATATTTCCATATTCGTGTCGTTCTTTTATAGTATTGTAGCGCAAGCGGGAACGGATTACAACAAAATCGTATGCCTCTGTGCGTAAAGTAAACCTTTTGGGGATTATCAAGGGGCGCACCCTTTGACTTTCAACCGAATCTGGCGACCTGCGCGTCAGATTCGGAATGCCTTGCCGTGCAAGGGTTTCCTTTGTCGATAAGCAAAACAGCCGCCCGAGGGCGACTGTTTGTGATTCTAACGTTCTTCTGTGAAGTGGATTATATTGCTCTTATTCCGCTACGTAGGGCAGCAGCGCCATAATGCGGGCGCGCTTGATGGCGATCGCCAGCTCGCGCTGATGGCGGGCGCAGACGCCGCTCATGCGGCGGGGCATAATCTTGCCGGATTCGGTAACAAACTTACGCAGCCTGTTCACGTCCTTGTAATCGATATGCTCAACCTTATCTACGCAGAAACCGCAAACCTTGCGGCGGCCCTTGCGGGGACGGGGTCTCATGTTCTTGCGTTCTTCCATGGTCAAACTCCTTTCTCGATAATACAGCCCTCGCGTTTAAAACGGGAGCTGATCGTCCTCGATATCCGTAAAGCCTTCCGCCGCGGGCTGTGTGTTGCCCGACGGCGCGGCCTCGTACGAGGGCGTGTAGTTCCCGGAGCCTTCGCGCGGCGTGAGGAATTCCACATCGTCGGCGATGATCTCCGTTACATAGCGTTTCGTACCGTCCTTCGCGTCGTAAGTGCGGGTCTGAATTTCACCGATCACCGACACCTTGCGTCCCTTGGCAAGATACTTGGCGCAATTTTCGCCCAAGCCGCGCCACGCGATGATGTTGAAAAAATCGGTTTCTCTTTCGCCCTGCTGGTTCGTTCTCCTGCGGTTGACCGCGATGGAAAACGAGCACACGCTCACGCCGTTGGGTGTGGTGCGCAGTTCGGGGTCACGGGTCAGGTTGCCAATCAATATCGCTTTGTTCATCTTCCGTATCTTCCTTTCCCAGCTGTGTTTTATGCTAATTCCTTGTTTTAGGCTTCGCGGCGCACGACCATGTAACGCATGATGTTTTCGTCATTCTTAAAGTTACGCTCGAGCTCGCGGGGGAGTTCGGACGCGCCTTCGAAATGAACGAGAACGTAGTAGCCTTCCGTCTTATAATCGATGGGATACGCGAGCTTTTTCTTGCCCCACTCGTCCGTGTCCTCGATCACACCGCCGTTGGCGGTAATAATGCCTGCAAACTTGTCTATAACGGCACGATTGGCCTCTTCCTCAAGTTCCGGCGTGATGACGTACATTGCTTCATATTTGTTCACGCTTTTCACCTCCTTCTGGTCTAGTGGCCCCCTTGCGGGGGCAAGAAGCACGTTAGCTTTCAAATAGTATCACAAAGAAAAGCCCTTTGCAACGGTTTTTTGCCGATTTTCAGCACAGTTTTTCACGCCCCAGCCTAAGCCGACGCAGCGTTTCCGCCTTGCCTAGAAGCAGCGCGATCTCGATGGCGCCGCCGGGGGTAACGGTCTTACCCGCCATGGCGATGCGCACCGGCCATAAAAGCGTGCCGTTTTTCATGTCCTGCGCTTCCGCCATGCCGATGAGCAGATCGTGAAGCGCCGTTTCGCTCCAGCCCGCAAGATTGTCAAGCGCGGGAATTACCATATCCAGTACCTGCGCGGACACAGCCGCGTCCGTCTTGGATTTTTTGTTTGTGAACAGCGCTATGTCATAATCGGGCAAAATACTCCACGCGCGGCTGGAGGATGCGGCAAAGCACGTCTTCGTCCATGCCGTCCACGCCGGCTTTTTTATACCACGGGCGGGCGTGCGCCGTAAACGCTTCCAGCGTCAGCTTTCGGATGTATTCGGCGTTCATCCATGTAAGCTTGTTCACATCGAAGATCGCCGGGGATTTGCTCATGCCGGATACGTCGAAGGCCTCGCAAAGCTCTTCCAGCGTAAAAAACTCCCGCTCGTCGCCCGGATTCCACCCCAACAGCGCCACATAATTAAGAAGCGCTTCCTTGAGATACCCCTTGTCGATAAAATCCGCGTAGGACGCGTCGCCGTCGCGCTTGGAAAGCTTGTGCTGCGCGTCCCGCATGATGGGCGTCATATGGATATACTGCGGGATCTCCCAACCAAACGCCTCGTAGAGCAGGTTATACTTCGGCGTGGACGCAAGGTACTCCATGCCGCGCATCACATGCGTGATCGCCATGAGGTGATCGTCCACGACGTTCGCGAAATTATAGGTCGGCATGCCATCCGCCTTGATGAGCACGTTATCGTCCAGCTCGCTGTTGTTGACGGTGATGGTGCCAAAGATCAAATCGGTAAAGCTCGTTGTGCCCTCCGTGGGAACGTTTTGCCGGATCACATAGGGCTGCCCTTCGGCCATGCGCCGCTGCTGCTCCGCTTCGCTCATCATAAGGCAATGCTTGTCGTATTTGAACGTTTCGCCCTTTTCCGTCGCGGCGGTGCGGCGCGCGTCCAGCTCCTCCTTGGTGCAAAAGCACCGATAGGCGTGCCCGCTCTTGATAAGCTGCTCCGCATAGGGAAGGTACAGGCTCTTGCGCTCGCTTTGCACATACGGACCGTAATCGCCGCCGATATCCGGCCCCTCGTCCCAGTTCATGCCTACGTCCTTGAGCGTGCGGTAAATAAGCTCCGTCGCGCCCTCGATAAAGCGTTCCTGATCCGTGTCCTCGATGCGCAGCAAAAACCTGCCGTGGTTATGCTTGGCGAAAAGGTACGCGTACAAGCCGCTGCGAAGGTTTCCGATATGCATGTACCCCGTAGGCGACGGGGCAAAGCGCGTTCTGACAGTATTCATCAACGTAATCCCACTCCTCAATCATTGCCCGCGGGCTTGAAGCTGTCCTTAAGCCCCACCGCGCGGTTGAACACGGGCTTGTCCTTCGTATAATCAAGATCGGCGCAGAAATAGCCCACGCGCATGAACTGCGCGCGATACCCCGGCGCTACCGCCGCGAGCGCGGGTTCAACAAAGCCCTGCCGCACGATGAGGGAATCCGCGTTAAAGCGCTCTACAAAGTCAAGCTCTGCGTTCTCCTCGTTTACGTCCTGCATCATGGGTTCGTACAGGCGGAACTCGGCGGGCACAGCGTCCGCACAGGCGACCCAATGGATGGTGCCTTTGATCTTCCTTTCGCACTCGCCGCCCCGCGTCTGGGGATCATAGGTGCAAAATACGGTCGTCACGTTTCCATTTTCGTCCGTTTCGTAGCGTGTGCACTTGACGACATACGCGCCCTTTAATCGCACCTCGCCCTCCGGCTTCAAGCGGAAATACTTCTTGGGGGGATCGTAGGAAAAATCCTCCCGCTCGATATACAGCTCGCGTCCGAAGCGGACGATGCGCGTTTCTTCCCCGCCGGGCAGGTTTTCGATGGAAACGTCCTCGAATTTATCCGCATCCCAGTTTTCGATCACGACCTTGATGGGGTCGAGCACCGCCATCATGCGCGGCGCGTGCGCGTTGAGGTCTTCCCTTAAGCAATGCTCAAGCATGGCGCTGTCCACCACGGAATCGGCTTTGGCGACGCCCACACGCGTCAGAAAATCCTTGATGGCCTCCGGCGTATAGCCCCTGCGGCGCAATGCGCACAGGGTCGGCATGCGCGGATCGTCCCAACCGGATACATACCCCTCCTCCACGAGCCTGCGCAAATAGCGCTTGCTCATGATGGTGTTGGTAAGATTCAAGCGCGCGAACTCGATCTGGCGCGGCTTATGTTCAAACTCGCACTGCTCCACCACCCAGTTGTAAAGCGGCCTGTGCGCTTCGTATTCCAACGAGCACAGGGAATGCGTCACGCCTTCGATGGCATCCTGAATGGGGTGCGCGAAATCGTACATGGGATAGATGCACCACTTGTCCCCCGTATGATGGTGCGACATGTGAATGATGCGATACATCGCCGGATCGCGCATGTTCATGTTGGGCGACGCCATATCGATCTTGGCGCGCAGCGTCCGCGAGCCGTCCGGAAATTCGCCGTTTTTCATGCGCTCGAACAGATCGAGGTTCTCCTCCACGCTGCGATCCCGCCACGGGCTGTTTTTGCCCGGCTCCGTGAGCGTGCCGCGATATTCGCGCATCTGCTCCTTATCAAGATCGCACACATACGCCACGCCTTTTTTAATGAGCTTGACCGCAAGATCATAGCAGGTATCGAAATAATCGCTGCCGTAGAAGACGTTATCCCAATGGAAGCCCAGCCACGCGATATCCTGCTGGATAGCGTCCACAAACTCCTCGTCCTCCTTGGTGGGATTCGTGTCGTCGTAGCGCAGATTGCACTTGCCGCCATACTTCTCCGCCATGGAAAAGTCGATGAACAAAGCCTTCGCGTGCCCTATGTGCAAATACCCGTTGGGTTCGGGCGGAAACCGCGTTTGGATGCGGTTCTCCTTTGTCGCCATATCCTCCTCGATAAAGGCTTCGATAAAATTCTTCGTGGTGCGTGCTTCTTCCATGTCGGCATCCTCTTTTCTTCCAATATCACGTCAGTTTATTATCGTTAATCTTCCTGCTGATGTCAAGAAAAACGCGCTACGCGTCCTCATCTTCCGCGGGAACGTCCACCAAGCGCAGGGGATTCCCCGTGCTGCGCAGGAATTTCATCAGATCTGCACCCGTAAGCGCAAGCGACGCTGTGGACACGCAGGGATGCACGCAGACCATGGGAAAGCGCGCGACCTCCTCGTCCACCACGACGGTCACATCCTTGGCGTTGGGGCAAAGAAGTCCCATCGCCGTAACGCTGCCCGGCAGCAAGCCAAGCTTATCCATGAGCTGCTCGGCGTCGCAGAAGGAGAGTCTAGATACGCCCAGCAGCTTTGACACCACAGCGGTTTTAAATTTCTTATCGCCGCGAATCAGCATCAGATAAAAATCCGTCTTTTGGCGGTTGCACAAAAACAGGTTCTTGCAGTGGTGCGCGCCCACATCCGCCCCGATATCCGTGCAGTCCTCCATGGTCAGCGCGCAGGCGTGCTCGTAACGCTTGTAGGGTATGCCCAGCTTCTTTAGCGCCTCGAGCGCCGGCTTTTCGCGTTCGTCAATCATAGAAAATCGCCTCCGTAAAGCATTCAATTATTAGCATATGACAAAAACCTGCATTTTCTCCGCACCACAAACCGGCATATTCCAATAATCTATTTGTGATACGGCTCGTGGCGGAGTATCTTAAAGCAGCGATAAAGCTGCTCGAGCAGCATCAGCCGGAATATTTGATGCGAAAAAGTGTTTTTTCCAAAGGAAAGGCTGACGTCCGCGCGCCGCAGCGCCGCCTGCGACAGGCCAAGCGACCCGCCGATCAAAAACGCCATGTCGCTTTTGCCCTCGTTCATACGCGCTTGTAAAAACGCCGCCGTTTCCTCGCTCGTCAGCGTTTTGCCGCGAAGGTCCATGGCGATGACATAATCCCCCGGCCGTATTTTCTCCAAGATGCGCGCGCCCTCCGCGTCTTTGATCTGTTCCTTTTGCGCGTCGGACATGCTTTCGGGCGCTTTTTCGTCCGCCACCTCGACGACGCGCACCTGCGCGTAGCGGGACAGGCGCTTTAAAAATTCGGCGCACGCTTCCGCATAGTATGTTTCCTTGAGCTTCCCCACGCAGATCACCGAAATATTCACAGCAAAAACACCCCCGTAATGCGATCCCGGTGCGCGACCGTAAGCTGAAACGCGTCGTCGGGAATATCCTCGCAGCGCAGCTCGCTTCGCACCGTCTCGAGCGCGAGCTGCTCATAGTTGTTTTCCTTGGATAAATGCCCGAGGATCGCGCAGCGTACGCCGCGCTTATAGAGCTTGCACAATGTCCTGCCGCAGTTTTCGTTGGAAAGATGCCCCCGATCGCCGAGTATCCTGCGCTTGAGCGGATACGGATAGGGGCCTACCTTGAGCATTTCCTCGTCGTGGTTGGATTCGATCAAAAGAAGATCGCTTTTTTCCACCGCACATAGCAGCTCCTCCGGCACATAGCCCACGTCCGTCATGACGGACGCGCATTTTCCGCCGCAGACAAAGCAATAGCCTACGGATTCGCGCGCGTCGTGCGGCGTGGGAAAGGATTGGATAAGAAGCTTGTCCGCAAAGAATTCCCGCCCCGTTTCAAACATCCGCATGTTGCGAAGCGCCACAGGCCCAACGTCCGCCTGCATCCCCTTCCATGTGCCCGCATTCGCGTAGACGGGCAGAGTGAAGCGGCGGGAGAGCACGCCGATGCCGCGCGTATGATCGATATGCTCATGCGTTACCAAAATGCCCGTAAGCGTCTCGGGCGCAACGCCCACAGCCGACAGGGCGTTTTCTATGGCGCGCCCGGGCAGACCCGCGTCCACCAAAAGCCGCGCGCCGTCCGCCTCTATGAGTATACAGTTGCCGGAGGAACCGGAAAACAAAGGGATCAGCCGCATGAATCGCCCGCTACATCTGAAACAGGATCCCCGCCACGGCCGCTATGCCGATGTAGACGAGGGGATGCAGATCTTTCTTATTATATTTGAGTATCCAATAAAGCCCCAGCAAAGCAAGCAGCAGCGCAGAAGGCGTCAAAAGCGCGAAGGAAAAAGAGCTGGCCGCCTGCACGGGCGCGATCACAGCCATTTGCAGCACGACCCAGCCGGCGGCGCCGATCAAGCCCGTTACCGCAGGACGCAAGCCTGCAAAGACGTCGTTCACAAGCTTGCTCTCCTTGTATTTTTGCAAAAAGCCGAAGATGATGCAGATGATGATATAGCTTGGCAGCACCAGCGCGAACGTCGCCGTGAGCGCGCCGGGAATCCCCGCCGTCTTGAAGCCTACATAGGTGGCGCAGTTGACGCCGATGGGGCCGGGCGTGCTCTCGCCCACGGCAATCATATCGGCAAGCTCGGATAAGCTAAACCAACCCCGGCGATTGGAAATGTCCGTCAAAAAAGGGATCGTCGCCAAGCCGCCGCCCGCCGCGAACAAGCCCGCTTTAAAAAACTCATAAAAAAGCAGCGCCAGCGTTTTCATGCGCGTTTCCCCCACTTTCCGCGGCCTACGCCCACGAGCGCAGCGCCTAACACCACATAGACGGGCGAGAGCTTAAAGAGCGCCACACAAACAAACGCCGCCACGCACAAAAGGATATCGACGGTGCTTTTTACGCTGCTTTTGCACAGCTTGACCACCGCGTTGAAGATCAGCATCGCCACCGCTACGCGGATTCCCGCGAACGCGTGCTGCACGGCGGGTATGTGTGCAAAATTGGCAAGCAGAGAAGCGATCGCCAGTATAATCAAGATGCTGGGGGTGATCACGCCCAGCGTCGCGATCGCCGCGCCCAAGACGCCGCGCTGCGAACAGCCCACGAAGGTCGCCGTATTCACGGCGATCACGCCCGGCGTGCATTGGCCGATGGCAAAATAGTTCAGCAGCTCCTCCTGCTTCGCCCACGCGTGTTTTTCCACGCACTCGCGCTCGAGCATGGGCAGCATCGCATAACCGCCGCCGAAGGTAAACGCGCCTATGCGGAAAAAGGCAGCGTACAGCTCCCAAAGGGTCGTTTTCTTCTTATCTTCCATAGTGTAGTATTATAGCAAAGGAAACGAAAAAGCGCTACGGTTAACGCTAAAAAGATGAAGATAAAGAAAAGAAAAGACCGCCGAAGGGCGGTCTTGCCGTTGGTTCGTTCGATTTTGCCGGATGTTTTTTGCCGGACGCTTACGCGTCTTCCTTCCTGTTGGACTCGCCAAGGCGTACGCCGCTGAAGTATTCCCTTGTCAGCTTGAATACGATCGGAGAGAGCGCCAGGAGCGCTACCAAGTTGGGCAGTGCCATCAAACCGTTGAGGGTATCCGCGATATCCCAAACAGCCTGCAGAGGCACAACCGCGCCAAGGACGACGATCAGGCAGAAGATGATCTGATAGGGCTTGATGACCTTCGTGCCCAGCAGATACTCCGCGCAGCGTGTGCCGTAGAGGCACCAGCTGAGGATGGTGGAAACCGCGAACAGCGTGATGCCGACAGCGACGATAACGCCGGCGATCTTCGCGCCGTAGGTCATGCCGAACGCCGCGATGGTGAGGCTGGTACCCGCGCTCTCGCCAAAGGCGATGGGCGTGCCGCTCATGAGAATCGCAAGCGCGGTCAGGGTGCAGATCACGATGGTGTCCATGAATACTTCGAAGATGCCCCACAGACCCTGACGAACAGGGCTGTCGGTCTCAGCTGCGGCGTGGGCGATAGGCGCAGAGCCCAAGCCAGCCTCGTTGGAGAAGATACCACGGCTGATACCACGGCGCATCGCCGTCGTAATGCCGATACCCACAAGACCGCCGCCCAAAGCGGAGGGATTGAAGGCGCCCACAAAGATGTCCTTGAGGACGGTGCCGATGTTACCGATGTGTGTGAATACAACGATGACAGCGGCCACGATGTAGATCGCCGCCATGACGGGAACGAGCTTCTCAGTGGTCTTGCCGATGCTCTTCAAGCCGCCTAAGACGACAGCCGCCGCAAAAATCGCCACGATGATGCCGACGACCAGATGCACGGCGTTGGTATTCACGGCGGGGTTGAACTCGGCGATGGTGCCGGAGATCGAGGTCGCGATGGTGTTGATCTGGGTCATGTTGCCGATGCCGAACGCGGCAAGCGCGCCGAAGATCGAGAAGACCACGGCGAGCCATTTCCAGCTTTTACCAAGACCGTTGGTGATGTAGTACATCGGGCCGCCTACCCAGTCGCCCTTGGGATTGCGCTCGCGGTAGTTGACCGCCAGCACGACTTCGGCGTACTTGGTGCACATGCCGAGCAGGGCGGAAACCCACATCCAAAATACGGCGCCGGGGCCGCCCAGCGCGATAGCGCCCGCAACGCCCGCGACGTTACCGGTGCCGACCGTTGCGGCAAGCGCGGTTGCAAGCGCCTGGAAGGGAGTGACAGCGCCCTCGCCGGCCTCTTTCTTCTCGAACATCTTGCAGAGCGTGTTCTTCATTGTGTAACCGAATTTGCCAAACTGCATGCCCTTGGTGCGCAGCGTGTAATACAAGCCGGTGCCAAGAAGCAGAATCATGCCGGGCCAGCCCCAGACGATACCGTTCAGCCAAGAGTTGAAACTGAGGAATCCATCCATAAACGTACTTTCCTTTCTGATTTTGATTTTTTCCTTTTGTGATTTGACTGGAAGAATCTGTCGTCCTTTTTTTATAACAAAGGGATCTGCGAGAAAAGATGTATGCGATGGCTACTTGTTGTGGACGGACGCACAGCGACTCTCCACAGTACATCCAGCTTCGATTATTTTAACATGACATGTTAATTCGCGTCAATGGGTTTCTTTGCCGTATCCACGTTTTGTGGGTGTGCGGGCGCTGAAAAGCCGCGACGCGTCAAGATTTTTTGCATGCCCGTGCCATCTCCTTCGCTCGTGTAAACGGCGTAAATGCGTGTAATTATATTATATAATGCATATAATACATAGTATGCGGCGTTGGCGAAAAAAGGCGGTTTTCGCCGCATCTGACGGTTGCAATCTACGTTTCGGTTATGTATAATGACTTTACCATAATGTATGCTTCTGTGATAAATATGGAAGTATAAATCTGATTTGGAGGAAAAAAGGAACATGAAAAAAACTTTCGTCATCCTTCTGGCACTGTGCTTGGTCGTATCCATGTTTGCGGGCTGCGCTTCGCAGAGCGCTTCCGCTGGCGGTGACGTCGTAAAGATCGGCGTTTACGAGCCCGCTTCCGGCGACAACGGCGCAGGCGGCAAGCAGGAGACCCTGGGTATCCAGTATGCCAACAGCAAGGTCAACACCGTTGACATCGGCGGCAAGACCTATACCGTTGAGCTTGTGATCGTGGATAATGAGTCCTCTAACGACAAGGGCCCCACCGCCGCTTCCAATCTGGTATCCGCGGGCGTGTCCGTGGCGCTTGGCTCCTACGGCTCCGGCGTTTCCATCGCGGCTAGCGACGTGTTCGCAAAGGCCGGTATCCCCGTCATCGGCGTTACCTGCACCAACCCGCAGGTCACCGAGGGCAACAAGCACTATTTCCGCATCTGCTTCCTCGATCCGTTCCAGGGCACGGTTCTTGCAAACTTCGCTTCCGAAGACTTTGGCGCCAAGACCGCCTACTCCCTTGCGAAGCTCGGCGACGACTATTCCGTCGGCCTTTGCAACTACTTTAATGAAGCGTTTGAAGCGCTCGGCGGCACCGTCGTTTACGAGACCTTCCCCGAGGGCAACAGCGACTTTACCTCTTACCTGACCACCGCCGCCAACAGCGGCGCGGACGTGTTCTTCGCCCCCGTTTCCACCGAAGCCGCGGCGCTGATCATCGATCAGGCCAACTCGCAGGGTCTGACCGTTCCCATTCTCGCCGGCGACACTTGGGACAGCAACGTTATCACCGAAGCCGCCAAGGGCAAGGCTGTGAACGTATACGTCACCACCTTCTTTGATGAGGGCGACACCTCCGAAGCCGGTTCCTCCTTCGTAAAGGGCTTCAAAGAGTGGCTCGCCGCCAACCCCAACATGCTGACCAACAACGGCGGCAACGACACCGTGGCGGCTGTTTCCGCCATGGGCTATGACGCCTACATGGTAGCGCTTGAGGCGCTCAAGAACGCGGGCTCCACCGAGGCCGCCAAGGTCAACGAGGCGCTTTGGAAGACCACCTACAACGGCGTTTCCGGCGCCATCGCCTTCAACGACACCACCGGCGACGCCATCCGCGACGTAGCCTTCATCAAGCATGCCAACAATGAGACCGGCGCTTGGGAGTTCGTCCGCATCCAGGGCGTTTCCTAAGACGTAACTTTACGCATCCACATATCCGATCATCTACGGCGGCGGGAAGCCTCTTGCCTCCCGCCGCCTTATTTTTGAGGAAGTCTCAATCTCGCAACGCTCCATAATAACGGAGGTAAACAGCATATGGATTTCTTGCATGCCAATCTGCCCTACATCCTCGCGGGAATTTCCGTGGGCGGGCAGTACGCACTGATCGCCATCGGCTATACGATGGTCTACGGCATATTGCGCCTTATCAATTTCGCGCACGGCGATGTGTTCATGATCGCGGGTCTTGTGATGATCTACGCGTCCGCCACGATGCCGCTCTATATCGCGCTGCCGCTTACTGTGATCGTAACCGTCCTATTGGGCTTCGTGATCGAACGCGTCGCCTACAAACCGCTTCGAAGCGCGCCGCGCATGTCGGTTATGATCAGCGCCATCGGCGTATCCTATCTTTTGCAAAATCTCGCTTTGTATGTAACGGGCGGTCTATCCAAAATGTATCCCACCATCCCTTGGATCAGCAATTCCATCACGATATTCGGCGCGACCACCAAGGTCGTTACCGTCGTTACGCCGATATTGACGCTGGTACTGGTCGTCGGACTCGTTCTTTTTATTCAAAAGACCAAAATCGGCATGGCGATGCGCGCCGTATCCAAGGATTTTGAAACCAGCCAGCTCATGGGCATCAAGATCAACTCGGTCATCAGCGCGACCTTCATCATAGGGTCGCTGCTCGCCGCGGTCGCCTCCTTCCTGTATTTTTCCAATTATGCAGCCGTCGTGCCCACCTCGGGCGCTATGCCCGGCCTTAAAGCCTTCGTCGCGGCCGTGTTCGGCGGCATAGGCTCCATCCCCGGCGCCGTGATCGGCGCGTTCATCATCGGCATTTGCGAGAACATCATCAAAGGGCTCGGATGGACAACCTTCTCCGACGCTTTCACGTTCGCGCTGCTCATCATCATCCTCATCGTGAAGCCCACCGGCCTGTTCGGTGAACGCGCTTCCGAGAAAGTGTAAGGTGAGGATAATGGATAAGAAACAAAAGAAAGACTTTATTATTTGGAAAACAGAGCAGATGAAAGCTGCTAGTATTGATGCTCCTGCCGCCAAAGAGAAAGCAATTAATGAAATTAGTCGCTTGATAATTAGTTATAACCTTCCACGTCAAAAGGTGTATATTGAAGATGTTTCAAAAATAATCCCAAATAAAACCA
>CAZNAL010000028.1:0-1022 GCA_964571055.1 uncultured Oscillospiraceae bacterium | reverse complement strand
CTGCTCAACGGCTTTACGGGCCTGTTTTCGCTGGGGCAGGCGGGCTTTATGCTCATCGGCGCGTACACCTACGCCATCTTTACCATCCCCACGGAAGCCCGCGCGGCCGTTTACCAGTATTTTGACGGCGGTATCGTGCAGTTTACCGTACCGGTGCTCGTGGCGTTCCTGTTGGCGGCTGCCGTAGCCGGGCTTTTCGCGTTCCTCATCGGTCTGCCGGTGTTAAGGCTCAAAAGCGACTATCTCGCCATCGCCACGCTGGGCTTTGCGGAGATCATCCGCGCGTTTTTCCAGTGGGACGCGCTGGGCCCCATCACCAACGGCTCCAATCTGCTGCGCAAATTCCCGACGTTTGATTCGGTTCTCTTCCCCTTCATCGTGTCGGGCATCTGCATCGCCATCATCGTGCTGTTGATCAACTCCTCCTACGGGCGCGCCTTCAAGGCCATCCGTGACGACGAGATCGCGGCGGAGGCTATGGGCATCAACCTCTTTAAGCACAAGGAAATGGCCTTTGTGATAAGCTCCGCCTTCGCGGGCATTTCGGGCGCGCTGCTTGCCATGTACCAAACCACCGTACAGGCCGCCGCCTTCAAATCGGCCATGACCTATGAGATCCTTTTGATCGTGGTCATCGGCGGCATCGGCTCCATCACGGGAAGCTGCCTAGCGTCCTTCCTTTTCGTCGCGTGCAGCGAATGGTGGCTCCGCTTCCTCGATAACGAGACCTTCATAGGCGGCTGGCAGGTGCCGCTGCTGCGCTCCGGCTTCCGCAAGGTCGTCTTCTCCGTCATCATCATGATCATGGTGCTCTTTTATAACCGTGGTATCATGGGAACAAGGGAGTTTTCCATCGACAGTGTGACGGGGCTTCTCAAGCGAAGACGCCTGCCGGGCGACAAGAAGACCAAGAAGGGGGGCAAATAACATGGAAAACAAGAATGTCCTTCATCTTGAAAACATCACCATGCAGTTTGGCGGCGTGGTCGCCGTCAACGATCTGACGATGGACGTCAACGAGC
>CAZNAL010000027.1:0-22373 GCA_964571055.1 uncultured Oscillospiraceae bacterium | reverse complement strand
CCAGACTAAATTCCATTTCTTACTTCCACTGTGGAACTTACTTTGGGAATTGACTTGTGCGGTTTTGCGGCTGTTTGCGGAATACAAACACTTGTGTTTTGTGATCGCAAGTGATACAATTCCCTTTAAGTTTTATAATTTTATAGGGAGGATACACAGATGCAATTTCAGATCTCAGATCGCATGACCAAGCCGGATTTCCAAGGCGAGTTCGTGGACGCGATACTCAAAGCCGCCGCGTCGCCCGATCTCATTTCCTTCGGCGGGGGGCTTCCCAACCCCATTTCCTTCCCCATACGCGAGATGGAGGACGCTGTGCAGAAGGTATTGGAAAAGAACGGCGTGCAGGCGTTGCAGTACAGCACAACGGCGGGCTATGCGCCGCTGCGCGATTACATTGCGAAGCGCTATGCGCGCATAGGCGTGGAAGCCACGGCGGATGAGATCATTATTACCAACGGCTCGCAGCAGGCGCTGGATATGTTTGCGGCTGTCATGCTTAACCCCAAGGATCCCATCCTCTTGGAGCGCCCGAGCTATTTGGCGGCGCTGCAGACCTTCCACCTTTACGACCCCACCGTGCACACCGTGGAGCTTACGGAGGAGGGTGTGAACTGTGAGGAGTTGGCGGACATTCTGCAAAACGTAAAGCCCGTGTTCTTCTACGCGATCCCCAATTTTCAGAATCCCACGGGGCTTACCTATACGGTGGAAACGCGTGAAAAGGCGGCGGCGCTCCTTCAAAAGAGCAACACACTCTTGATCGAGGATAATCCCTACGGCGAGCTTCGCTTCCGCGGCGAGGGCGGCTACTCCTTCGCGCATTATCTGGGCGAGCAGTGCTGCATGATGGGCACCTTCTCCAAGACCGTTTCCCCCGGCATGCGTATCGGCTGGATCTGCTGCAAGAACAAGGCGCTGCGCGATAAGCTGATGGCGTTCAAGCAGGTGATGGATCTGCATACCAACATCTTCTGCCAAATGGTGCTCGCACAGTATCTTGCCGATAACGATTTGGACGAGCATATGGAAAAGATCAAGAATTTGTACCAGCATCAGGCGGACGTGATGATGGCCGCGATGGAAAAGTACCTTCCTGCGGGAACGACCTATACCAAGCCCGAGGGCGGCATGTTCATTTGGGCTACCATGCCCGAAGGCGTAAAAGCTGTGGATGTGGGCAACGCGGCGATCAAGAAGGGCTTGCTGGTCGTGGCGGGCGATCCCTTCTACGAGAAGGATCGCGGCGTGCGCACGATGCGCCTGAACTATTCCAACAGTACCGAAGCGCAGATCGACGCCGGCATGAAGATACTGGGCGAAGCGATCCGGGAAATGATGAAATAAACAAGATTAAAACCAAACAGAACAACAACAAGGGGATTGTCAAGGGGCAGTCCCCTTGACATTTATCGCGCATAGCGGCTTTGCCGGTGTGCGCGCAAGTAAATCCGAAGGATTTCTGTCTTTGCAATTTGCAACGACCGCGAGCCAAGCGCTATGCGCTTGCGAGCAGTTGCAAATTGAAAGCATCGGGCAGGATCAAACGATCCTGCCCGATAAATACATTGCCGCGCACCCGCGCTTGGATAAGACGGCCATGGGCGGTATGCCGCCCCCGCGGCTCCGGTCAGGCAAACCCGCGGCACATCGACGATTCCGCTTAATGCTGCTTCCGTCAGGATCTGACATGGTTCACAGACGTCGATTGCACGGGACCCGACCCTCAACACCGAAGGACGGCGCCAGCCCCACATACGTTTACCTCGGCGCGGGAATTCAGCCCTGCTGTAGCGGATTGCAGGTACAGGGCGCCGCTAACTCCCCGCCTAGCGCGGCAAACTTTCTGACTGTTCTCTATTTTACATAGCATGGATGGCGATTGCAACCTTTATTCGCGGCGCGAAAGAAAATTTTGCGCTTCGACTGTAAGCTTGCCGTGGCGCGTGATGTTTTTTCCCACGAGCGATCGGGCGGGCGCGTCGTCGCCGGAAGCGAGACGTGCTATCTCAAACGCTGCCCGGACATCCTCCGGCGGCGTAAGCGGCGTGTTGCGGGCGTTGAAGGGGCACGCGTCCATGCAGGTTTCGCACCCCATATGCTTTTGCTGCAAGGCGTACACGAAGGGCGGATATGGTATGTCGTCCATATAGTAACGCATACATTTTGTTTGCACGACCGCGGAAGGAAAGGCGCCGTGCGGGCGGATGGCGTTTGCGGGACAGGCGTCTATGCAAGCCGTACAACCGTCGGGGCAGGGCTTTGCGGGCGCGTCCATAATGGGCTGCGGGGCGCATCCGTCCGTTAAAAGCGCAAAAAGCACGATGCGGGAACCGAAGGGGTCGATGCGTAAAAGCCCGTTTTTTCCTTGCGCGCCTATGCCGCAGGCAAGGCACAGCGCGCGAAGCGGCGGTTCGACAGGCTCGCAACGGCAGCCCAGCGCGGCAATCTCCTTTGCAAGCGCCTTGTGCGCGTGATACGCGCGGTTGGAGGCGACGTAGTAGGCGGGAATACGGCAATCCGGCGGATAGGGCGCGTAAGGATAGACGAGCAGCAGCACGCTTTTCGCCCACGGAAACAGCGCGGGCAGGTCGCAGGGAAGCTTTGCGCGCACCTGCGCGCGCGAAGCTGCACGCTCCCACGAAGAAAGGTCTGTAAGCGGCAGCGCGTAGGTTCGCGCGAAGCCGTGCGCTAAGGCTAAGTTTTTCATAGCGTTAAACATGCTTGTAGTATAGCATAATGACGCGATTTGCGGTATAATATCTACATTGCTCATAAGGAGAGATGAAATCATGATCAGTTCTTATCAATTCGGGAAAACAGACGATGGAAAAAACGTCACAGCCTATTGCATCACGAACAAAAACGGAAGCAAGGCCACCCTTTTGGATTATGGCCTGACGCTCTACAGCCTGTGCGTGCCGGACGCTAACGGGACGCTTGTGGATGTGGTGCTGGGGTATCCCGAGCCCACGCAGCCCATGGAGGGGAATTTCGTGGGCGTTACGGTGGGGCGCGTCGCCAACCGTATTGAAAACGCGCGGTTTGTGATCGATGGCGAGACCTTCCACGCGCCCGTGAACGACAACTGCAACTGCCTGCACAGCGGCAGCGCCTTTGTGGGCCGCATATGGAACGTGGCGGAGGAAGGGGATGCGTTGCTTTGCAGCTGCGTTTCTCCCGACGGTGAGGACGGATTCCCCGGCACGCTCAAGACGGAAGTGCGGATCACCCTTTCCGAGCAGAACGCGCTGACGTTTGCTTACAGCGCGGCGACGGACAAAACGACGCCCGTGAACATGACAAACCATGCCTATTTTAACCTTATGGGTAAGGGGACGGTGCTGGAGCACACGCTTACCATCGACGCGGACAGCATTACGGTGGCGGATGAAAAACTGATACCGCATGGTGAAACTCGCGCTGTTGCGGGTACGCCGTTCGATTTCCGCGCGCCCAAAAGGGTTGGACGCGATATAGACGACCCGGACGAGATGCTGCGCGCTGTCGGCGGGTACGACTGCAACTTTGTTCTGCTGGGCGAGGGCATGCGGCACGCGGCCAAGCTCTGCGCGGATAACGGGATCGTGATGGACGTGTTTACCGACGCGCCCTGCGTGCAGCTTTATACCGCCAACTTCCTGCCCGAGAGGCAGGGGAAGGATCGCGTGCACGCGCCGCGCTGCGCGCTGTGTTTGGAAACGCAGGGATACCCGAACGCCGTCAATGTGCCGGCGTTCCCCTCCGTGCTGCTTGCGCCGGGGAAGGAATACAGGACCGTAACGCAATACGCGTTTGGTACGGCAGAGAAAACCTGCTGAAGAAGGGGAAATCCATGAAGGTCTGTGCGTTTTGCGGAACCAACGTAAAGGATAGCTGCACCGTTTGCCCGCGCTGTAAAAAAGCCATAACCGCGCCCGACGAGGAGGTTTTTCCGACGCTGCGGCAGCCGCGCCGTAAAAGGACGGAGGAGGAGACGGAGGCGGAGCGCGCCGCGCGCGAACAGGCCGAGGCCGAAAGAGCCGCGCAGGCTGCCATAGCACCCGACGATCCCGCGGCGGAGCTGCTTGCTTATGACGAGGGCAGGCGGGAAAAGGTGCGTGAGCACAGGTTTTTTGCGGCAGCCGCCTATACGGGGGTCCTGTTTTTCATACCCCTTCGCGCCTGCAAGGATAAGGAATACGCGGCGTTTCACGCGAACCAAGGGCTGGTGCTTTTGCTGCTGCTGCTTGCAGACGTGCTCGCCGTAAACATGCTGGGCGCGTCGCCGGTGATCTATACGGTCTGCATGGGCGTTTTCGGCGGCTTATTCTATCTGATGATACTGGGGGCTATCCGCGTTTTTCGCGGCAGCATGGAGCCTTTGCCGATCATCGGCGGCGTCAAGCTGCTTCCCACGAAGAAATAACGCAATGCGGCGTATACGAAAAAAGGAGCCATTCCGCGCGGAACGACTCCTTTTTTATGTGTGCTACGCTTTGTTCGCCGTATGCAGAAGCGACAGGAACGCTTCCACATTGATGGGCTTGGAGAAATAGTAGCCCTGCATATGGCGGCAGCCCATATCCACCAGCTGCTCGGCAACGTCCGCGGATTCGACGCCTTCGGCGATCAAGCCTAAACGCAGGCTCTGCGCAAGGCCTACGATGCTGCGCAGTATCTCGGCACCGCGCTCATCCTGCCTGCCGTCGGAAACAAACATGGTATCAAGCTTGAGTATATCCACAGGCGCGTCGCGCAGGGTGTTGAGGCTGGAAAAACCGCTGCCAAAGTCGTCCATCTCAATGACAAAGCCTTCGGCGCGCAAGGCTTCCAGCGCTTTGTTGAGCAGCGTCGGGTTGCCGACGTAGGCCGTTTCGGTGATCTCCAAATGCAGCAGGTGGGGCGATACGCCGTACTTTTCCGTAAGATCGCATATGATGGAGCGAATGTTGAGGTTTTGCATGTCCAGCCGCGAAACATTGACGGATATGGGAAGCACGGCGAGTTCTTTCTGCGTCCATGCTTGCAGAAGCTTACACACCTGCTCCCAAATGTAGGGGTCGAGCTTGGAGATAAAGCCGTTTCTTTCAAAGAGAGGTATGAACTTGCCGGGCGGAATCAGCCCCAGCTCCGGGTGCTGCCAGCGCACCAGCGCCTCCGCGCCTACGATTTCGCCCGTGACATAATCCACCTTGGGCTGTAGGAAGGGAACAAACTGGCCGTCCCGCAAGGCCGCTTCCATCTGCGCCGTGATGGATTGCTCCTCCAGCACCTGCGCGTTCATGGTATCGTCGTAATAGGCCAAGCGTGTGATGTAGCTTCCCTTGATGCTTTTTTGCGCCAAGGCAGCCTTGTCCATCATAATGTCCGTGGGAAGCGCCGGATCGTCCACCACATAGATGCCGAAGCTGGAGGTGAACTCAAAGGGCAGATGGAATTGCATGATATGCCGGTTGAAGCCGCCTAAAAGCTCTGTTGGCAGGGAGGGACGAACGTAGCGCACGCACACCGCGAAAAGGTCGCCGGAGATGCGACTGCAAATGCCGAGATCCTCGATAAGCTCCCGCAGCGCAGAGGCAACAAGGCGAAGCACGCGGTCGCCCTCGGCATGCCCGTAGACCTCATTGATGGCCTTGAACCTGTCGATATCGAAATAGATGAACGCGTAGGCGTCATCCGGCGCCTTGTCGATCATTTCGCGCGTGTGGCGAAGGAAGGCGGCGCGGTTATAGATGCTGGTCAACTCGTCGTATTCGGCAAGATAGCGAAGATGCTCGTTGGAAAGCTTCTCCTCGTTGACGTCGTTGAAGGTTATAAATACGCGTTTGGAGAGTGGGTTCGTATCATCCTGGCGTGCGACGTTCATCTTAAACCAGCGATGCTCGCCCGTGGCGGTTTTGAGAAGCACGTCCATGCTATGCACCTCGTCCGTGGCGATCTCGGCCGTTTCCTCCACAAGCTGCTGCATTTCCGCCGCCGTTTTATCGTCCGTAACGCCGTCGGCGCGCAGGATCGTCCAAAGCGGCCGCGAATCATATTTGCCCGCGAGCATGGAGCCCGTCATGGCGTCGTAGATATAGATGTTATTGATGAGATCCGCTTCAAACACCACGGTTTTGGTGCTGGCGATCACGCTCCTGTAGCGCGCTTCCTCCCTGTTCTGGAGCTGCAAATACCCATCCTGCAAACGCGCCTGATCGTTCTCTGTACGAATGATGGCGTTTTCTATATGCAGATTCAAAAGCTCCATATCCAGCGGCTTTTGTAAGCACGCCCACGCGCCCAAACGCAGCGCGTGCTGGACGTCTTCCTTTTTCGGCGCCTTGCACATGGCGATGACCGGTATGAGGGAAAACTCCTTGTTGGCTTTGCGGCGCGTTAAGAAATCCGCGCTGCCCATTTGCGGCATGTGAATATCCAGCAGCACGACGGAAATGCCGGAGCCGTGGCGCTTGAGCAGACGTTCCGCGTCCATATCGTTGCTTGCCGTCTCCAAATGATAGGCTTCGCCCAACGCGCGCTCAATGGCGCGGATGGACGCGGCGTCATTGTCTACTACGAGTATGAGCTTTTTGCCTACGCGCGTGTGCACCGTCTCGTTCACCGCGGGAAGATCCGCGGCGTCGCCCGTATAGAACTGGTAGCCGTCGCGCCCTCTGTCCTTCACATGATACAGCGCCTTATCCGTCGCGAGCGCGATCTCGTCCAGCGTATCGCCGTCGTTCGGATAGATCGCCACGCCGATGCTCGCGGATACTTGCACAGCGCCTTCGTAGGTCTTGCGAAGCAGTGTGCATATTTGCTGCGCGCGTCTTTCGATCACGGCGTTATAGGGGATGTTTTGCAGGAATACCGCGAATTCGTCACCGCCGATGCGCCCGACAAGATCGCCCATGCGAAGCACGGAACGGATGGCGGAGGCCGCCTGTAACAACGCTTCGTCGCCCGCGGCGTGTCCCAGCGTATCGTTGAGCGACTTAAAATGATCCAAGTCGATATACAGCAGTGCGTGGCGGGTATCCGGCCCGCTTTGCGCGATGGCGGCGTTGGCGCGGTCAAAGAAGGTTTGGCGGTTGAACGCACCCGTCAGGGAGTCGCGCTCCGCGCGATCCTTGAGGGCAAGCTCGTTGCGCTTTTCCTGATCGATGTCCTGATAGAGAAGATACAGCTTGATCTCCTTGGAATTGGGATATTGCGTCAGCTGCGCGGTAAAGCGCACCCAGCGCATCTCGTGCCCTTCCATGAAAAGGCGAAAATCCATGGTGCTGTTGGGTGCGCCCTCGTAGAAGGCGGCGATGAGGCGGTCGCGCTGCATCAAAGCGATATATTCGTCCCGGTCATCGGGGTGAACGGTGCTGTTTGCGTAGAAAAGAGTACGCTCGTCAAAGTCGAGATCCGCGGGTACATCCAAGGGGTCCAGCAGATGCCCCTCGTAGTTGACACGCGTGTCCGTAGAAAGGTTGTATTCATAGATGGCGTAAGCGTTTTCGGAAAGCATTTCGATGGACTTTCGCCAGCGCCTGTACGCGAGCTCCTTCTCGATCTGCGAGGTCACGTCGCCCGCGGAGATCACCGCCATATCGGGCTTGCCCTCGTCATCCAGCAGAAGCGTGTAATCCGCCCGTACCCAAATATAGCTATCCTTGCTGTGCCACCGTGCGCAGATTTCCATGGAGCCGTTGGGTTCGCCGCGCTGGATGGCGTCGCAGAAGGAAATGAAATCCTCCATGCTCTCCGGCGCGATCTCACCGTTTTCAATGAGCGCGTCGGGCACGTTTTCCACATAGTGCGTATAGGTGGGGGAGTCGCTGGAAAAATAATACAACGTCCTTGTTTTGATGTTATACCGCATGATGATGCGGTTGCTGTGCGCGAGCGCGATGCGCGCCTGCTCCCAGCCCGCGCGAAGTTCGGACGCCGTCTGCTCCGCTACGCGCTTGGCCACGGTCTCATTGGCGAGCGCGTGTTCGCTGCGCTTGGCAGTAAAGTAGCTGAAAATAATAAGAAGAAGCGACAGAAGCGATACGATGCCCAGCAGCAGAATGCTGTTTGTGGAATTACGCACATCGTCGCTGATCACGTCGCCGGAAACGACCTCCGCGATATACCAGTCGTTCACGGCGAGGTTTTTGCTGGTTAAGGGCTGGAAAAAGCAATAGAGCTGCCGCCCTTCCTTGGAATAGGAAAAGTCGCCGCCGCTGTTGCTTTGCAGTGCGTTTTTGATTTTATCCAAGGAATAACCGTCGTAGATGGTGGCGGTGCGAAGAAGGTCGTCAACGGTTTTGCTCTGTTCGTCGAAGCTTTTACTGTCCGATCCGACGATGATGTTGCCGTCGGCGTCCACGACATAGGCGTAGCTTGCGTCGCCGTAAGCGTCGGAGATGAGAAGCTGGCGCAGACCGTCCTGCATATAGGAAGCCGCCAGCACGGATTTGGTGCCGCGATCATTTTTGATGGGCACGGCCAACACGAAGCAGCTCTCGTTATCGAATACGGATTGATCCACAAAATCCAGCGCGCGTCTGCCGTGCATCGATTTGGTAAAATAATCTCGCTGTGCGGCGGTAAAGACCCTGCCGTCGTTGGTCAGACCCTTGCCGTAGGCGTCCAGCACAAAAACCCGATCGAAACCGGCGGCTTTCTTTACGGCGCTCATGCGCTTTTGCAGCTCGTCCACGTCGTAGCTGTCAACCCATGCAAGCTCGTCCGCAAAGGATTCCAGCACCCCGTATTTTCCCTCCAGCGTCGCGCTCATCACACTTGCGTGGCTTTCCGAAACGGTGCGAAGCACGCTTTTCACGCGGGCGAAGGCGGTATCCTCCACCCTCTCATGCGCTACGAACACCGCAAAGAGAATCCCTATGATCAAAATCAGAGGAATCAGCAGACGGGAAAGCAGGTTTTTGAAGTTGCGTCGTTTCAAGCGTAGCGCCATGCGGATCGTCCTTCTGACATATATCAATAGCCGGAATTTGGAAATCATGTCGCGATTTCCTCAATTATACCATGCAAATTGTCAAACCACAACACCGCCCGCCAAAATTGGCCGTAGGGCATTATAAAGGTAGGCGGAAGGATTGTGCTTTTTGTAAAATCATGGTACCATAATACTAGAATGAATGAGGAGGGTTCCCTATGCGCAAACAAAAACTGACGGCATTGTTGCTTTCCGTTCTGCTGCTCTTGACCGTAGCCGTGCCCGCGCTGGCGGCGTCCAAGGTGACGGTTACCGTGAAGTACGTTACCGGCGAAAAGAATAAGAAGATCGCCGAACCGGACAAGATCACGGGCGTGCCCGGCGCTTATTTTCAGGTAAAGCTCAAAGACATAAGCGGTTACACTTTTATCGGCTTTACCCACAACAAGAACAACAACTTCATTTTCCCCGACAAGAGTATCACCATGCTTGCGCATTATGCGAAGCAGGACGGGATCACCGTCAAGTATGTGGATGAGAAGGGGAACAAGATCGCCGATTCCGCGAACGTCGGCGGGCTTGAGGGGCAGGCCTATACCGTGAACACGCCGTACATCTCAGGCTATTCGTTTTTACGCGTGGAGGATCCGAACAACGGCGTGATCAGAACCGACAGCAAGACGGTCAAGGTCGTTTACCGCGCGGTGAACGCATCGGCGCTGCCGCCGGTAGGTCAAATGATGCATCTTCGCGTGATGTCTGTGGATCAAGGCACGGGCGCCATGCTCAACCTGATCGAAAACTCGGATAAACCCTACGGCGTCCAAATCAGCATCAACGATTACAAGCATACGGTGCCGGGGTATCAGTTTACGGGCGTTACGGTAAACGGCGTGGCTGCCACCTCGACGATCGTACCGCTAACGAAGGATACGGAGGTCGTTTATTATTACAAAACAAACAGCTATTGGACGCAGCCCGTCGTTCATGACGCGACGCTTTTGGTGCGCGGCGTGGATGAGAGCACCGGCCGCGTTTTCCGCGAGTTCTACAACAACGTGGTATCCTACGGCTCCGCCATGGCGCTCAATCCGCCCGTCATACAGGACTATTCGTATGATTACTGCACCGTTTCCGGCGCGCAGGTCATGAATAGAACCATCACGATTTACAACGATACCGTCGTCACGTATTTCTATAAACCGCTTTGGCGGCCGCCTGTCGTCTATGGCGGCTCGATCCCCGAGGCGGTCGCGCCGGGACCCGTGATCGGCAGCGGCGCGATTCCTGAGGCGATCGCCCCCAGTTCCGCTATCGGCAGCGGTGCGATTCCCAACGCCGTCGTGGGGAATTAACCTAAATAAATAGAGAAGGCCGCGTTTTCTGACGCGGCCTTTTACTGTGGATTTGTGTAATAACGCTCACTCAATCCCTGCTTTTTCGCAACGTGAGCCTGTTCTGTCCGTCAACATACGCATAACGCATATCGTCCATGGATTTTTTTACCATATAGACGCCGAGCCCGCCGACGGTGCGATCCGCCGCGCCCAGCGTCACATCAGGGTCGGGCTTGGCAAGCGGGTCATAGGGGACGCCGTTATCGATAAAGGTGATTTCCGCCGCGTTATCCGGCGTCAGGGAAAAAAGCACGCGCACGTCACCGTTGCCGGGCGCGTACGCGTAGGTGGCGACGTTGACGAAGATCTCCTCCACGGCGATGGCGATCTTGATTTTCGATTTGGTGGAAAAGCCGGCTGATGTAAGCTTGCCGTCGATAAACGCCTGCACCTCGTCCAAATAAATCACCTGCGCGGGGACGAGCAGCGCGTTTTGCGTTTCGCCCATGCGGAAACCTCCCTTGAAAAGACTGCTACGATAGAACGCCGTATTCAGTATACGGTAATTCCGGCGTATTGTAAACAAAATAGAACTGCGCCGCAAAACGCGGCGCAGTTATGCGCTTGCTGCAAATTATGCGTCGATCTTGACGATGGGGGAACCGGCGTTCTTGCGAACGGATTCGATACCCTTGAGACAGGCGGTTTTCTCCTTATAGCTCTCCGACACGAGGATGATTTCGCCGTTGGTGGCCTTGAGACGGAACCGGAATTCCTTGCCCTTGTCGCAGTAGACTTCAAATTTGGGATGCTTGACCTTTTTGCAGTCGGCCTCCGTCTGGTCTTCCACTTCGGCGACGACCGCGTTCTTTGCCACGGAAGCGACGCCCTTACTGCAGGAACCCATCGTGGCATACACCTCGGAACCGCCGATGATTTCGCCGTTGCCTGCCTTCAGATTGAATACGAAACCGTTCTTTGCCTTTTTCAACTCAAATTTTCCCATGCGTAAGCTCCTTTCAATGGCCTGTTAAGGTGAAATGATACTTAAACTATAGCAGAAAAAGGGGAAAAGGGAAATAAAAAGTTACGCGCGCCCGGCGGCTTGCAAAAAATCAGGCAGCGTTGCGCAATCTAAGAAGGCGTCGTTCCCCTTGGGAACGAGCAGTATGTCCTTATCCAGCGGGATAAAGCCTTGGAGGGGGTTAACGCAGAAATAGCTTTCCTGCTTGGCGTCGAGCCCGCGCAAAAGGAAAAAAACGCAGTACGCACCCTGCTGAAGCTCCGGCAGCGCCGCTACGTCAAACTGTACGGCGGTGAGGGTGGCCGCGTCCAGCATATCTGCCGCGTGGGCGGGGACGTTAACGAAGGAGACCGCGTCTCCGTAACGGAGCGTCCCCTTGATGCTGCCGTATACCGTGACGGGGACGATACTTGCGGGCATGCTGTGCTCCACCATAGCGCTGCCGGATTCTTCGCGAAATTCCGTATCCGAGAGGGCGGGCACAGCGTCAACGCGGCCGATAAAAACCTCGGTGCAGGCGTCCATAAGCGTTGCTATATCTTGATAATACCAAGTATCCGGAGGCGCGATGATCACATTTTGCAGAAGCGCCATGTCCTCCCGGATCGCCGTAAGCGAGAGCGTGCTTTCCCCGTAGGTGATCTCATTCGTTTCCGCGTGCAGGGGACAAAGCACCAAAGGCGACGCGACCTGTCCGCCGTCCGCGTCGGTGTAGGCGAAGTAGCCCAGATACTGCGCTTGCAGCGTCATGGCTTCTGTTTCGCAGCATATGACGTCGCCGGGTTTACCGATGCCTGCAAGGACCTCCCCGATGCGAAAATCGGAGAGGATGGCGCCGTTTTCGCCGTAATACATCCGCGTGCATACGCCCGTAGCGATCAGCTGCGCGCTACGATAGCTCGTGCGAAGCTCGGAGAGAGCGCGGCTTTCCTCCGCAAGCGTCTCGTTAGCGGTGCAGCCCGTGCAGAGCAAGAGAACGCAAAGCGATATGGCGATGATGCGTATGGCTTTAGGCATATAGCTCCTTCAAGGCCGAAAGCCGGCCTTACATTTCCCTGCGGCCTTCGACGGCCTTCAGCAGCGTCATCTCGTCCACATATTCCAAATCCCCCCCGATGGGGATGCCGTGGGCGATACGCGTTACGCGTATGTGTTTGGGCTTGAGCAGCCTTGCGATGTAGGTGGCGGTCGCCTCGCCCTCCACATCCGGGTTGGTGGCGATGAGCACCTCGCGCACGCCGTCCTGCTCCACGCGCTCTAGCAGCTCCTTGATGGCAATATCGTCGGGCCCTATCCCGTCCATGGGGGAGATGGTGCCGTGCAGTACATGGTACTTTCCTTGAAACTCCCGCATCTTTTCCATGGCGAACACGTCGCGCGCGTCCCGTACGACGCACAGAAACGCGGAAGAGCGCCGCTTGTCGGCGCAGATGGGGCAGGGGTCCTGCTCGGTATAGCTGCCGCACACGGGGCAAAAGTGAATGTTTGCCCGTGCCGTTTCGATGGCGGCGGCAAGCTCGTGCGCATGGCTTTCCGGCATATCCAAAATGTGATAGGCAAGCCGCTGCGCGCTTTTGCTGCCGATCCCCGGCAGACGGGAGAGCTGTGCTATCAGGCTGTTGATCGCATCCATAAATGAGGCCGTCCTTTGTGCGGGGCGCGCATCAGAACCCGAGGTTCATGCCGCCCGTGATTTTTCCCATTTCCGCGCTTACGGTCTCATCCGCCGTGCGCAGCGCCTCGTTGACGGCGCTTACCACCAGATCCTCCAGCATTTCCACGTCTTCCGGATCGACGCAGGCAGGATCGATCTTGATGGATTGCAGGGTCTTGTTTCCCAACGCCGTCGCCGTGACCACGCCGCCGCCTACGGTCGCCGTGAATGCACGCGTTTCCAGCTCGCCTTGCAGCCTTGCCATCTCCTGCTGCATCTTCTGCGCCTTGAGCATCATCTGCTGCATGTTTGCGCCGCCCATACCGGGGAAGCCGCCGTTTCTCGCCATGTTTCCGTCCTCCGTCAATCCGTGATTTTTAATGCGTCGCCAAAAAGCGCGCGCGCGCGCGCCTCGGGCGTTTCCTTTGCGCCCGCGCCGCCAAGCTCTACCTCGATGGGGCAGCCGAGCAGCGCCTCGATCTTTTCATGGTTCTTTTTAAGCGCGTCCACATAGATTTCCTTTTCAAAGCGCAGCAACACGCGATCTTGCTGCACCTCCGCCGTGGCGTTGCGCGCCATGGCAAAAAGCATCATGTCCGTTTTTTTAAGCTCCTCCAGCGCATTTGCCCAGCGATCCGCGGAGGCTTTCGGCGCGGCCGGCTTTTGCGGCGCGGGTTTGGGCTTTGCCAGTGCGGGCGCCGTGGGAGCCGCTATGACGGGCGTCGCGTCCCAAGGCGGCGCATCGTCCGGCGCGCTGTCCGGTACGGGAGCGGGGGACGTAAGAGCGCCCTTTTGCAGCCGTTGCTCCAGCGCCTCCAAGCGCGCGGTCAAATCGTCGATGGAGCGGGCCTGGTCCGGCCTTGCGATGCGTACCAGCACGCTTTCGATCCGCGCGCGGGGGGTCGTGAGCCACTTGAGTTCCGCCTGCACGGCGGAAAGCTGCTCGAGCGCGTATAGAAGCCACGCTTCGCCGCACGCGGCGGACTGCGTCTTGTAGCGATGCGCGTCGTCGGGCGTGCAGTCCAAAAGCTCGGCCGATTCGCCGCATACCTTGGTAAGCAGCAGCGCGCGCATATGCTGCGCCATATCCTGCGTGAATACGGTAAGGTCTCTTCCGTCGCGTATCACCTGATCCAAAAGCGTCAGCGCCGTGGCCGCGTCGCCCGCGATGCAGGCGTCCGCCATGCGGTAGAGAAAGTCGCTGTCCATGCTGCCAAGCACGCGGTAAACGTCCTGTGCCGAAACCGTATTCCCGCAAAAGGCGAGACACTGATCCGCCAACGACAGCGCGTCGCGCATGCCGCCGTCGGCGGCGCGGGCGATGGAGAGAAGGCCGTCCTCCTCGATGGACGCGCCGCTTTTTTGCAGCACGTCCCGCAGCAGCGCCGTCATATCCGCTACGCGAAGCCTGTGAAAATCCAGCCGCTGGCAGCGGGAGCGTATGGTGGCGGGGAGCTTCTGCGGCTCCGTGGTCGCAAGGATAAAAACGACGTGTGCGGGCGGCTCCTCCAAGGTTTTCAGCAGCGCGTTGAAGGCTTGGTTGGAGCTTGCAAGCGCGTGCGCCTCGTCGATGATGTACACCTTGATTTTTAACTGCAGCGGGGTATAGCGCGCCTTCTCCACGAGCGAGCGGATGTCGTCCACACTGCTGTTGGAGGCCGCGTCCAGCTCGATGATGTCCGCATTTTCGGAAGCCGAAACGAGGCATGCCGCACACTTGCCGCAAGGTTCGCCGTTTTGCGGGTCAAGGCAGTTGATGGCGCGCGCGAAGATGCGCGCCGTGGTGGTTTTGCCCGTACCGCGCGTGCCGGAAAACAGGTACGCGTGGGCAATATGCCCGGACTGCACCTGATTTTTGAGTATGGTGGTGATGTGATCCTGCCCGACGACCGCGTCGAAGGTGGCAGGCCGGTATTTTCGGTACAGCGCCTGATAGGACATCCGATACCCCCATAAACGAATTCTTTGCTTATGATACCATTTTTCTTTTCCACTTGCAATGTGAACCGTTGCCAAGCGCACGGCAAAGGCGTATAATATTCGGGATGCTTATCATGTATACATAAACGATTTTTGCAAGGAGGAGGTAACGACAATGAAATATGTATTCAGCGGCATCCAGCCGTCGGGTTCGCCGACGTTAGGCAATTATGTGGGGGCGCTGCGCAACTGGTCGCTGCTTCAGGGCGAGGATCGTTTTTGCTATTATTGCGTGGTGGATATGCACGCCATCACCGTGCGGCAGGACGCCGAAGCGCTCAAACGCCGCTCCATGGAGACGGTGGCGCTTCTGATCGCCTGCGGCATCGATCCTGTGAAATCTGCGCTGTTCATCCAGTCGCAGGTGCCCGCGCATGCGGAGCTTAGCTGGGTGCTTTGCTGCAACACCTATATGGGCGAGCTCAACCGCATGACGCAGTATAAGGATAAGTGCGCCAAGCACGCGGACAATATCAACGCCGGCTTATTCACCTATCCCGTGCTGATGGCGGCGGACATTCTGCTGTATCAAACCGATCTTGTTCCCGTGGGCGTAGACCAGAAGCAGCATATCGAGATCGCGCGCGACATCGCCATCCGCTTTAACAACGCCTATGGCGAGACCTTCAAGGTGCCCGAAGGCTTTATCCCGAAGTTTGGCGGCCGCGTGATGAGCTTGCAGGACCCCGCGCAGAAGATGAGCAAGTCCGATCCCAACCCCAACGGCTTTGTCGCCATCATGGACGAGCCGGACGTGATACTCAAAAAGTTCAAGCGGGCTGTGACGGACAGCGACGGCGAGATTCGCTACGATCCCGAAAACAAGCCGGGCGTATCCAACCTGCTCTCCATCTACACCTCCTTTACGGGGCTTAGCATGGAGGACGCGGTTGCAGCCTTCGCGGGAAAGGGCTACGGCGCTTTGAAAACCGAGGTCGCGCAGGCGGTGATCGGCGAGCTGACGCCGGTGCAGCAGGAATACAAGCGCCTGCTTGACGATCAGGCGTATCTTACCAAGATGATA
Organism: uncultured Oscillospiraceae bacterium; assembly: GCA_964571055.1. Classification (GTDB taxonomy): domain Bacteria; phylum Bacillota; class Clostridia; order Christensenellales; family CAG-138; genus JAQVRG01. Next base: position 6,455 of record CAZNAL010000027.1, on the reverse strand, counting down.
CAAAGCGGTGCGGAGCGCGCGGCCAAGCACGCCAACGAAACGCTGCGCGCCGTGTATGACTGCGTGGGTCTGCACGGATAAACGATTGCGAATTCAACGGATGGGGCTGCCCAAAGGGCAGCTCCATTTTTTATTCGTCCGCGAAGCGATAGCCCACGCCGATCTCGGTGAGAATAAAGCGCGGGTGCGCCGTGTCCTTCTCAAGCTTGCGCCGAAGATTTGCCATGAACACGCGCACGCTTTTGCTGTCGCCGCCCTCATAGCCCCAAATTTGGCGGATGATGAAGTTGTGCGTGAGAACTTTGCCCCGGTTGGCGATCAAAAGCAGCAGCGTTTTGTATTCGGTGGGCGTAAGATGGATTTCCTCCCCGTCTACAAGGACCTTGCGCTTTTCATAATCCACTTTCAGCCAGTCGCAGGTAAAATCGGTGCTGCCCTTTTCCGTATCGGATTTTTGCAGCAAACGTTCCGCCACGCGGATGCGCGCCATTAGCTCGCCCATATGAAAGGGCTTGGTGATATAATCGTTTGCGCCAAGATCGAGCGCGGCGATCTTCTCCGTTTCCTGCCCGCGTGCGGATACGATGAGCACAGGCACGTCCGAGAAGGTGCGCAGCTCCCGCAGAAGCTCGATCCCGTCCTTGTCGGGAAGGCCGAGATCCAGCAGCACGATTTCGGGATGATGCGAGGAAATAAGGAAAAGTCCCTCCGCGGCGGTTTCCGCGATCAGCACGGCATACGCCTCCTTGGACAGCGAGATATCGATGAAATGGGAGATGTATTGATCATCCTCGATCACAAGAATCGTTCGCTTGTCATTCATCATGTTGCACCTCCATAGGCAGCGTAAAGGTAAAAACGGCGCCATGCGGCTCGTTATCCAGAACATGGATCTCTCCGCCGTGCGCTTCAACGATCGCTTTGCAAATGGCAAGGCCGAGACCCAAGCCCCGGCGGCCGTCAACGATTTCTTCATTCTGCGTGACGAACCGTTCAAAAAGGTGTTCCCGTATAGCATGCGGGATGCCGTCGCCCGTGTCCGCGACGGATACGCGCAAACGGTCGTCTATTTCCGCGGACAGGATGATCTTGCTGTTTGCGGGCGTATGCCGCGCGGCGTTTTCCAACAGATTGATGATCACCTGCCCAATGAGCTTGCCGTCCATGGGGACGGTTACGACCTGTTCGGGCAGATGAACGCGCAGGTCTCGGTCGCGAAGCAGGCGCTCCGTGTGCTCGATCGCTTCGCCGAACACGTCGTCGATGACCTCATCCTGCTTGTGCAGCACGAGCTTCTGCTCGCTGATGCGCGTCATGTTGAGTATGTTTTCAACCAGATCGATCAGCCATACGATCTCCTCGCTGATGTCCGAGGCAAGCTTTCTGCGCTCGGTGTCGGACAGGTTGTCGTAATTATCCGAAAGCAGGTTGCCCGCGCCCGAAAGGGCGGTCAGCGGGCTTCGAAGATCGTGCGCGATAGAACGAAGCAGCGTGCCGCGCTGCTGTTCACGCTCCATTGCGATGCGGATGTTCTCACGATCCGTTACAAGCGTTTCGCGCTCCAGCGCGATGCCAAGCTGTGTGCAAACCGCCTGTACGAGCAAACGGCGCTGCTCGTCCAGCGACGCGCCGGAAAGCGTAAGGCTTCCCAACCTTGCCGAGCCGCAGACGATGGGGAAGCTGTCGCCGTCCGCCGCGTCCCCGCTATTTGGCGTAAGCTGTATAACGCATGTACGTCCGGTATACGCGCTTACCATCTCGCCGGCCTTTTTTTCGATGCTCTCGCGTCCGCTTACGGAAAGGAAGCCGGAAGCGATTTGATACATGGTCTTGGCCGTTTGCTCATTTTGATTGGCAAGCTTCATCTCGCTTTGCAGCCGCGACGTTACGGTGCCGGATACGACGCCTGTTACGATGAAAAAGCCGATCAGCATGAGATCGTTTGTTTGGTAGATATAGAAGGAAAAGCGCGGCTCCGTATAGAGGAAGTTAAAGAGCATGCCGGAGAATATCGCCGCCAAGATCGCCCAGCTTCTGCTGCTTGTGAGTACGGCTGTGAAAAGAACGCCCAGCAGGAATACCATGATGATGCTTTCGTTCCCGACGGCAAAGGTGCTAAGAAGCAGCGAAAAAAGAAGCGTCAGCGCTGTTACCAGCAAGGTTTTGCATATGTTTTTTACCGTGGCGCGCATAAGCATTTCCCTCCCTTCTATCCTTTATCCATGACGCGCAGAATGTCTCTTTGGGCGCCGGCTACGATCATATGCTCGTCCTTCCGAAATATGTGCTCCGCGCTCAGAAGCGGCAGCACCTTGCCGTTTTCCCGTACGCCGATCACGTTCAGGCGATGCCGTGTGCGCACGTCCAGCTCCCGTATGCTTCGCCCGATCCAATCCTCGGGCGCTTGTATCTCCATGATAGCATATTCCGGCGATAACTCAATATAATCAAACGCGCCGCGTGCGGAATAGCGCACCGCCGTTCGCTGCGCCATATCCCTTTCCGGATACACAACGTCGTCCGCGCCGATTTTTTTGAGAAGCTCCGCGTGCAGATCGCGGTCGGATTTTGCAACGACATACCGAGCCTCCAGTTCCTTGAGAAGGGAGGTGATCTCCATGGAGGACTGGAAGTTTTCACTGATGCAGACAAAGCAGACGTCGAAATTGCGCACGCCCAGCTCCGAGAGCACATCCCGGTCCATGCAGTCGCCGATCTGCACGCGCGTGAGTAGCGGCGTAAGCTTTTCCACCGCTTCCTCCCGCATGTCCACAAGCATGACCTCATTATGCAGCTCCGTAAGCTTAAGAGCCAGATTCGTACCAAAGCGCCCCGCGCCGATGACGAGCATAGATCGCATAAACGTGTTTTCTCCTTTAACCCACAATGATTTTACCTACCGGATTCTTGAGCTTTCTCGTATTGCCCGAAGCGATGGCGAGAAAGACTGTCAGGCTGCCGACGCGTCCGGCGTACATCAGCAGTATGACCGCCAGCTTGGCTATGGGCTGTAACGAAGCTGTAACGCCTGTTGAAAGCCCCACGGTACCGATGGCGGAAAAGCACTCGAACAGGGCGTCCGATAGCGCAACGCCCTGCGAGCAAAGCGTGCAAACGCCCACGAGCGTAAGCGTCAAATAGACCGCCACGGTAGAAAAGGCGCGGCGCTGCGTTTCGGGCGGAAGCCTGTGATTTCCTAAGGTCGCGTCCTCGCGCCCGCCCAATGACGCGCCCACCGCCGCCGCTGTGACGGCAAGCGTCGTTACCTTGACGCCGCCCCCCGTACCGCCGGGCGCGGCGCCGATAAACATCAGGAGCATTGTGAAGAGCTTGCCCGCTTCGGATAGCGCGTCGATGTGAAGCGCGTTGAACCCGGCGGTGCGCGGCGTGACGGACTGGAAGAAAGCCGCAAGCAGACGCTTAGGCAGGGAAACGCCTGCAAGTTCGCCGCTGCGCTCGGAAAGAAGAAAGAACACCGTGCCGGCGAGCAGCAGCAATATGGTGACGAGCAGCGCCACATGGGAATGGAATTGCAGCGCCCGCAGATGAAAACGCTTTTCGAGCAGATCGTTCCACACGATAAAACCGATCCCGCCCGCGACGATCAAAGACGCGGTCGTCAAAAGAACAAGCGCATCCGTCTTGAAGCAAAGAAGCGACGAGGAGGGCGCAAACCGGCCTGTCAGGTCAAAGCCCGCGTTGCAGAAGGCGGACACGGCGTGAAATACGGCGGTCCACAGACCGTCCGCGAAGCCGAGCAGCGGAATAAAGCGGAGGGAGAGCAGGAAAGCGCCCAGCAGCTCAAAAAACAACGTGAGCAATAGCATCCGCTTTACGAGACGGATCACGCCCCCGATTTGCGCCGCGCCCAGCGATTCCGCCAGCAGATCGCGTTCCCTTAGCCCGATGCGTTTGCCGATGAGCAGCGGAAACAGGATGGCGACCGTCATAAAGCCCAAGCCGCCGATCTGGATGAGCAGAAGGATCACTCCCTGCCCCAAAGCGGAAAACTGCGTCCACGTGTCGTACAGAACAAGACCGGTCACACAGGTTGCGGACGTCGCCGTAAACAGTGCGTTGAGGGCGGGTATGGCCCTATGGTCGCGGCTGGCCGCCGGCAGAGACAATAGAAGAGCGCCCAGAAGTATCAGCAGCGCAAATCCCAAGGCAAGCAGTTGGGCTGCGCGAATTTGCGGCAGTTTCATGGTTTCCTCCTGTTCAGTGCAGCTAGGAAAAGGATCGACGACGCATGGGTGGTGATCACATGCCGCGTACCAAGAAACTTGTCAACACGATGCATAAGCCAAAACCCGAGCGCGACGAGAGCCGCAGCGGAGAGTACGATCCATAGCGCCACGCTGTTCACCTTCCTTCTGCCATACAGTAAACGAAAGCGTATAAGGACGGTGTTCTTTTCACGAGGTCGGTATTATTTTTTTATTAAGATGCGCACACAGAAAAGCGGCCATGCTTTTTTGCAGCATGACCGCTATGTTTATATCGTTACGTTTACTCGATGATCTCCATCGCGCCGTCGTCGATCTCGGCGGGATAAAAAGTGGGAACAAAGCCGGTTTTGGCGGTATAAGCCTTTGCTACGGCTTCCTTGAAGGCTTCGAGGTTCTCTTCCTTCAAAAGCGCGATGGCGCAGCCGCCAAAGCCGCCGCCCATCATACGCGCGCCGATCACGCCGGGCTGAGAGAGCGCCGCGTCCACAATGGCGTCAAGCTCTGTGCCCGTAGCTTCGTAAAGATCGCGCATGGAGGCGTGGGCTTCCACGAGAAGTTTTCCGAACTTTTCCATATCGCCCGCGCAAAGCGCCGCGAAAGCATCCTTGGTACGCTGGTTTTCGTATACGGCGTGGGTGGCGCGCATGCGGCTTTCAGGATTTTTGATGTGCGCTTTCAGTTCTTCAAATTCATCGGGCGAAAGATCGCAAAGATGCTTGAGGGGCCTGACCGAACGCAGATCCCGCAGCGCGTCCTCGCAGGAGGCGCGGCGTTCGTTGTAGGCGGAGGTCACAAGGCTGTGGGGCTTGTTGGTGTTCATGATGCAAAGGCAAAGCCCGTCCCTTTGCAGCTCCACCGGCGCGTACTCGCAGGTCACGTTGGCGCAGTCGAGCAGCATAGCCTGCCCTTTTTTTCCCATGGCGGACGCGAACTGATCCATGATGCCGCAGTTGCAGCCCACATATTCGTTTTCCGCGCGCTGGCCGAAAAGCGCAAGCTGCACCTTGTCGATGGGCGTGCCGGCGGCCTCGTGCGAAAGCGTGGCGGCTGCGATGCCCGTGGCAAGCTCGATGGCCGCCGATGCGGAAAGCCCGCCGCCATGGGGAACGGTTTCGTCAAAAAGCATATCCATGCCGAAGATACGGAAGCCTTCCCTTTGCATGATGGAGAGCATACCTACCTGGTACGCGCCCCACGGGAGATCGGCGTGTCCTTCGAGCGCATCCGTTGTTACTTCCACCTTATAGTCGCAGGAGGTGGAGGCCATGCGGATGACGTTATCCGTCCGCACCCGCAGCGCGCATGCGGAGCGCAGTGCGATGGCGGCTGGAAAGACGAAGCCGCCGCTGTAATCGATATGCTCGCCTATAAGGTTGATGCGGGCGGCGGATTTGAATAAGCGCACGGGGCCCTGCCCGTACAGCGCACAAAAAGCTGATTTGAGTTCTTGATTATTCATAAAACTAATATAGCATAGGCGAATAGGAAAAGCACTAGCAAAAAACGCTGATGCGACCTTGATTTTCTGCAGCAACAAAAATTTTGTACGGCGTACAAAATATATTAGTTTATTCAACGTGACATATTGTATTTCCTATAGCATATGGGCTATAATAAAGACGTTAACAGTTCCTTTGGACACAACATGACAAACCGTTTCAAAAACAGATAAAAAAAGGAGATACCACAATGAAGTACGACCGTATTTACAACTTCTCCGCAGGCCCTTCCATACTGCCCCTTGAGGTATTGGAAAGCGTGCGGGACAATCTGGTCAACTATCACGGCTCCGGCATGTGCGTGATGGAAATGAGCCACCGCTCCAAGGTGTTCCAAAAGATCATCGACGAAGCGGAAGCGGATCTTCGTGAGCTGATGGGCATTCCCGATAATTATAAGGTCATGTTCATTCAGGGCGGCGCGACGCTGCAGTTTGCCATGGTGCCCATGAACCTGATGAAGAACGGCGTCGCCGATTATGTCGTGACAGGCAACTGGTCGAACAAGGCGTATAAGGAAGCGCAGAAGTACGGCAAGATCAATCTCGTCGCTTCCAGCAAGGATAAGAACTTCAGCTACATTCCCGACTGCTCCGATCTTCCGATCAGCGCGGACGCGGATTATGTGTACATCTGCGAGAACGAGACCATCCACGGCACCACCTTCCAGAAGCTTCCCGATACCAAGGGCAAGATCCTTGTATCCGATCAGTCCTCCATGTTCCTC
>CAZNAL010000026.1:11987-22658 GCA_964571055.1 uncultured Oscillospiraceae bacterium | reverse complement strand
AGGAGGGATTTGAACCCTCGCGCCAGTTACCCCAGCCTACTCCCTTAGCAGGGGAGCCCCTTACAGCCACTTGGGTACTCCTCCGTGTCTGTGCTGCTGCGTGTTGACGGCATGAAATTGGCGGAGATGGTAGGATTCGAACCCACGGGACCTCTCAGCCCAACGGTTTTCAAGACCGCCTCCTTAAACCACTCGGACACATCTCCAGACGCGTCTGAAAAAACCATGCGCATTGCACGCTTGGATATTATAGCAAACAGGTTTCGGCATGTCAAGGAAAACAAAAGACGGAAACGACGCGTTTTTGCGCGCGTTTTCTAGTGTTGAACGCGCGGGAGCAAGATACGCGGATTCGGCAAAAAGCGCAAGGATAAAGGCGGTCTCCTTCGGCAAAGCTAAAGGCAGCAATAACGGAGGGGGTTGTAAGTATGGCGCTGAACAAAGTGGAAATCTGCGGCTTGGATACTTCCAAACTGCCTATGATGACGCAAAGCCGCAGCCGCGCGCTGCTTTTGCAGGTAAAGGCAGGGGACGAGCAGGCGCGGGAGACCTTCATCCGGGAGAATCTGCGTTTGGTGCTAAGCGTCATACAGCGCTTTGCCGGACGCGGGGAGCAGATGGACGATCTGTTTCAGGTGGGCTGCATAGGGCTGATCAAGGCGCTGGACAACTTCGACCTTAGCCATAACGTGCGCTTTTCCACCTATGCCGTTCCCATGATCATCGGCGAGGTGCGGCGGCACCTTCGGGATAACAACGCCTTGCGCGTGAGCCGCTCCATCCGCGATACGGCGTATAAAGCGCTGCAAGCGCGCACCGTGCTCACGGAGCGGCTGGGGCGCGAGCCGACGATCAGCGAAATCGCAAAGGAGATGGATGTCACCGAAGAAGACGTCACCTTTGCCATGGACGCCATACAGGATCCCGTTTCGCTGTTCGAGCCGATCTATCAGGACGACGGCGACGCTATCTATGTGATGGATCAGGTGCGCGACGATAAGAATACGGACGAGCAGTGGCTTACGCGCATCCTTGTGGACGGCGGTATGGGCAGGCTCACGGAAAGGGAAAAACGTATCATCGAGCTTCGCTTTTTCCATGGCCGCACGCAGATCGAGGTGGCGGAGGATATAGGCATCAGCCAAGCGCAGGTGTCGCGTCTGGAAAAAGGCGCGCTGCGGCAGATGCGTAAATATGTTTGACGGGCCTCTCTTGCATACTCCGATGCGAACCCCATACATTTATGTGTGGGGTGATTTTTTTGAAGAAGCGCATCGTTAAGCTCAAGCGGCGGATCGTAGAGTCTATGGATTTTCCCGCGGAAGCGGCGCTGGGGCTTGTGCGGGTGCAGCTTTTGGGGCGTGAGAAGATGTATGTGGAAAATCATCGGGGCGTGCTTGCGTATCGCGCGGCGTGTATCCGCCTGAAAACGGAGGAGGGCGTTTTGCGGATCGAGGGAGAGAGCATGACGCTTTGCGAGCTGCGCCGGGACAGACTGTATATCAGCGGACAAATAGCCGGTCTTTTCTACGAAATGCCACAATGATTTAACATACCGGAGGATTGTAATGCTGTGGAATTATCTGTGCGGATATGTTATCATACAAATTGAAGGCCTAGGGCTTGAACGCTTTATCAACCGTATGCTGGAGGCCGGATTGCCCATATGGGGCATCAAACGCGAGGACGACGGCGCGATGACAGCGTCCATCAGCATTGCCGGGTTTTACGCGCTGCGCCGCATCATTCGCAAAGAGGGCTGGAGCATACGCATCCGCGAAAAGCATGGTTTGCTTTTTCGGCTTTCCCGTTTACGCCGCCGCAAGGTACTGCTGTATGGCTGGGCGCCGACACTGATGGCGCTGCTGTGCCTTTCGCGCATGATATGGGTCATTGACATAACGGGATGCGACGCGGTGAAGGAGGCGACCGTGCGGGAAGCTATACACGCGCAGGGGGTGTATCCGGGCGTTGCGCGAAGAGGACATACAGTGGAAGCGCTGCAGAGCGCTGTGGAGGCGGCGGACGCGCGCATCGCGATGGCAAGCGTTACGATCTCCGGCGTGGTGATGTACGTGGAGGTGCGGGAGGCGGAGCCGGGACCCGCTGTGCAGGATGACAGCGTACCCGCGCACGTGGTGGCGCGGCGCGACGGCGTGATACTTTCCGTAACGGCGCTAAATGGGCACGCGGCTGTCAAAGAGGGACAGCTTGTGCGCGCGGGTGATGTGCTGATTTCGGGCGATCTGACAAGGGATGGCGGCGAACCGATCCTTGTACATGCCCGTGGACAGGTGCTTGCCGAAACGGTCTACACGGCGGACGTGACCCATGCGCATGGGGAGACGGCGCTGCAAACGGCGGCAAAACGAGCGATGAAGGAAGTGGACGCGGCGGCTGTGATCGTGGAGAAAAGCAGCCGTACGATGCTGCTAGAGGACGGAAACGTGCGCGCGGTGGTCGTTTTGACCGCCCGCGAGGATATAGGAAAAACCAAAGAATTGGAGTAGGCGCATGCAGGAAAATCAAACGCTTATACCGGAGGAAACGGCGCGGTATACGGTGGATGTGGAATCCATGGACGAGGTGATCCGTCTATTTGGCGTATTTGATGAGAATTTACAGATCATAGAAGCGGAAACGGGCGCACACATCGTAACGGCGCCGGAGTGCATCACGCTTACGGGCGCGGACGTGGACGCGTCGCTCGCGTCGGCGGTCGTGGAGCAGCTTTTATCCATTATCCGGCGGGGCGAGGTAATAGACCGCGGGCGCATTCGCTATTGCATCGACCTTGCCAAGGAAGGCAATGCGGCGCTGATCGGCGAGCTGATGGACGATGTGGTGGCTTTCACGAATCGGGGCAGGCAGATCAAATGCAAGACGCTGGGACAGAAGAAGTACGTCGCGGCTTTGAAGAAAAATACCGTTACCTTTGGCGTGGGGCCCGCGGGCACAGGTAAAACCTATCTCGCGGTGGCGATGGCGGTGCTGGCCTTCAAAAACAAAGAGGTGGATAAAATTATTCTTACGCGTCCCGCGGTGGAGGCAGGGGAGCACCTCGGCTTTTTGCCGGGCGATCTGCAAACCAAGGTCGATCCGTATCTTAGGCCGCTCTATGACGCGCTGTACGACTTTTTGGGCGTGGAAAACTTTAAGGCGCTGACGGAACGCGGCGCCATCGAGGTAGCGCCGCTAGCCTACATGCGTGGGCGCACGCTCAACAGCGCCTACATCATATTGGACGAGGCGCAAAATTGCACCATCGAGCAGATGAAGATGTTCCTTACCCGCTTTGGCGAGGGCTCCCGCGTGGTCGTTACGGGGGATATTACACAGATCGATCTGCCGCGCGAACGCGTCAGCGGCCTTGTGCACGCGCTGCATGTGCTGCGCGACGTGGAAGGGATCGCGGAGATCTATCTTACGCATAAGGACGTTGTGCGCCACGAAATGGTGCAAAAGATCATACGCGCGTATGAAAAGGCGGATAAACGCAACCAAGAGGAGGGCGAATGGAAAAAAGAATGAATAAATACGCCCCGCTCATTGGGGTATTGATCATATTTGCGCTGTTTGTCCTGACGGCGGCGGCGATCGTGCTTGCGATCACGGATACGAGCTATGATCTTGACGTGGGCTCTCTGGCCCCTGAGACCATCTATGCTACGCATACCGTCACGGATACGGTGGCGACCAACGCGCTGCGGGACGCCGCGCGCGCGAATACGCCCGTTGTGTACCGTATCGACAGCACGCGCGCTAACGAGCTGATCGCGCAGGCGGAAACCTTTTTTGTAAGCCTTGGCAGCCTTAGAAGCTACGCGCAGGGAAGCGGGCAGGAGACGCTGTCCGCGGCGGAATGGGCGCAGACGCTGGAAGCAAACCAAAAGGCGACCATGATGAACATGACCACCCCGGCGCTTACGGAAATGCAGCTTTGCTCCGTACTCGCCGCAAACGACGCCGATCTTCGGCTGCTTGAAAACATCATTCTTCCCAAGCTTTCCACTACGCTCAACGCCGGGCTTGCGCCGGAGAGCATAGATTCCGTGCGCGAGGCCTGTTCCCGCGAGGTCGAGGCGACAAACGGCATCAACGACGTGCTAAAGAGCATCGGTCGATCCGTTCTTCAGGCTTACATGCAGGCTACCTTTGTAGAGGACGCGGACGCGACGGAGCTTGCGCGCAACGAAGCGGCGAACGCCGTGGAGAATATCCGCGTCAAAAAGGGCGAGCCCGTCGTGATGGAGGATGACGTCATCACGCTTGCGCAGCTTAGCATTTTGGAGGATTTAGGGCTTGTGCGCCCCAAGGACGCGTCGCGCGCGCCCGCCATCGGCGCGGTGCTTAGCTGCCTCGTCGCTTTTGTTATGTTCACGATCTATGTTGTGCAGCGGGTGAGCGCTCTGCTTTCCGACCATCGTAAGCTGCTGCTGTTTTGTATCTTGTTCCTCATCAGCATCGCGGCTTATCTTTTTACGAGCAAGCTAAACGTCCAAATCTCCGTCGCCATGTATACGCTGTTATTGTGCGCGACGCTGATTTCCTTCCGCGTAGCCCTGATTACGAGCATTTTGCTTGGTTTCTCGCTTGCGCTTATGGCGGGCGGCACGGGGAGCCTGCTGCAATTTGGCAGCTTTTCCGTCTTCATAAGCACGCTTTTTGCGGGCGCTTTGGCGGCCTTCGCACAGCAGAACACGCCCAATCGCGCGGCGTATATTTCCGCCGGCGCCATCGGCGGCGCGGCGGGAGCGGTCACGATCCTCGGCATGAGCCTGACGCAGGATATGGCGTGGAGCGGCATCTTAGCCAACATGGGCTTTTTCCTTGGCAGCTGCGTCATATCGGCGCTGTTGGTCGTGGGTTCGCTCACGATTTGGGAAAAGCTTTTTGACATTGCGACGCCCGCGCGCCTTCACGAGCTGCTCAATACCAACAATCCCCTGCTGCGGCAAATGATGACAGAGGCGCCCGGTACCTACCAGCATTGCATGAGCGTCGCGGCGCTTTGCGAAGCGGCGGCCCAGCGCATCGGGGCGGACCCGCTGCTATCGCGCGTCGGCGCAAGCTATCATGACGTAGGCAAGCTGCGTCGCCCGCTGTATTTTGCGGAGAATCAGAAAAAGGGCGAGAACATTCACGATACGCTTCCGCCGCAGGAGAGCGCGAATATCATCATCGCGCACCAGCGCGACGGCGTTATGCTTCTGAATAAATACAAATTTCCCGGCGTGGTTACGCGCATGGTGGGCGAACACCACGGCAATTCGCTGGTGGCGTATTTCTACTATAAGGCGCTGCAAAGCGATCCCAACGTGCAGATGCGGGATTTTCGGTATCCCGGCAACAAGCCTTCCACGGTGGAAAGCGCGATTTTGATGCTGGCGGATTCCTGCGAGGCGGGCGTTCGCTCCTTGGGGGAGTGCACGCAGCAAGCGCGGGAGGAAATGGTGCATAAGATCATACGCGGCAAGATGAACGAGGCGGAAAACAATCTTCTTGAAGATGTGCCCATCACGCTCAAGCAGATCGCGGAAATCGAAAAGAGCTTTTTGAAAACCTTCAACGGCATCATGCATGACCGCATCGAGTATCCAGACGATACGGGGGTTACAAGGGCATGATCGAGGTGGAGGTTAACGTAGGCAACGCGCCGGAGGACGCGGCGGTTGTGATCGAGCGCGCGGTAGAAGCGGCGCTGCGGCATGAAAACAAGCGGGGGGACGTGACGGTGCTGCTGACGGACGACGAGAACGTGCATCGGCTCAACGCGGCGTTCCGGCATGTGGACAGGCCGACGGACGTGCTGACCTTCCCCGCGTGGGAGGGCGAGGCGCTTGCGCAGCTTCCGGACGGGTACTTGGGGGACGTTGCGATCTCGTTACCCACAGCGCGCCGACAAGCGGCGGAATACGGGCATTCCCTCACGCGCGAGCTTAGCTTTCTAACCGTGCACGGCACGCTGCATCTGTTGGGCTACGATCATATGGAGCAGACGGAGGCGGACGTGATGTTCGCGCTGCAGGAGAAAATATTGGAAGAAATGAGTGTGACACGATGAAGACAATGCATGACGTGGAGATCAAGAACATGCTGCGCATGGCCAAGGAAGCGAAGCAGCGTTCCTATGCGCCCTATTCCAATTTTCATGTCGGCGCGTGCCTAAAAGCCGGTTCCGGCGCGTATTACCAAGGCTGCAACATCGAAAACGCCGCCTTTACGCCGACGAACTGCGCCGAGCGCACCGCGATGTTCAAGGCGGTCTACGAGGGCGAGCGCGAGTTTGAGGCGCTGGCGATCATTTGGGACGGCGAGGACTACGCGTCGCCCTGCGGCGTATGCAGACAGGTTCTGGCGGAGTTTTGCGCGCCCACGCTGCCAGTCATTTGCGCGAACAAGGATGGCGATTATAAGATCGTGACGTTGGGTGAATTGCTGCCCGCGGCGTTTACGAAGAAGGATATGGCATGAGGGAAAACGCGTACCGCTCCGGCTTTGTATCCATTATCGGTTCCCCCAACGTCGGCAAGAGCACGCTGATGAACCGCATGGTGGGGCAGAAGGTATCGATTGTGTCCGAACGCGCGCAGACCACGCGCAACCGCATCATGGGCGTCGTTACGCGCAAGGACTGCCAGCTTGTCTTTTTGGATACGCCCGGCGTAACGTCGCCTAAAAACCGGCTGGGCGAATACATGCTCAAGGTCGCGTATGAAAGCCTGAACGAGGTGGAGGCGATCCTATTTGTCGTGGACGTCAAGCAGGGCGTCCGGGAAAAGGACGAGGCGCTGCTCGCGAAGCTACGCGACGCCAAGGCGCCGGTGGTGGCCGCGCTCAACAAAACGGACGGCACAACGCTCGATCAGGTGGAAACAGCGCGCGAACGCTTGGAGCGGGAAAGCTTTATCAAGGATATTCGAAAGGTATCCGCGCTGACAGGCGCCGGCGTGGAGGCGCTGCTTGAGACGCTTACAGAATACCTTGTGCCGGGGCCGCAGTATTTCCCGGAGGACATGGTGACGGATCAGCCCGAGCGCGTGGTATGCTGCGAGCTGATCCGCGAAAAGGCGCTGCTGCTTCTCAAGGAGGAGATACCGCACGGCTTGGGCGTGGATATCGAGAAAATGGAGCTTCGAAAAGAGGAGAACCTTTACGACGTATGGGCGACGCTCTACTGTGAGCGCGAAAGCCATAAGCCCATCGTGATCGGTAAAAAGGGCGCGATGCTTAAATCTATCGGCACCGAAGCGCGAAAGGATATGGAGTGGCTCTTGGGCACGCGGGTGAATTTGCAGCTTTGGGTCAAGGTCAGGGAGGATTGGCGCAACAGCCCCGCCGCTTTGAAGACGCTTGGCTATGAGTGAGCGTCCCGCGCGTCGTCCGGCTGCGCTTGCATGGCGCGATAAGCAAGGTATGCGCCGATTTTACCCGTGTGCGTGAACTGATCCCAAAGGTTGCGCGCTGTTTTGCTGCTTTGCATGGCCTACCGCCTTTCGATTGGATTTGTAAGATAAGTCTAGTATCGCTGTGTATACGCGCGTTCATGCCTAACAATAATTGTGTGGAGTGGATATGCCTGCCCTAATTCGAAACGCTATCGTGCTGCGGTACGCCAATTATAAGGAAAGCGACAGGATTCTGACTCTTTTTACGCGCGAGCAGGGGCTTCTAAGCGCGTCCGCGCGCGGTTGCAGACGGCCAAAGAGCCCGTTGCTTGGCGGAAGCGAACCCTTTGTATACGGCGAATTTGCGCTGTTTGAACGAAACGGCGGCAAGTATACCGTAGACGCGTGCGACGTGCGGGAAAGCTTCTACCCCATCCGCGAGGACGTTTCCCGCTTCGCGGGCGGCATGAGCATGCTGATGCTGACAGAAAAAAGCGGCGTTTCAGAAAACGCGGAAGCGCTGTTCTCGCTTTTGTACTACGCGTTGAGCTATCTGTCCTACGGACAGGTGGACGCGGCGGACATCACCGTCTGCTTTTTTGTGCGTGCGCTTTCGCTGCTGGGTCTGCGCCCGGCGCTGACCGAATGCGCTTGCTGCGGCAAAGACCTTCGAGGGCAAAAGCAGCTCCGTTTTGCCCCGCAGCTTGGCGGTGCGGTCTGCGCCTCGTGCGGCGTGGCGGGCACGTCCATCGCGCCGCTGTCGCTGGAAGCCATGCGGCGCATGCTGCTGCTTTCCGACGAGGACATGGCAAAGGTGCGTCTTCCCCAAGCCGTGCGCGCGGAACTTAAGGGCGCGATGCGCGCCTACGCATCTTATACTATGGAATATGATTTCAAATCCTTCGAGCAAATCTGAAAAAACACTTCACTTGTAAAAAATTATCTTGTGGCGTATAATGCTTAGGGTAAATGAAAGGCAGGAAGGCTGTTATCGTCTCCGCGGAGGCGAAGGGAGTAGAGTTTCTGTTGCGACGAATTTTAATTGAATATAGAAGGAGACAAGAGAATGACGAAGAAGTATGTGTATCAGTTCAGCGAGGGCAACGCGGGCATGCGCGAGCTGCTGGGCGGCAAAGGCGCGAACCTTGCGGAGATGACGGGGCTTGGTATGCCCGTGCCGCAGGGCTTTACCGTGACGACGGAAGCGTGCACGCAGTATTATGCGGACGGCAAGTATATCAACGACGCCATCATGGCGGAGATTTACGAGAATCTTGCCAAGCTCGAAGAGCTTAGCGGCAAGAAGTTTGGCGACAAGGAAAATCCGCTGCTCGTGTCCGTTCGAAGCGGCGCGCGCGCGTCCATGCCCGGCATGATGGACACCATTTTGAATTTGGGCTTGAACGACGAGGTGGTGCAGAGCTTCGCAAAAAAGACGGCCAATCCGCGTTTCGCGTATGATTCCTATCGCCGTTTCATTCAGATGTATTCCGACGTTGTGATGGAGGTCGGCAAGAAGTATTTCGAGGAATTGATCGACGCGATGAAGACCAAGAAGGGCGTGAAGCTCGACGTGGAGCTGACCGCCGAGGACTTGATGGAGCTTGCGGACGCCTTTAAGGAGGAGTACAAGCTCAAGATCGGCAAGCCCTTCCCGCAGGATCCCAAGGAACAGCTTGTGGGCGCTATCAAGGCTGTTTTCCGCAGCTGGGACAATCCCCGCGCCATCTATTACCGCCGCATGAACGACATCCCCTCCGATTGGGGTACGGCTGTCAACGTGCAGATGATGGTGTTCGGCAACATGGGCGACACCTCCGGTACGGGCGTGGCGTTTACGCGCAATCCGGCGACGGGCGAAAAGAAGCTCTTTGGCGAATTCCTGATGAACGCACAGGGCGAGGACGTCGTAGCGGGCGTGCGCACGCCGCAGAGCATCGATCAGCTGAAAAAGATCATGCCGGGCGCGTACAAGCAGTTCGTCGAAATCTGCGATAAGCTGGAAAAGCATTACCGCGATATGCAGGATATGGAATTCACCATCGAGGATCAGAAGCTTTATATGCTTCAGACCCGCAACGGCAAGCGTACCGCCGCCGCCGCTTTCAAGATCGCCTGCGATCTGGTGGACGAGGGCATGATTAGCGAAAAGGAAGCCGTCATGATGATCGACCCCAAGCAGCTTGACGCGCTGCTGCATCCGCAGTTCGATCCCGAGGTACTCAAAAAGTCCGCGGTGGTCGGCAAGGGTATCGCCGCGTCGCCCGGCGCAGCCGCGGGGCGCGTGGTGTTTAGCACAGAAGCCGCGCAGACGCAAACGCGCCGCGGCCACAATGTCGTTTTGATACGGCAGGAGACCAGCGCTGAGGATATCGAGGGCATGAACATCTCCGAGGGCGTGCTCACAGCGCGCGGCGGCATGACGTCCCACGCGGCTGTGGTCGCGCGCGGCATGGGTACCTGCTGCGTCGCCGGCTGCAATGAGCTGCAGGTGGATGAAGCCAACAAGGTCTGCTCCATCGCGGGTAAAATCTATCACGAGAAGGATCATATTTCGCTGGACGGCTCCACGGGTCTTATCTACGATGGCAAGCTTCCCACGGTGGAAGCCTCCATCGGCGGCGATTTTGGCCGTTTGATGGGCTGGGCTGACCAGTACCGCAAGCTTCGCGTGCGCACCAACGCGGATAACCCGCACGATACCGCCATCGCCGTGCGCTTCGGCGCGGAGGGCATCGGCCTTTGCCGCACCGAGCACATGTTCTTCCAAGAGGATCGTATTCCCGCCATGCGCGAGATGATCGTTGCAAAGAGCGTGCAGGCGCGCCGCGACGCGCTCAACAAGCTTCTGCCCATGCAGCGCAGCGACTTTGAGGGCATCTATATGGAGATGGGCGAAAATCCCGTTACCATCCGCTTCCTCGATCCGCCGCTGCATGAGTTCCTCCCCACCAAGCTTGAGGAGATCGCGGACTTGGCAAGGCGCATGCACATGCCTGTGGAGGAGGTGCAGCAGACCATCGAAAGCCTGCACGAGTTTAACCCCATGATGGGGCATCGTGGCTGCCGTTTGGCCATCACCTATCCGGAGATTGCGGAAATGCAGACCCGCGCGGTCATCGAAGCGGCCATCAACGTCAGCCGCCAGACAGGCCGCACCGTTACGCCCGAGATCATGATACCGCTGGTGGGCGAAGAGAAGGAGCTGCATTACGTCAAGACCATCGTTGACCGCACGGCGCGCGTGGTCCTGCGTCTGGACGGCGACCAGGCCGAGCGGCTG
>CAZNAL010000026.1:11689-11977 GCA_964571055.1 uncultured Oscillospiraceae bacterium | reverse complement strand
GCACCATGATCGAGATTCCGCGTGCGGCGCTTACGGCGGACGCGTTGGCGGAGGAGGCGCAGTTCTTCTCGTTTGGCACCAACGATCTTTCGCAGATGACCTTTGGCTTTAGCCGTGACGACGCGGGCAAATTCTTGGATTCGTACTATAATAAGAAAATCTACGAATTCGATCCCTTTGCCAAGCTCGACATTCAAGGCGTAGGCCGCTTGGTGGAAATGGCTGTGAAGCTGGGTCGCGAAACCCGCCCCGATATTAAGCTGGGTATCTGCGGCGAACAGGGCGGCG
>CAZNAL010000026.1:0-11673 GCA_964571055.1 uncultured Oscillospiraceae bacterium | reverse complement strand
CACGGTGGAATTCTGCAACAAGATTGGCTTGAACTATGTTTCCTGCTCGCCCTTCCGCGTGCCCATCGCACGCCTTGCGGCTGCGCAGGCGGCCATCCGCGCGGAAGCCGAAAACAAGTAAAACGACGCGCAAAAGCTTCGACCGGTATCCGGCCGGAGCTTTTTTATATCCTTGATTGACAAAAGGAAAGAATGACGCTACGCTGTTAAGAAATGTTAAAAACAAATCTGACGTGCGCTTTCGGAGGAGAACGATGATCGATATTCGGGACATGTCCTTTAGCTATACCCCCAAGCCCTTTATTACCGACGTGACGTTTCAGGTAGCGGAAGGGGAGATATTCGGCTTTTTAGGCCCCTCCGGCGCGGGAAAGTCCACGCTGCAAAAGATATTGACGGGGCAGCTTCCCGCCTATCGCGGCAGCGTGCGCGTGCTGGGCGCGGAGGTGAAGGAGCACGGGCGGGATTTTTACGAGCGCATCGGCGTGGATTTTGAATTTCCCGCCCTGTACGATAAGCTGACGGCGCGGGAAAATCTGCGCTTTTTCGGTTCCCTCTACAGCGGCGCCGTCCGCGACGCGGACGCGCTGCTTACATCGTTAGCGCTTCTTCCGGACGCGGACAAGAAGGTTTCGGATTATTCCAAGGGCATGAAAAGCCGTCTCGGTTTTTTGCGCGCGCTCGTCAACGACCCCGATATTCTTTTCTTGGACGAGCCGACAAGCGGCTTGGATCCCGCCAACGCAAGAATGATGAAGAATCTGATCTTGGAGGAGAAGGCTAAGGGAAAAACTGTGATCCTTACCACGCATAACATGCAGGACGCGCAGGAGCTGTGCGACAGGGTGGCCTTCATTGTCAGCGGCAGCGTCAAGGCGCTGGATACGCCGCACGCGCTCATCATGCGAAAGGGCGCGGGCGTTGTGCGCTACACCTACCTTTCAGAGGGGCGGGAGCAAAGCGGCGCATGTCCCATCGGCGAAACGGGCGCTGACGCACAGTTGCAAACGCTGCTGCGGGAAGGGCGCATACGCACCATCCATTCGGCGGAGCCCAATTTGGGCGACATCTTTATGGAGGTCACGGGGAGGGCGCTGGAATGAGACTGTGGACGCTGACGCTTGGGGATGTGCGCTTCCAATGGAAATACGGTTTCTATCTGCTGTATGCGATTTTCGCGGGCGTGTATTTGCTCGCGCTTTCCGCCGTGCCGCAAAGCGCGCGAAGGGTCGTTGCGACCATTATGATCTATACCGACCCCGCGGCGATGGGCTTGTTCTTTATGGGGGCGATCCTGCTGCTTGAAAAGAGCCAGCGCGTGCACTGCGCGCTTTCGATTTCGCCTGTGCGCGCGTGGGAGTACATGCTGGGTAAGCTTTTATCCTTGGCGATGATCGGCATGCTCGTGGGCGTGATATTGGCGCTTGCGGGCGGCGTCGAAAACCTGCCGCTGTGCCTTACGGGGATACTCCTGATGTCCGTTCTGTGCTCCGCCTGCGGGCTGATCGCGGCGGAGCGGAGCAGGACGCTCAACCAATTCATACTGCTGTCCGTGCCCTTTGAGATGCTTTTGTGTTTGCCGCCCATATTGCTGCTGTTTGGCTTTGAAAGCCCGTGGCTTATACTGCATCCGGGCGTGGCGGCGGTGTGGCTGATCTATGGCGACGCGCCCAGCGCCGCCTTGTGCGTGCTTTCCTTGGAGGCTTGGTGTATGCCCGCGCTTTGGCTGTGTGCAAAAAGCGTGCGGCGCTATTTTGCGCGTGCGGGAGGCGGTACGCTATGAAGGCTCTTTTTTCCGTTACCAAGCAGTTGTTTTCGCAGCTTTGGTCGGACGCTATGCTGATTGTGCTGATGTTCGTTCCTATTCTCATGGGGCTTATGTTCCGCTTCGGCGTTACGGCGCTGGAGGCGTATCTTTGTGCGCGCCTATCCAAAGCGGCGCTTTTGTCGCCTTACTATCCCGTGTTTGACCTTCTGCTCTCCATCATGACGCCGGTCATGTTCACGGCGGCGGGGGCGATGGTGATCTTGGACGAAGCGGATCTGGGCTTGACGCGCGCGCTTGCCGTAACGCCGTTGGGGCGGCGCGGGTATCTCGTTTCCCGCATCGGCGTTCCCGCTGCGATCTCCACGCTCTATTGCGTCGTTACCACGCTTGTGTTCCGAATCTCGGATATTCCAACGAGCTTGCTTTTACCGTTGGATCTGTGTTCGGGCGTGCTGGGCGTCATGACGGCGCTGATGATCGCCTCCTTTGCAAAAAACAAGGTGGAGGGGCTTGCGTATTCCAAGCTTTCCGGCTTGTTTGTATTGGGTCTTCCCGTGGCGTTGCTCGTGCCCGCGCCCGCCCAATACGCGGCGGGGATACTTCCGAGCCTTTGGATGACCAAGGCGGTCATGGAGGGGTCGAGCCTATGGCTGCTGCCCGCTTTTTTGACGGCTGTACTTTGGTGCGCGCTATTATACCGCCGTTTTTTACAAAAGCTTCTCGGTTAGCGAAGGCACATGGGAATTATGGCTTGACGTACCCGCAGAATACGGTAAAATAGTAGCTGCAAGGGTAAAAACACGTCCCGGTAGGTAGTCCGGGAGTACCTTCGGGTATCAGTAACCTGCCTCCTTGGTTGTCCGTCCCTTGCGCGATTCATTCGTAAGGAGGAAATGCGGTATGGAAAGTACCAAGGCAAGGCTGACGGTGTTTTTTGAGGATCCGTTTTGGGTAGCGATGTACGAGCGGGAAACGGACGGGATGTACGCGGTCTGTAAGATCACCTTCGGACCGGAGCCCAAGGATTACGAGGTCTATCAGTTCCTGCTCGACAACTGGCGCACGCTTCGCTTCAGCCCGCCCGTACAGGCGGAGATGGAGGCATGGCGTCGCAAAAATCCCAAACGTGCGCAGCGTGAAGCGCAAAAGTCCATGCAAAGCACCGGCGTTGGCACCAAAGCGCAGCAGGCGCTGCAGTTGCAGCGTGAGATGAGCAAGCAGACGCATAAGGCCACGTCCAAGCAGCAGCGCGAAGCCGAAGCCGAGCGCCAATTCGCTCTCAAGCAGGATAAGCGCAAGGAAAAGCACAGAGGGCATTGACGCTCTCTGCGCTTTTTTCATTAAACGGCTTCCTGCCATACTGGAACGAATAAGCGCAATACAGACGCATTTACCGGAAAGGAACCATGCTATGGAATGTAAAATCAGACCTTGGAGGATCGAGGACGCGCCCGATCTCGCGGCGGCGCTCAACAACAAGAAAATCCATGATAACCTCCGCGACGGCTTGCCCTATCCCTATACGGAGGCGGACGCGGCGGGCTTCATTCGCGCGATGCTCGCAGCGGATCCCAACGGCACGTTCGCCTTTGCCATCACCGTGGAGGATAAGGCTATCGGCAGCATCGGCGCGTTTCGCCAAGCGAACATACACGCGCGCACGGCGGAAATGGGCTACTATGTCGCGGAACCCTATTGGGGGCAGGGCATCGGCAGCGCCGCGATTGCGCAGACGTGCGCATACGTCTTTGCAAACACGGATATACTCCGCATCTTCGCGGAGCCGTTTGCCTATAACGCCGCCTCCTGCCGGATACTGGAAAAGAACGGTTTTTTGTACGAGGGCACGCTTCGAAGCAACGCGGTAAAAAACGGCGTTGTGCTGGACATGAAGATGTACGCGCGTATCAAGGCATAAAGGCAGATAAGCGGGCATTTTACCAGATTACCTAAAAAGTTCGCAAAAATGCAAAAAAAGTCGAGACAAACATTTTATAGGATGGTATAATGTCGCCCTACGTCAAAAACGGAAAGGAGCGTCCTATGCCACATCAGGATACCATCATCATTCGCGGGTTGTCCCAAAACAATCTGAAAAACATCTCGCTGGAGATTCCCAAGGAGAAGATCGTCGTGTTCACCGGCGTATCCGGCTCGGGCAAATCCAGCATCGTTTTCGATACCATCGCCGCCGAGAGCCAGCGCCAAATGAACGAGACCTATACGGCGTTCATTCGCGGCAGGCTTCCCAAGCATGAGAAGCCCAAGGCGGACTTGATCGAGAACCTGTCGGCCTCTGTCATCATCGATCAAAGCAGGCTGGGCGGCAACGCACGCTCCACCGTGGGCACCATCAGCGACCTGTATTCGGCGCTCCGCGTGCTCTTTTCCCGCATCGGCACGCCGTATGTCGGGACGGCCTCCTGCTTCTCTTTCAACGACCCCAACGGTATGTGCAAGGAGTGTTCGGGGTTAGGAAAGGTGACGGAACTGGACATTGCGCTGATGATGCGCCCGGAGGAAACGTGGAACAGCGGCATGGTAGACGCTACGCTTTTCCGCCCCGGAAGCTGGTATTGGGAGCAGTATCGGGATTCCGGCTTGTTTGATTTGGACAAAAAATGGAAGGATTACACGGAGCAGGAGCGCAATCTGATGTTCTACGGCGCATACGAGCCGGGCGGAAAACGGGTCAATAAGCGCGTGGAGGGATTGTACAACCAGTATTCGCGGCTCTTTCTCAAGCGCGATCTTTCGGATATGAGCGAGAGCATGCAGACGCGCTCCGCGGAGCTGATCCATCAGAAGGAGTGCCCCGTCTGCCATGGCAAGCGCCTGAACGAGACGGCGCTATCCTGCAAGGTGGCGGGCTACAACATCGCCGAGATGTCGGATATGGAGTTTTTGCAGCTTCGGGACGTGCTAAAAAGCGTTGACGATCCCCGCGGGGCGACCATCGTGGAAACGCTCGTCGCGTCGCTCACGCGCATGATCGATATAGGATTGCCGTATCTCAACATGAACCGCGAGTCCGCTTCGCTTTCCGGCGGCGAAGCGCAGCGGCTGAAACTTGTCCGCTACATGGGAAGCGCGCTTACGGGCATGATCTACATTTTTGACGAGCCCAGCACCGGCATGCACCCGCGGGACGTGCATCGCATGACAAAGCTCCTAGAGAGCCTTCGCGACAAGGGGAATTCGGTGCTTGTTGTGGAGCACGATAAGGACGTGATCTCCATTGCCGACGAGGTGATCGACGTAGGGCCGCTGGCGGGGCAAAACGGCGGCGAGATACTCTTTCAGGGAAGCTACGAGAAGCTTCTTCTTTCGGGCACGCTTACGGGAAAAGCCATGCAGACACAGGTGCCCCTCAAAAGCGATCCGCGCGTGCCCACGGCGTTTTTGCCCGTCAGAAACGCCTCGATTCACAACCTCAAGAACGTTTCGGTGGACATACCGCTCAACGTCCTAACAGTTGTGACCGGCGTGGCGGGTTCGGGCAAGAGCAGCCTCATTCGCGACGTGTTTGCGGAAGCATACGCCGAGCGCGTGGTGCTTGTGGATCAGTCGCCCGTCACGGCGACGGGGCGGTCTACGCCCGCGACCTTCCTTGGCTTCTTCGACGAGATACGAAAGCTGCTGGCTGCTGAAAATCATGTGGACGCGTCGCTGTTTTCCTTCAACAGCAAGGGCGCTTGCCCTGTCTGCAAAGGGCGGGGCGTGGTCGTTACGGAGCTTGTGTTTATGGATCCCGTGACGACGGTGTGTGAATCGTGCGAGGGCAAGCGCTACAACCAGACGGCGCTTTCCTATCGCTACCACGGCAAGAACGTGGAGGAAATATCCAAGATGTCCGTCCAGGACGCGAGTGAATTCTTCCGCGACGTGCCCAAGATCGCCAAGCACCTCAAGGCCATGCGGGAGGTAGGGCTTTCCTATCTATCCTTGGGGCAGCCGCTCTCCACGCTTTCGGGCGGCGAGCGGCAGCGGGTCAAGCTTGCGAAATATTTGGATAAAAAAGGGAACATCTATGTGCTGGACGAGCCTACGACGGGGCTGCACGCGTCCGACGTTAAAAGCATCATGAAGCTTTTGGACGGTTTCGTGCAGCGCGGAAATACGGTGATCGTGATCGAGCACAATTTGGATGTTATCAAACAGGCGGATTATATTATCGACGTGGGTCCCGACGGCGGCACGGGCGGCGGCGAGGTGGTGTTTACCGGCACGCCGCGGGAAATGACCATCGCGGATACGATCACGGCCAAGTATCTGCGCCGCTCGCTCACATAAAGCGGGGACGCGTTTGCGTTTGCATTTGCGCCGCGATGTGGTACACTATAGCGAGTTGTTGATTCGCAAAGGAAGGGCAGGGGCGCGGAATGGAATCGCAGATCGAACAAACACAAAAACAGGAGAAGACGCGTACGCACGCCGGGTATGCCAAGCGAATGGCAAGGCTGATGCTGGGCTTGGTACTCTTTTCTATAGGCTCTTATTTAACGATACAGGCTAACATCGGCCTAGCGCCGTGGGAGGCGTTCAGCATGGGCGTCTCCGCCGCCACGGGCACGAGCTACGGCAATATATTGGTGCTTTCCGGCTTCGTTATATTGCTGATCGATATAGCGTTCAAGGAAAAGATCGGCTTGGGTACGGTGCTTGACATGCTTCTGATCGGAAAATTCGTGGATTTGTGGCGCTGGATGGGGCTGCTCCCCATGATGGAAAACTTTTGGCTTGGCCTAGCCATGCTTTTGCTGGGGCAGGTATGCATATGCGTGGCAAGCTATTTCTATATCGGCGCGGGCTTTAGCTGCGGGCCAAGGGACGCGCTCATGGTGGCGCTTGGCAAGCGCTTTCCCAAGACGCCCATCGGCTTGATCCGCGGCCTTATTGAAGGCTCCGTACTGCTTGTCGGGTGGCTGCTTGGCGCGAAGGTCGGGCTGGGTACGGTGATCGCCGTTTTCGGTATCGGCTTTATTTTGCAGTTTACCTTTCGGCTGCTGCGCTTTGACGTAACGGCGGTGACGCAGGAGGATATTTTGCAAACCGTACGCGCCATGCACGGCAAAGGGAGAAGCGAGGCGTAAAAGCACATAAGGAAAGAGCATCCCGCGAGGGGATGCTCTTTTTGTCGTTTGGTTATCTCCTGTTTCTGAAGCAGTCGCTGCACAGAACCGGCTTATCGCCGTGGGGCTGGAAAGGAACCTGACAGGCCTTGCCGCACTCGCTGCAAACTGCATCGTACATTTGGCGAGGGCCGTTGTCACGTCCGCCGTTTTTCCGGGCCATGCGGCAGGCTTTGCAGCGCTGCGGTTCGTTCGTGAAACCCTTCTCGGCAAAAAACTCTTGCTCGCTGGCAGTGAAGACGAATTCTTGTCCGCAATCTTTGCAGACGATGGTTTTGTCGCTGTACATAAATACCTCTTTGAAAGAATTACGCGGTGGGGTTAGCACCACACGCTTACGACTATAGCGCATTGGAAGCCAAAAGTCAAATAAAGCTTTTGTTATGATTTGGATTGCTTTGTGATTTCTTCGCGTTTTCCGTGAGCAGAAGCCCCGAAACGCCGATGGAGACTGGGTTATTGGCGGCAAAGCGTTATGAAATGTATTCGCGAAGTATTTCGTATAACAGCGCCGGTTCGACGGGCTTGGAAAGGTGCGTGTTCATACCGGCTGCAGCCGCCTTCTCCACATCCGCGGAAAACGCGTCCGCCGTCATGGCGATGATGGGAATTTGCGCAGCCTGCGGGTGCGCGCTTGCGCGGATGGCGGCTGTCGCTTGATAGCCGTTCATAACGGGCATCTGAATGTCCATGAGGATCGCGTCGAAGTATCCGCGCGGGGACGCTGTGAAAGCGTCGCAGCCAAGCTGTCCGTTTTCCGCCACCTCCACCATAAGCCCGGTTTTCTCAAGCAGCAATCGCGCGATTTCTATATTGAGCTTGTTGTCCTCCACCAGCAGCACGCGTTTTCCGGAGAAGTCGCGAACGCTTTCCGGCGCAGGCGTGCTTACGGCATGCCCGGCGGTGATCTCCTCCAGCGCGTTATATAGGTCGGAGGGGAATATGGGCTTTTCTAAAACCACATCCACGCCCGCCTCCAAACATTTGGGCTTTGCCATGGCAAAATCGTACGCCAGCACCATGATGAGAAGGTTTTCGCTTGCAAACGCCTCGCGTAGAACCTTCGCCGCGCGTATCGCGTCCGCGTCGGACGTTTTCCAATCGAGTATGCATAGGTCGTATGGATGCTCGCCGCGCTCTTCGGCCTGCAAAAGCGCCAACGCATCGCGGCTGCTGTCCGCGGTACTGTACGAAACGCCGAACTGGCTAAGAAGTTGCGCAAGGTACGCGCGCGTGTCCGCGTCGCCGGTTGTGACAAGCGCCTTGAGATCGCTTAGCGCGTTGAAGCGCGCGGGCGCTTTTTCAGCGGGGATATCGAAGGGTATCACCGCGGAGAAACGCGTGCCTTTGCCGACTTCGCTTTCCATCTCCACATGGCCGTGCATCAGCTCTGTGAGATTCTTGGCGATGGACAAGCCAAGCCCCGTCCCGCCGTATCGGCGCGCCGTGTCGCCCGATTCCTGTTCAAAGGGCTTGAAAAGGCGGGTCTTCAAATCGTCGCTGATGCCGCAGCCTGTGTCGATCACGTCGAATCGGATCAGGACGCTGGTATCCGTCGCTTGCGTTTGATCGACCCGCAGCGTGATGCGTCCGCCGCGCGGCGTGAATTTGACCGCGTTGGACAGGAAGTTGAGCAGGATCTGGTTTAAGCGCGTGGAGTCGCCGATCAAGGTTTCCGTATGCATGTTCTTCAATACGGCGTCGAACTCGATGCCCTTTTCAAAGCACTGCGCGTAATAGATGGAGGAAAGGGAGGAGATCACCTTGGTTAGATCAAAGCGGCTGTGGTTGATCTTCATCTTGTTGCTCTCGATTGCGGAAACGTCCAATATATCGCTAATCAGCTGCAACAGCAGCTTGGAGGAAGCGTCGATCTTCTTAAAATAGTCGGTGAGGATTTCCGGGTTATCGATATTGTCGCCGGAGAGCGCGACAAGGCCGGTGATGGCGTTGAGCGGCGTGCGCAGCTCGTGGCTCATGGTGGAGAGGAATCTGCTTTTTGCGTGGTTGGCGTTGTTCGCTTCCTCCTTGGCTTTCTCCGCGACGATCACGTTGCGCTTCATTTCTTTGCCGACAAAGTAGATCACAACGCCGTCGATGGCGAAGAGCACGATAAACAGAATGAGGATGATTAAAGAATAGTTGACGTCCCCGCCCGTGAGGTGGAAGGAGGCTTGCGGCACGCAGGTTATGCTGTACCAGCCGTTTGCCATGCCCGTGACGCAGAAGACGCAATCCTTTCCCTCGTAATCCTTGTAAAACAGGTTGACGGAACGATCCGCGTGAGCGTTTCCCACTGAATTTAGCACGTCCTGCCGCAGCGCCGTCATTTGGTCAAGCGAAAGATCGTTGTAGGAGCGCAGATATTCGTAGAAATTGAGATCCTTATAATCGTTGCTCTTGATGATGTAGTCGCCGGACGCGTTGATAAGCACCGTGGATTGCCCGTCGTATTTGGTTTGGAAATTATAGACATGCAGCGCCTTGCTCGCGTTGATGGACAGCAGCAGCGCGTAGACGCCCGTGTCTGCACCGTTTTGTAAAAGGACGTGGCGATAGATTGCAAAGCATTTGAACTTGGTGTCGGCGTCGGTAAATTCGGGGGCGAAGCATATGCCCTCAAACGCCGCGTCGTCTATGTCTTTGAGCGAGCGAATGAAATCGCTGTAATTATTCGCGTAGTCGATCTCGCGCGTAAGCGTTTGCAGCGCGCCGTCGTCGGATACCTTCTTTCGCACGGAAACGCCTGTGTAATCGCCGTATTCAAAAACGCCGTTCTCGTAACGGCCGCATAGGATCAACTGAAACTGCCTGTCCGTGTTGGTGTTGGATTCGCCGAGGTATTGAAGCACCTCTTGGTAGGTAAGCTCGTTTGCTTCGATGTAGCTCACCACGTCGTCCAGCTTCACGCCCATGCTGCTGATGTACGTTTCGGCAGCGTTTGCGGAAGCCATGTTCAGACTTGCTACGTTGTTGAGATTCTCATCGTAAAGCTTTTGGCTGTACGATCTTGTGTACGCCATATAGACAAGGCCGACGCATAGGAAAGCCAAAGCGTTCACGCATGCGATCATGATATACAGCAACGCGCTGCCCGCTCGGTTGGTTGTATGCGGTTGTTCCGCTGCATCCTTCATCCTAATGCCGTCCCAGCTTTATTCAGCCCCCGTAAACTCGGTTTGGAATTGTTCCCAAAAGTGCTCGAAGGGATAGATTTTCTTTGTCGCCGGATCGAGGTTGTCCGGCGCGTTTGCTCGGGAAATCGCGGGCAGGGCGCGCACGTCGTCCTTGGCGCTTCGGGTGAGCGTGCGGTAAAAGCTCCAGTCAAAGGTTGCCTGCCCCAGCTCGGAAATATGATTCGAGGGAACGTCATACAAACTGCTGATATAGGAAAACGCATCCTTCGTATTGGGCATGACGGAAAAGAGCTCCGCGAATTGCTCGTTGTTCTCCTGCTTAAAGAGGAAATCCAAGAACTTAACCGCCCACGCGGCTTTTTCCGTGTATTTGTTAACGCCTATCGCGTCGGCAGGGGAAAGGTAGACAAAGCCGCCGTCCTTACCGACGGGCGCGGGGACGAAGACGTATTCCGTATCGCTGTGGTAGTCCTCCTTCATCTGATCGATGATGGGCTTGGAGGATATGGCGCTTGGCATGAACGCCACCTGCCCAACACCCTCCGCCATGGCATACTCGCCGGTTCCCTCGCCTTTGGCGTCCTTGATTTCCACGATGTTCAAGAGGGAGCGCGCGTAGGTCTCCGTCGCGGAATTCTTGCACAGCTCCAGCGTATTCGCGGCGTAATAATAATCGTAATACCCGTTTTCAACAAGCGTGTACATGAAGTCGTAGATTTCACGGAAAAGCTCCGTTCCCGCAACGTCGCGCGTGTTTACGAGCGTATAGGCCTTCTGATAATCCGGGGCGTTTGCGACCTGATTGCATATCCAAGGATAAAGAAGCTGCTGCGCGAACACGCCGGGATCGCCATGGAAGGGTATATAGCCCGCTTCCTTCAGCTTCGCGCACGCCGATAGAAGCTCCGCTTGATTGGCGGGCGCCTTTTCGATCCCGACCTGCTTTAATAAAGTAACATTGATGAACAGACCGCGCATCTGCGCGCCCAAGGGGATGGCGTAAAGCTTTGTCGCGGGAGAGCCGTCGGGCTCGATGTACTTAAAGTTTTCGATCAAGCTTGGAAAGGCTTCGGACAGATCCAAATCCTCGCGATTCATAAGGTCGAGCGCGCTGTCAACGAGCGCGTGTCCCTCCTGAATGTTGGTGGTCGTGATAAAAAGATCGATTCTATCGTCGCCCTCGGACTGCATTCTTTCGAGCAACGTTTCGTTGTAATCGCCCTGTAGGTATTCGTAGACCACCGTGCAATTCGGATAGGCTTCCTTAAACGCGGCGGCAGCCCATTCAAGCGCGCGGCAATCCGACCAGCAGCTGCCTATCCGCAGCGTGACGGGCGGCTCCGTCTGCTCGACGGCGTTCGGCTTTGCCGGCGCGGGCGCGGCAGCCTGCGCCGCTTGCACGGCAGGCTGCGAAGCGGGAGCGCAAGCAAATAGGCAAAGAAGCAGGGATACAAGCAACAACGCTGCGATGACAGGCGCGTAAATCCTTTTCATTTTGTCCTCCTGTTCACTGTAAAACGAAGCGTACCAACACATTGGTTTCGACGCGTGAAAGCTTAAACGAACCTATTTAAATTTTACCGGTCGATTGTAAAATGAAGTTGGACACTTAATAAAAAATCCATAGTGGTTTTTC
>CAZNAL010000025.1:5728-23120 GCA_964571055.1 uncultured Oscillospiraceae bacterium | reverse complement strand
GCCGATGGTAACGATGTCGCCAACCCGGAAGGAGCCCTCGCAAACGATGAAAATACCGGCGAGGAAATCCGCGATCAGCTTTTGCGCGCCAAGGCCGATCACGAGCGTCAGTATCCCGGCGGAGGTAAGCAGCGACGTCGCGTCCACCCCCAGCAGCATCAAAGACCGGAACACGCCCCAAAGAATCGTGACGAAGCGAATCACGCTGCTAAAAAGCCGCCCGATCGTTTCCGTGCGCGTGCCGAGATTGACGGATACCGTTCGTATCACCCGGGACGCAAGATTGGCTATCACCACCGCCATAATTAGAATCATAGCGCAGCAGGTCAAGGAAAAGATGTTCACGCCGCGATCATAGTTGCCCGCTACGATATAGCCCAAGATGCTGTTGTTGCCAAAGAGCTTACCCGCGCCTACAAACACGGCGCAAAGCGCGACGGCGGCAACGCCAAGCAGGAAGCTAAGCAGCGAGAGCAGCCTCTGATCCGGGTTCTTCTCCACCCACGGCACCGTTTCTCCCTCCCAACGGCTGCGCGCCGAGGCGACGCGCTTGACGTCGCCATCCGCCGTAACCAGCTCAAAGATCGATCTGTTGCCCAGCCGCTTCCCCTCGGAAAGCGAATAGAGCGCGTCGTCGCGGTTGCGGCCAAAGATGGCGGCGCAGAGCAGCACGAGAGCGAACAGCAGGTTAAACAGCGTCGTATAAAGCGCAATCGCGTATCCCAGCGCATAAAGGTTGCTAAGCGACATCAAGGTGTACACAAAATTGTCGCCTATTCTTGTGCAGGTCATATAGTATTCAAAGCCGCTGATGCGGGCAAAGCCGCTCCAGCCGTCCCGGAAGCTTTCCTCCGTAAAGCCTATATCCACGGCGCGCTTTCCGTCCGCGTCGGCGATGGGCGAATAGGATACGGTCAAATCGTTCGCGTCCACAGCCCCGAAAAAACCGTTCCGCCCGATGCGCATGCTGCGAAGCTGATAGGCAAGCTTTGTGGTTTCGAGCGCTTGGGCAAGCCGCTCCGGCTGCACGGCGATCTGCACAAGCCCGTTATGCCGCGCGCCC
The DNA here is from genome assembly GCA_964571055.1 of uncultured Oscillospiraceae bacterium. GTDB lineage: Bacteria > Bacillota > Clostridia > Christensenellales > CAG-138 > JAQVRG01. The sequence goes on along the minus strand of CAZNAL010000025.1, from coordinate 22,057 downwards.
GCATCGTCGTAATAAGCGTAAGCGCAGCCCGCGTATTGCAGCATATTGCCCGTATCGTCCAGCATCGCATCCTGCACGAAGGAATCCTTATACCCCCTGATGATGGCGGAAAACGCGTAGCTTTGCGCGCTTTCGTCCCGCATTTCGATGGGATAGTACCAGTATTCTGTATTGGTGCAGATGGACTGCCCTTTCTCGCCATACACGTAGATCGCGTCGATATGCATGGTGTCGCATATGCTTTGCAGCACGCCGCTAAACGCCACGGTGCGCGCGCCGTCCTGGTGAAGATGCATTTGATCCGTCGCCTCCGGCGATTCGTCGCAGACAAGCAGCGCGGGATTCTTTTCCAATAACAGCGACAAAAGCCTTGTTTTTTTCAGATACGCGTCGTTATATTCCGCCGTCAGCGCTTCCGCCCGCTCCTCATTCGTCTCCAGATACGATTTGATATTGTCGATACCGGCTTGCGCCATCACCGCCTGTTCGGATATGGCGTGCAGCGCCTGTGCGTACACGATGCCCAGCGCCGCCGCCACGACCATGATAGCCGTCAGCGGCAGCAACTTTTGCAGAATGTTCTTGTTGATATAAAGCTCTTTCCCAAGCGGACGCTTATCCGGCGTTACGCCTCTTTGGTAGCTGTACTTCTTGAGAAAATACGCGTAAGAAATGAGCAGCAGCGACGTTACCGAAAGCACCGACAGCGTCACGGCGCTATTCTCGTTGCTGACGTCGCCGCTGGGTATGGCGGAAATGACCATCGCGCCGTCCCAACCCCGTACCGTATTGCATAAATAGCGCGTTTCGCCTATATGTATTTCCCCGGAAAAGCCGTTTTTCACGCACGCGTCCGGGATACCCGCCTCTTCAAGCGTCATGCCGATATAGGCGTCGTCCGGATAATACAGTATGACGCGCTCCGTTTCGGAGACGGCGAACACAAAGCCGTTGGTTCCCAGCGTCACCTTCTTTAGCACATTGCCGGCGGAAGTCTGAAAGGCGGCGTTTTTTTCAAGCTGCACCGTGTTTTTTGCCGCCACAACGACGTTTCCGTTTTGATAGGATTTGCTATAATAGCGCTTGGTAAAGCCTTCGCTTTCCGCTTCCAGCGGATGGTACTGCGCTTTGGTGACATAGGTTTTCAGATTGACCAAAAAGGTTTCGGTGCCGGAGAGCAGGCTGTTCCTTTCGTCCGCGGAAAAGACCGCGGGCAGCACGCCGCCCTTCTCATAGCGGAGCGCTTCGCCCTCCGCGTTCAAAACCGCGTGCGCGCTTTGGATCACCTCGCCGCTTTCCGAGAGCACAAACAGATCGTCCACGCCGCCGTTTTGGGCGCATTGCAGCACGCCCTCCTCGCTTAGAAGCTGATCGCCCAAGGAAAAGAGGATAGCAAGCGTGTTGGTCTGCGCCTGAATAGACGAATTGAAGCGCGCGTCCAGCTCCGACGCCGACGCGCGGTTCTTTGCGATCTGCTCCACCGCCGTTTGTATTTCGTACAAGGAATCCTCCTTGCTCTTTTGCGCGCACAAGGAGACGATCATGGTATAGGACGCCATAATGAGATCCACCGCCGCCGCGACGCCTACGAGCAATGTAGCGTAAAGCTTGTTTCTGATTTTTCGTGTATCGCCCTGCATCGCCGTATCCCTCCCGATGCTCATACGCCGTACTTCGCGCGCAGCGCCTCCAGCGTCCCGTCGGCCTTCCAGCCCGTCATCAGCGCGTCGATCTGTGCTGTAAGGGGCGATCCCTTCAGCGTCGCCACGCCATAGAGCTGCGGCATGAGGTTCTCTGGCAGTATCCTATCCTCCGTGCGCGCATACCCCATCAATATGGATCGATCCGTGGCGAAGGCGTCCACCTTCCCCTCGCGCAGCGCCGCGTTCGCCGTGGCGGCGTCGTTGCATACCATAAAGGTCACACCCTCCGTCCACGTCTCGGGATCAAAGGTCGCAGCGTTATATATCCCGGGCGGTATCGCGCCCTGCCGAATCAACTCTCCCACGATGGCTGCAGACGCCGTAGCGCCCCGCTGCACCGCGACCGTCTTTCCCGTAAGCGACGCAACGCTGTCGATTTCGCTCTCCCCGCGCACCATCACCGCGGTATGGTCTATATAGTAAGGCGTGGAAAAATCCAAGGTGCGCTTGCGTTCCTCCGTGATGGTGAAGGTCGCGGCTACGCAGTCCAGCCGCCCCGTTTCCAAGAGCCTTGCGCGCTCGTCCGCGCGGACGCTCACCAGCTCCACCGAATCGTAGCCCATGCCCTCCGCCAGCATGTACGCCAAATCCACCTCCAGCCCGGAAAACTCGCCCGTCATGACGTCCTGAAAGCCAAAGTAGCGTACCGAGTTTTTTACGCCCACGCGCAGCGTTTTATGCGTCTGCTCCTGCGCCTGCTTCATGGTTTCCTCCGCGACGCGCGCCTCCACGGCGGCAGTCGGATCCGGTCCGCACCCCGCAAGTGACGCGCAAAGCACAAGTATGGTCAGCAGCGCCGCTCGCGTAGCAAACGCCCTTTTTTTCGTTTCATTCCGCATGAAAAGCTCTCCCGCAATGGTTATTGGGATTGACATCATTTTCCAATATCCGCAATTTTATGGTATTTATTATACGTGGTCAGTCTATGAAAGCGCAAGTAAAACGATAGAAATGCGCCTTGTATTCTCCCATGCCCCGTGATAAACTATAACAAACACAAACGAGGGGACGTGAAAGGATGAGAGGCTTTACCTGCTAAAGAAACAGGGCGCGGTGATACCGCGGCTTTTTAAGCCGCGTGTTAGGCTTGCGCCGGAGCAGGAAAGCGCATCATCTTGACCCTTTGTAAACCATACGCAGCGTCCCCGCCGTTGGCGAGGTCGATTGTCTGTTTGCGGTAGTGCGGGTCGCGGGAATATGCCTTCCTGCGGCTCTTTTTGTTATGCAAAGGAGGATCGCGGCTATGGCGATGATTAAAGTAGAGCATCTTACGTTTTCCTATCCGGGCAGCTATGACGCCGTATTCGAAAACGTAAGCTTTCAAATCGATACAAACTGGCGGCTGGGCTTCGTTGGGCGAAACGGGCGCGGCAAAACCACCTTTTTGCAGCTTCTTTTGGGAATGCACGCGTACGAGGGAAAGATCGAAGCGCCTGTACAATTCGATTACTTTCCCTATCCTGTGGAGGACGCGTCCGCCTGCACGCGCGAGGTGCTGCGGCGCATATGCCCCGGCGCGGCGGACTGGGAGGTGGAACGCGAGCTTGGCTTTTTACAGGTGCAGCCCGCGACGCTTGCACAGCCCTTCCAAACGCTCTCCAACGGCGAGCGCACCAAAGCGCTGCTCGCCGCCCTGTTTTTGAACGACGCGCGCTTTTTGCTGCTTGACGAACCGACCAATCATTTGGATACGGCGGCGCGCAAGGTGGTCGCAAGCTATCTTAGGCGCAAAAAAAGCTTCATATTGGTATCGCATGACCGCATGTTCCTAGACGCGTGCGTGGATCATATTCTCTCCATCAATCGAACGAATATCGAGGTGCAAAACGGCGGTTTTTCCTCTTGGATGGAGAATTTTGAACGGCAGCAAGCTTTCGAGCGCTCCCAACAGGCGTGTTTGAAAAAAGACGTGGCGCGCTTACAGGCCGCCTCGCGGCGCGCGGCCGCATGGTCGGATAAGGCGGAAAGCGCGAAAAAAGGCGTTAAGATCGCGGGATTGAAGCCGGACGCGGGACATGTCGGGCACAACGCCGCCAAGGCGATGCAGCGCGCCAAGTCCATCGAAGCGCGGCAGAAGCAGGCTATCGAACAAAAGGCGGCGCTCCTTCAAAACGCCGAGACGGCGGACGCGCTCAAGCTCACGCCCCTGCCCTTTCACGCCGACCGTCTCGCCGCCTTTTCGGACGTGCGCGTATGCTACGGCGCGCGGGAAATTTGCAGCCATATCAGCCTTGAGGTGCGGCAAGGGGAGCGCATCGCGCTGGAGGGAAAAAACGGCAGCGGAAAAAGCAGCCTCTTAAAGCTGCTCCTAGGCGAAAGCATACCGCACACGGGCGTTGTGAGCGTTTCTTCAGGGCTTGTGATCTCTTATGTGCCACAGGATACGTCCTTCCTGTGCGGGCTGCTTTCGGATTACGCACGGGAGCGCCGTATCGACGAGAGCCTGTTCAAGGCCATACTTCGCAAGATGGATTTTTCGCGCGCGCAGTTTGATAAGGACATGGCGGATTTTTCCGGCGGGCAGAAGAAAAAGGTATTTATCGCCGCCAGCCTTTGCGAAAAGGCGCATCTCTACCTTTGGGACGAGCCGCTCAACTTCATCGACATATATTCGCGCATGCAGATCGAAACGCTTTTGCAGGGCTTTTCCCCCAGCATGCTCTTTGTGGAGCATGACCGCGCTTTTCAGGAGCATATCGCCACGCGCGTGCTGCTTCTTTAGCGCCTATTTCAAAAACAGGCGCAGCAGCCTTTCGTGCAGCGGCGTGTAGGGAAGATAGCGTATCGGCATATCCATAAAGGTGTGCTTTTTGACGATGCTTTTATAATGCGTAAACGTATCAAAGCTGCGCTTACCGTGATAGCCGCCCATACCGCTATCCCCCACGCCGCCAAAGGGCATATGGTGCGTCGCCACATGGATGATGGTATCGTTGACACAGCCGCCGCCAAAGGACACGCGGGAGAGCACCTTCTTCTCCACAGCCTTGTCCCCGGTAAACAGATAGAGCGCCAACGGCTTGGGGCGCGCGATGATCTTTTGAAGCGCATCGTCTAAATCCGTATAGGTCAAAACGGGCAGGACGGGACCGAATATCTCCTCTTGCATCACGGGATCGTCCCACGTCACATCCTGCATGAGCGTAGGCTCGATGAAGCGCCGCACCGCGTCGCCCCCGCCGCCAAAGACGACCTTTTCCGGCTTTATAAGCCCCATCACGCGGGCAAAATGCTTGTCGTTAACAAGCGTTGCCATGGCGGTAGAATCGTCGTTTGGATAAAACGCCGCCACGGCCTCCTTGACCGCCGCGACGAACGCGTCGCGTATTTCCGCCTGCACAAGCACATAATCGGGCGCGATGCAGGTCTGCCCTGCGTTTAGGTACTTGCCGAAGGCGACGCGCTTGGCGGCCAAAGGGATATCCGCGCTTTTCTCCACGATCACCGGGCTTTTGCCGCCCAGCTCCAAGCTCACGGGCGTAAGGTTCCGGGACGCGCATTCCATCACATACCTGCCTACGCTTACGCTGCCCGTAAAGAAAATGTAGTCGAAGCGCTGCTCCAACAGCGCTTTGTTTTCTTCGCGCCCGCCCTCGACCACCGCGACGTAGTCCGCCGGGAACAGCGCGCCAAGCATCGTCGCAAGCAAACGGCTGACGTTGGGCGCGTAGGCGGAGGGCTTGACAATGGCGCAGTTGCCCGCCGCAATCGCGCCGATGAGCGGCGTTAAACAAAGCGAGAAGGGATAATTCCACGGCGACATAATCAATGCCACGCCGTAGGGTTCGGGCATTATAAAGCTGCGCGCGGAAAACTGCGCAAGCGGCGTGCGCACGCGCTTCGTCCGCGCCCAAGACGCGGTATGCTTGATCGCGTATCCAAGCTCGTCAAGCACCATGCCGGTTTCCGTCATGTACGCTTCAAAGGGCGTTTTGTTAAGATCCGCCTTGAGCGCCGCCGCGATGGCCGCCTCCTGCCGCGCCACAGCCTCCCGCAGCTTTTTGAGCATCTCGATGCGATATTCGACGGGAAGCGTTTTCCCGCTTTGAAAGTATGCGCGCTGCGACGCCACCAGCGTTGCCACATCCATGTTTGGTTCCTCCCTCGATCCTTTTGCGTTCACACACGTCCCCGCATATCGTCGCGCGGGGTGTATTTGATTATAGCATACCGCCGCTACGGGATAAAGCGCGTAAAACGCCCCGTATAGGAGCGTTTTTGTTTTTAATGCGTATCGCCGTTTTACGCGAACACGCGCTGCGAGGGCGTGATGCGCATAAGGCAGATTTCGTCGCCTGCCTTGATGCTCTTTAGCAGTTCAACGTCCACGGCGCAGCCAAAAGCGCTTTCAAAGAGCGCCTTGCTGTAACCGGCGCTGCAATGGCACCATGTTTTTGTGCGCAGTTTTTGCACCTTCGCAAGCATGGGGCACGGGCAAAACGCGAACTGAAGGTAAAGCTCGCCGTCTTCGCAATACAGCCCCGCCGCGTGCGCCTTTTCGGAGCCGGCAAACGTCTCCATGCTCGAAGCGCCCGCCATGAGCTCCTTGACCAGCGCGATCTTTTCCTCCATGCCGTAGCCGCATTGGCAATCCATGCGAATGCGCTTGACGGTATCCTCGTCAAAGCTGTTTTCCAGCCGCTCCATGGCGGCGTCCACCCATTCGGCGTCGGGCTCCGTCCCGTCTTTTCCGCACACGACGCCGCGCGCCGTTTCCGCGTCCGCGCGTTTTTCTATGGCGTCAACAAGCGCTTGTTCCTGCATTTTTCTGATGTCGTACATATTTGCTTACCGCCTTCCGTCTTGATCGCAGGCCGCTTTTTGATAAGCGCGCCTTGCTTATTGACGCTATTATAAAACGCAGCGCCATGCAAAACTTCTGAATTTCCGCCCTATTTCACCGGTATACACAGATCCATCACGACGGATTCGCTCTTTGCGTCGATGCGCGGGTAGATGTTGAGCGCGTAGCGCTTGTCCATCGTGTACCCGCTGTGGGGAAGCCATACGCTGAACACGCCCTGCACGGCGCAGAAAATGTCGCGTATCAGCCCCTCGTAATGGTACATCGCATACCTTCCGCCCTCGATGACGGTTTGGTTTTCGTGATCTCCTGTCGCGTCCGTTGTTATACAAATGTCGTAAACGCAGGCGTTCGTGTCAGCGATGGTGGGATCGCTGTAGAAGCGCTCAATATAGACTGTGTCCGCGCGGATAGAATCGCGGTACCGCTCGACAAAGCGCGGCCACTTATCCTTTAGGTCTATATAGTTACCCACGACCCATTCGTATAGAACCGTCCTGTCCGCAAGCGTCGAAACGGCTATTTTCTTGTCGTACTCCGCAAACGTACCGAACACCGAATGCCCCTCCGGGTAAAAAGGATTGGCCATTTCCCCCACCGCGGCGGCCTTGCGAAAGCGCGCCGGCGAAACGCGGTATTGCTTTTTGAACGCGCTGCTGTAGTTGGACGCGCTGTAACCGTAGTCCAAGCCGATGTCGGTGATCTGCCGGTTCCGCGCAAGCTTGATGTCCACGGCGCTCTGCTCCATCCGCAGCCGCTTGATAAACTCGTATACGCTCTCCCCCGTGGCCTCTTTAAAGCGCCGCGAAAAATAGGACGCCGAAAAGTGAAAATGCGCCGCGACGTCCTCCACGGTCAAATCCTCACCCATGTTTTGGATGATATAGTCGATGCTCCTGTTGATAAGCTCTTCATTCATAGCCGACCTCGAACGCAACAAAAAATGCTATAACCTCATGATGATTGTTATCATATCCGATTTGCCAACGCATGTAAACCCAACGACCTTGCGCGGCGCCTTTTACAAACGCTTCCCTGTTTCTTGAAATACCGCGTTACAAATAGGCGCGTAAGGTGTTATACTATGTGTTATCATAAAATCAACCAAGGAAAAGACCCGTTGTCTTTAGAGGTAAAATATGCCTTGCTCAAAACGCCTGTTATCCGGTTTTCTTTCCCTTTTGTTCGTTTTGTCATGCTGTCTGACCGTTTCGCGCCCCGCCATGGCGGCGGACGGCGCGCTGCAGGCTACGGCTTCCGGCGACATCAGCGCGCAAAAGGTGATCAGCGAAAGCCTCGATCTTCTAAAGAGTCTGCCAGACCCTAAAAAAACGCTGGTATGGGGCGCGGACGTTTTTTTCAGCTTTGCCTTACCCAAAAGCGACGCCAACGGCAAGCTGCTGGACAAAATAAGCTCTATGCTCGCCAAGCAAGGCGAGCTTTCGAGCAAGATAGGGGCACTGCAAAATAAGATGGTCAAGGCGTCTGTCATAGCGGAGATCAACGATTTCTTTAAGGCGAACAATGCGGGAACGATACAGACCTATTACAACGCGCTTCGCAATGTGGATTCCAGCGGAAGCCTTACCGCGGATGAAAAAGCCGCACGCCGCAAAACGATACTGGTGCATGACGTCGCGGGCGATGTGGCGCTGGGTTCGATCTGCAAATTCGACGAGCTGACCTATTCGCTGGGCTCGCTTTTGACAATGAATTATTCGACCATGATGGACGATAAACCCTATGCCGATCTTTTCACGCTGTACGACGAATGGCAGAAGCTTACCTTCCCGTGGGAGCATCAGGGCTATGCGTACCGGGCGGACTTCCAAAGCAACGCCCTTTCGCAGTATACCGCCGCAACGATGGTGGACAAGCTTTCGCTGGTCGCCCGCATGCAGGAGCTTCCGGAATCGGAAAGAGAAACGCTCAGCGCGCGCCTTGATCTTCTGAACGAACAGATCGACAAAGTACAGGCTATGTCTGTGCGCATGACGGTCAAAATGCGCGCCGACAATGTGCGCTACTACCAGATACCGGGACATGAAAAGCTGCTCAGCGCCTATGTCTCGCGCGCGGTCATTCCCCAAGAGGATGACGGCGTCGGCCTTCTCAACGCCTGGAACATCAAGGGGCTCGTCAAGCACGGTGGTTCGTTTGACGCCGTCAACACCGATTTCTGGAACACCTATACGGACAAGCTGACCGTAGAATATGCGTGGCTCAAAAACGTGTATGCGGATTACAGACAAAACAAAACCTTATATGAGATTTTCTTTGATCCAAACGAGGGCAACCTGATCAGTTTGAACAACAACCCCCTTGATACGGAATACGGTCTTATCCCGGATGAGAATTGTCTGTATGCGGCAAGAGCGACAGGAGACTGTGCGCTCAAATACGATTTCGGCCTTGGAAAGACGAACCATGTCGAAGCCGCAGCGGTAAACGCGCAATGCGCGCTGGAAAGACACGAGCTTTTGATCTACAATAACCTCTCCACCACGCGCTACGATGCAAAGAAAATCATCAAGATCAACGAGCTTCCTTCCTCCACGCCGGATACGCGCACGGATTATGCGCCCTCTACGCCTTCGGATAAGCCCGCCATTTTTGAATTCCTTGTTTCGCTTGAAAGCGCCGCAAACGACGTGTTGGATCCCGGCGAAGGCTTCGCCATCGCCGACTGCGACGCGAACGATTTCGCCGGCGTAAAGCTCAACGGCAAGCCGCTGCAAAAGGACAACGACTACTTTATCGACGCTTCTCCCGACGGCGGCGTCACGCTGCGGCTCGACGACGATATTTACGATTCCCTTGATGAGGGAACGCATTTCCTGCATGTCTATTTTACAAACGGGCACGGGAGCCTGCAATTCAAAAAGGCCGCAAAAGCCGCCGCGCGGGTTGACGTGCCCGCCACCGGCGACGGGTCGCGGCTTTGCTTTGCGCTTTGCGCTTGGGTTCTCGCCTCTGCGGCTATAGCTTTTTGCGGCAAACGCGAAGGACGGAGATACAAATCTCCGCAATAACCGTTTACGATAGGGTAACAAAATATAGAAAACCATCGATCCCCCGCAAGCCTCGGTAGGATGCCGAAGCATGCGGGGGATCGTGCAAATCTAACGGCTATGCCGCAAACGCGGTTTCTATCCCGCGTATGGCAGCTCGTTTACAAAATACTCCCGCTCGGGAACGCCTTCTATATACCAGCCCCATTCGTCCGCGGAAGGTTTTTGCAGCATGATCCTGCCCGTCGTACCGTCTACGGTGACAAAATCCGCATAGGAATAAGCGTCCGTTCCGGTGATGATGATCTTTACGCCGGGCGAAAGCTGCATCAGCGTATCCTTCCCCGTAAGGTAAACGGGCAGCGGCTTTTTCACCTCCAACGCGCGGTATGCCCAAAGCTCGGCGTCGGAAAGCTCGTGATTGGGGTTGATATGCCAATCGGAATACGAAACCGGAACGAGTACGTCGTTCATGAGCATAAATTCACGCTCCGCGCCATAGGTGCCCAGCACATCCACGCTTGCGTTCAGCGTAACGTGCCCGTTTTCCTCCTTCAACGCTACGGCGCGCACGCTTGATATGCGTCCGCCAAAGCAATCGGCTTCAAAATCGAGCTCGTGGAGCACGTCGTTTTCATAGCGCAGGCAGGAGGTGCTGTAATCGTCCGATTCGTAGACCACGGAGAAAAAGAGCTCCAGCTTGCCATCCGTCGCATCCATATCGGCAATGAGCACGCCCGCGTCATAGGTATACGTTTCGCCTTCGCGGGAGTCGCTGTTTCCATCCGCACCGTATACACGCATGGTATAAATCGTCTCATCCTCCTCCGCGTCCGGCGCGTTTTCAATGGTTTCAAGGCTGACCTTTTCAAGCCGTCCGTCGCCGTCAAGATCGACTTCGCAGCTTTCCCCCGCCCGAAGCAGCACGCTTGTGAATTCGTGCGCCTGCGCCTCGGGTATGGCCTCTCCCTGCATCTCGGCAGGCGGCTGCGTTTCCTCGGGCGCCTGCGTCTGTGGAGCCGGCGTTTGCGCAGCCACAGCGGGCGTTTGTACGGTGGGCGCGGCAACGACTTGGGTTTTCGCTGCGCAAGCCGTAAGCAGCAATGCGAATAGAATAAAAAGCAAATATCGTTTCTTCATATGGTCCCCTTCCCGACCCGCACAGTCTTTGTTGATTTGCTGTAGTATATCATTGATCGCGCCGCCTGTACAGCGGCGCTTGCGTCCTTCCTGCAGGCTGCGCGTTGGAAATTTCGTCCGTCTGGCGCAAAAAACCGCGGTGTTTTTGCCAAAGCGCCGTGAAAAAGCGTGGTTATTGCGCGCCGTACGTTTTTCATATATACTTATACATATATTACACAAGGGAGAAGAACGAATATGAATACGGCGTTACAGAGCATATGCGAACAATTCGTTGAAAATCGCGATGTAATCAAGCATGCGTTCAAGTGGGACGATCCGCTGATGGCGCTTGCAGGAAGCATGTTTTTGATCGGACAGGATCAAGCGGCCGACGCCGACGCGTTAAAGGCATGCGAACGCATACTCAAGGAGCATGCCGGCGCGCTTTCGGAGTATCGCGGCAATATCAAGCTGCCCCTGCTTTGCAAGATGTCGGTTGCGGAAAACCCCGAAAGGTACTATCTGAACACGGACGCGATCTATCAAGAATTGAACAAAAGCAAATGGATCGGCTCCGAATACAAGCTGCTCGCGGCGATGATACTCTGCGACCACGGCGGCGCCAAGGACGCGGCGCGCTGCGTGGAAACAACCAACGATATATACGCGCGCATGAAGGAAGCGCACAAATGGCTTACAGCGGACGAGGATATACCGTTCGCGGCTTTGCTGGCCGTATCCGGCGCGGACGCCGACGCGCTGATTCTCGAGGCGGAACGCTGCTACCCGGTCTTAAAAGAGAAATTCGGCGGCGTCAACGCCAACGCCGTGCAGACCCTTTGCCATGTGCTCTCGCTAAGCCCAAGCAGCGCGGAGGAAAAGTGCAGGCGGGTCGAAACGCTATACGACGCTTTGAAGGCCGCCAAGCATCCGCTGGGCGTCGGACAAGAGGTGGCGTCTCTTGGCTTGCTTGCCATGCTGAATATGGACGCGGAGACGATCGTGCGGGATATTGTGGAAGCCGATGATTACCTTAATACACGAAAGGGCTTTGGCAGCTTGGATATAAGCGGCTCCGTCCGGTGCATGTACGCCGCGCTGAACGTTATCCACATGTATATACGGGATGGCGGAAGGCTCTCCGACGCTGTCGTAGGCAATATGCTGGCCGTTTCTGTAGCCTTGGATGTGTGCATGACGAGTATGCTTCTCGTCATCATGTTCATGTAGCCGCTCGCGGGCGTACCCGACGTACGCGATATGCTTGCCGATAAATAAAGAAAGGCGCTCCGGTGAGGAGCGCCTCAGACCATCGACAATCTTCTTTGGGGATTGTTAAGGGGCGCACCCCTTACCTTCCTTCCGAATCTGACGACACCCCCCAGGGTGCCTTCTCTTGCCGCTATGCGGCAATTCACCTTGTGCGCGTCAGATTCGGCTGGCCTTGCCGCGCAAGGCTTTCCCTGCAATTTACAACGCCCGTGAACGAAGTGAACAGTTGCAAATTGAAACCTCGACAAAGGTCGAATGACCTTTGTCGATAACCGAACCCGCGTTTACGCACGCCTTTTTCGCAGCGCGTACACGAAAAGCCCCGAAAGCAGGCATAGAAGCGCCATCGCCGGGACGCCGCCCGCACCCGTTGCTGGCAGCGCCGGCACGGCGGCTGTGGAAAGCTTCGCGCCGCCCACGGTAAAGGTGGTCTGCGCGTAACCGCTCTTGAACTGCACGCGCAGCACATGCACGCCAGGCGTAAGGGTCGCAAGGAAGGCTTCCTTGAGCGTTACAATGGTGCTGCCCTCCGTGACGATCAGGCCGTCGCCGGGCACGGGCACGTTGTCCACAGAGGTGCTGATGTACTCGCTGAAGGGCGCGTTGACGCGGAGGGTGTAATCGCCGCCTGCCCATGTGCCGTTTTCGCCCTCGATGATGCCAAGCTGCGCGTAATCGCCCGCGACGGTGTTCAAGCCGCCGCTGCCGGCGCTTGTGCTGTAGTCGCGCCGCTGGAGCTTGGTGGTGTAATCGGGGTCGCTGCTAAATTGCGGTTGGCCGCCGACGTCCTTGCCGGACCATACGGAAACCTCGATCTCCTGCGTATCGGGATTTTCCTCGGTTTTGATTTTCACCCACTTGTCATTCTCCCTATCGTCGCTTCTAAGCAGCAGGTTTTCGCGGCTGATGCGCGCGCCTTTATAGAATTGCAGCCCCATCTGATCGGGGAACTGATCGAATTCCAGCAGGATGCTATTGGGATCCGAAGAATCGATCGTAAGCTCTTTGAAGTCGCTCATGCCGTAGAGCGCGAACATATCCAAATCCACGCCGTTTCCGTAGCTGCCGCAAAACAGCGTCACATCTCCGGCGCCGCCGGTGCATGCGCTCTTTAGCCCAGACAATCGCGCGGCAGCGTCAAAGCTGACGGTGCCTACGCTCGTGCCGTTGACATAGGAAAACGCACCCGAACCGTCGGCGTTATCCTTGCTCACGATGAAATCCGCGAGTTTCCCGCAGGAGGTGACCACGTCGTAGCCGTGGAAAGGCAGTGGTGCGCCATTAAACTTACCTTCGGTATTGTGTACAACGGTCAAATCCACAATGCGGCTATTCACATCCCCCAGCTCATTTCTAGCGGAATAGCGGAAATTCTTCATGTTGCTGTAATAATTAAGCGGATCGCTTCCGTCGTTGACGGGGATAGGAACCCCCGCGACGTTCGCGCCATAATAAAAGCTTCCGCTCTCATCCGCATAGGTTTTAACGTCACCCGACGTTTTTATAAAGGGCTTGAGCAGGTAATTCCCATAGGTACTTTGGATATTTTGAAAGCGGAATTCCGGATCGGTGCTTACCGGCGCGGGCGCTCCGTCATTGTGAATGTTGAGCGCTTTGTTGACGTTGGCCATGTCAGTAACGCTAAAGCTCGAAAGATCGTGCTCTGCGTACATGTCTTTCGTGCTGGTGGCGTGCGTGTAATTTTTCGTTTTTCCGTCAGCAGAACCCGAATAATCGAAGGTGAAAAGCTTCACAAACTCCTTGCTCGCTTTATATTCCGTACCGTCCTTCATGATCTCCAGATAGCTATAGCGCGGATAGCCGGTTGCTTTCTCGGCGCTGCGATCATTTTCATCGTAGAGCTTAAATAGGATGCCGTCGGATACGACCGTGTTTTCCGCGTAATCGCAAAGCACGATGGCGTGGCCGCCTGCAGAATACTGAAAAGAAAAGAGCGCGGGCTTCCCGGCATCGACAAAGGCTTTCGCGGTGTCTATGAATTCATTGAGGTCGACGTCCGCCGCGCTTTTTGCTGTCGCGTCCTGTATCGCCGTGCCATAAAGGATGACATTTTTGGTGTTAGCCTTGACGACGTGCATGTTCTGCGAGCACATATAATAATTGATCATGTCCAGTACGATACGCTGGTATCTATCCACCTTGGCGGTTATGAAATCGTAAAGCTGGTTCGTATTTCCGAGACTGTCCGCACAATGAGCGTGAACGCCTTCGAAAGCTGGCTGGTCGATATGCTGTCCGAGAAGATAGCGCTTGCGATCGAATATTTCCTTGTAAAAGGCACAGGCACGAACCAGCCGAAGGGCGTTGACGCGCTGACCTATGTGGACGGCACGAATGGCGTTGACTACGCCGGAGCAAAGCCGACAGCGGCGGAGATCGCGGAGCTTATCAGCTATCTTCCCAGCAGGCACGCGCGTAAAGCAAAGTTCCTTATGCACAGATCGACTTTGTGGACGGACATTGCGCCGATCCGCGACGATTCGAAAGCGCCTATTCTGCGCGGCGACGGCGCGGGCGCATATTCGATCTACGGTTATCCGGTCATGTTCAGCGACGAAGTGGACGCGGGTGATATTTTCTTCGGAAATTTCAAAATGATCGTCGGCAATCTTTCGCAGGAAATCAATGTCAAGGCGTCGGAGCATAGCGGCTTTACCTACAACGCCATTGATTATCGCGGTACTGCGATCTTCGACAGCGACGTGGCCGACGAAGGCGCTTTCGTAAAGGGCGCTGCTACGCTGTAGGGGCTTGAACTAACCGCGGGCGTATCGTTCATTGATCGATGCGCCCTATTTTCGTATTTAGGAGGATACAAGCATGGCAGAAAGATATATAGGCAAACTGTCAACGGATATGTACGGCATCACGGCGGACGAAGCGAGGGTTGCGCGTCTGCATTGGAACGAGGATCAAGCCGCGGCAACGGACGACGACGGCATGGCTACGGCGGCAGCGCCTACGACAACGGAAGACCTTGACGTAATGGAATTTCTTGCACAGCCGCCTTGCGCCCGCGGGATCACCATTACGCCGAGCGCGACGGCGACGGCCGGAACGATCGTCATTAAGGGTGTAAACGCGGCAGGCGAGGCGATCAGCGAGGAAATCGCGCTGACCGCGGCGGCAACGGCGAAGAAATCCGCTTACGCATACAAACGGGTGGACAAGATAACGCTTCCGAAACAGGCGTCGGCGCAGACCTTCAAAATTGGCTGGGACGATCGGCTGGGGCTTCCGTTCGCTTTCGACGTTCAGCCGCTCTGCTTCGCGCAACTTGGCGGCGCACTTGAAACGACCGCGCCGACGATCACAATTAACGCGGACGCCGGAAAAAATACGATCGACCTTAACGGCGCCTTGACCGGAGCGGCCGGAAAGACGGTTGACGCTTACTTTGTCCTGTAAAGGAGGACAACGACATGGCGTTAATAGATAAAGGCAAGCTGGCGCTTCGAAAAAGCGGAACAACGTTCGACGACGAAATATCCGACTTGATCGACGCGGTAATAGCCGACTTGCGCAATGTCGGGATCATCATTACAGAGACGCAGACAGCAGGCCAGCCTATAGACGTTGACGATCCGCTGATAACGCGCGCAGTTATGCTGTATATGAAAGCGGAGTTCGGATATATGAACGACGCAGAGCGCTTCCGGAAGGCATACGATTATTTGAAATGTTCGTTAAGCCTTTCCGACGACTATATTACAGAGCCGGAGGACGGATAAATGGGCGATCAAGAAATCACACTTGTGGGCGCGGCGGCATTCACGAAGGACGCGGACGGGAATGAAATTCCGACGCCACAGCAGCGGCAAATAATCGGGGACGTGAAAAGCGCGACTTCGGCGGAGTTTTCGAACGCGGGCAAGCTTGGGCTTAAACCTTCCTGCATGGTCGAGGTTTGGAGCGAAGAGTATAGCGGAGAAACGGAAATTATCGTTGACGGCGAAATTTTGACAATTTACCGGACGTTTGAAAAGGACGATCGGATGGAACTTCATTGCGCAGAGAAAACGGGAAATGTGTCATGAGCAAAGACTGGCAAAAGGAGCTTATGGACGACTTGCAGGCGTACACGGACGACGTAACGAAGGGCGTTAAGGAATCGGTGGAGGCGGTCGGCAAAGAAGCGGTTGCGCAGCTTAAAAAGACTTCGCCGCGCAAGATAAAGGGTAAGAAAAAGGGGCAATACGCGAAGGGCTGGCGCGTTCAAAAAACAAGCGAAACCGCTACAGAAAAGATCGTAACCGTTCACAACAAAACGGATTATCAGCTTACACACCTTTTGGAAAACGGACACGCGAACCGCGACGGCGGATTTACTGATGCGCGACCGCATATCGCGGCGGCGGAGGAAGCGCTGACGAATACCGGCAAAGCTCTGCGCGAC
>CAZNAL010000025.1:0-5718 GCA_964571055.1 uncultured Oscillospiraceae bacterium | reverse complement strand
CGCGGGTGGCAAGGCCTCCAGCCAAAAGCGCCGGATGAAGATGGAGGTGCGCGAAATCGCACGCGCCGTGCTTGCTATGGGTGTGAAGAAAGGCCGTGTTGCCGAGGTGGATTCGGGTATGAGCCTCGAGGAAGCGGCTTCGAAAAACCTCGAAAGAAAAATCACGCATTTAGTGAAGGGGTGAGAATATGCCGAGCGAAAACGTGGGGTTTAGCCTGCAAAAACTGATGGAAATACTAAACGCTTCAATATTCGATGCGGCTTACGATCATTTCAATTCAACGCCAAACATGCCGTTTGTATGCGTAAACCGTGCGGAATCAGCGAATACATGGAGCAAAACGCCGGAGGAAACGGCAAAGCGCAGATCGTTTATAGGGGCGTAGAATCGCCGTGGGGTAACGTTTGGGAGTTCATCGACGGTATAAACATATATGACGGAAAACCGTATATTTGCACAAATCCAGCGAACTTCGCGGACGACACAGCGACGAATTACATGGCGGCAAGCTTCACATGCGCGCAGGCTTCCGGATGGCAAAAGACGCTTGCGAGTGACGCGAATTTTCCATGGCTGCTCCTTCCTTCCGCCATCGGAGGATCGGAAACGTCGTATGTTTCAGATCGTTACTGGTATAATGTGGGCTGGCGTCTTACGCTCGCGGGCGGTAGTTGGTACTACGGTTCGGACGCGGGTTTGCTTGCTTGGGCTGCGGACGGCGATTCGTCGGTCGTGTACGCGTTTGTGGGTTCGCGTCTCCTTTTCCTGCCCTAAAGGGGGATCGGGGGCGCGCACGCCCCCGCGTATATATTCGGGTTTGGCAGGGCGCGGGCTGGCGTCTTGCGATCGCGGGCGGTAATTGGAACAACGGTTCGAACGCGGGTTTGCTTGCTTGGAATACGAACAACGATTCGTCGATCGTGAACGCGAATGTGGGTTCGCGTCTACTTGTTTTTATGATTTACTTCCCTGTCAAATCCACGGCGCTTGCCGAAAAATTTTGCCGAAAGGACGCGGCTTAGTAGCAGAAGCGAAACGCCGCAAGACAAACAAGGACACATGAAAAGATGTGGAAACCTATTCAAAAGCATAACAGATATTGAAAACTGTAAAAGCGCGATTCGCGACGCCGCGAAGGGCAAAACATACCGCGCGGAGGTACGCAAAGTAGTTGAGATCGCGGACGAATACGCCGTCCGGCTTAGTCAAATGCTTTCGGAAAAGACATATATTCCGAGCGATTACAGGATCATAACCGTTCATGACGGCGCGTGCAAGAAAACGCGCATTGTTCAAGTTCCGGAGTTTTGGCCGGATCAATGCGTACACCATGCGCTTATGCGCGTTTTACAACCTATCCTTATGCGCTGCGCGTATTACTGGAATTGCGGAAGCTTGCCTGGCCGAGGCATAAAGCACGCGCAGAAAGGCGTGGAGCGTGCAACGCTTAACGATCCGAAGAACGCGAAATACGCCTGCAAGCTTGACATAGTACATTGCTATGCGTCAATACCTAACGACAAATTGAAAACAGCTTTCAGACGGATTATTAAGGACGCGGACGCGCTTTGGCTGATCTACACAATAATTGATAGCTGCGAGGGCTTGCCGATCGGTAACTATACGTCGGCATGGTTCGCAAACTTCTATTTGACGCCGTTGGACTGGTACATAAAGCAGACGCTTCATGTAAAGCATTATGTACGCTATATGGACGATATGGTATTGACTGGATCAAACAAAAAGAAACTTCATAAGGACGTGCGCGCCGTTATCAAGTTCACGGAAGAAACGCTGGGCGTGAAGCTACATGATAACTGGAACGTGTTCAAGGTACGGCGGGAAGGCGACGGGAACAAAAATCGCCCGATCGACTTTGTTTCCTTCTGCTTTTGCTTGGGCTATACGACGTTGAGAAAACGGAACGCGCTTGCGATCATGCGGCAATCGCGGCGCATACAGAAGATTGAGCGGGAAGGCCGCAACATTCCTCACAAAATGGCCGCGGGATTCATATCACGCGCCGGACAGCTTACGCATTGCGACGGTGCGGGGCTGAAACAGAAATATGTTGACGTTGTACATGAAAAAGATCATCGGGGTACTGCTTGCGCTTATGCTTATTATAACGTTTGCGCCGGCTGCAAGCGCGGCGGTTGACACGACCGCAGGAAGCATCAAGATCACGGCGCAGGAAGTCGATTACGTTTCCGCGCTTGCGGGAATCGCAAAACCTGTCACCAAGACGCACGCGGAGAACGAGCGCTTCGCGGTGCTGGTATCTATCAAAATTCCGACGTGGTTTGACACAACGAACATGACGGTAAGGATCGACCGCGAAGGCGTCACGGTTGACAGCCCTTCCGGAATCCCGATCGCAACCGGCGATTACATCATTTACGGGACGTTATACAGCACAACCGCAAAGCTTACAGTCACGCTGGAGGATAACGCGATCAATAGCGCTTCTTCTGCGCAGGAGCTATGGCGGGCGCTGTACGGTGATCGCAGCGTAAGCGCGGCAGTAAGCTTCGCGCCGCAGACGGTATTACAGCAGACGACGGCCACGGGAATACAAACGGTAATGATCGCAGAAGTCCCACAGACAGGCGGAGCGCCGGAAAAAATGGCAACCGTCGCGATTATCGCGGCGGTTCTTCTTTTTGCTGCGGCATGTGCGGCGGAACGAAGGAAAAGAACACAAAAATAAAACGGAGGTAAAGAGAAATGGAAAATTACGTGGTTTTGGTTGCGATCGCGGTGGTTGTCACTGCGGTATTCGTTGCGCTGACGATCCTTATTCCGCGGCTGGTAAAAAAGGGGATTGACGTTTCCGGCATTCTGACCGGAGCAAAGGGCGCGATCGAGACGGCGGACGCCGTGCTGGAGGGCGTACAAAGCATCTTTCCGGAAGCTGCGGGGCTGAACATTGCGGATATGATTATCGATTATGCGACGGAAGCGGTGGCAGCGGCGGAACAGCTTTACAAAACAAGTAAGATTGCAGCGGAAGACAGGAAGAAAGCTGCAACGGAGATCGTCTATGACTGTTTGGCCGTTGCCGGAATCGAAACAACGGACGACGTGAGCAAGATCGTGGAAGGATTGATCGAAGCGGCGGTCTACGCGCTTCCGAAGACGCACGACGCGGAATAACCGGATCGCGCTTTGCTCTCATCCCCCTTTCAGCAAAGCAAAAACGGCGGCGGCGCCGTCCACTGATACAGCAAAGCCCCTGCTGCGCTTCCGCGCGACGGGGGCTTATTTTTTTATACAGGAGGGATAAACCGTGAACATACTTAACAGCTTTATACAACACCTTGAAGAGCAACTGGACAATCATTCGATTTATGTTTGGGGCGCGCAAGGGCAGCAAGGAGAACAGATCACAGAAGCGTGGATCAGACGGAGGGAAACAAGCGCGAAGAACGCCGAACGCGTTAATGCGTTTTGGAAAAAGCAGATCGCCGCGGGATATGGAAAGGTGCTGCGCGCCTTCGACTGTTCTGGCCTGCTTATGTACTGGCTGCAAAACGTGACTGGACTTTCGAAGGGCGATCGGAACGCGGACGGATTGATGGCAGCTTGCAAGAGGATCAAGAAATCGGAATGCAGGCGCGGCGACTGGGTTTTTCACCTTGACGACGAAGAG
Organism: uncultured Oscillospiraceae bacterium; assembly: GCA_964571055.1. Taxonomy (GTDB): domain Bacteria; phylum Bacillota; class Clostridia; order Christensenellales; family CAG-138; genus JAQVRG01. The sequence continues at coordinate 2,065 of CAZNAL010000025.1, read as the reverse complement.
GACGACGCCACGCATATCGGTGTTATCGTTGATGATGATCTTAACGTTATCGAATGCAAGGGACGCGACTACGGCGTGGTAAAACGGCCGCTTAACGCCGGAGGATGGGAAGCGTTCGGGCGTCCGCGCATATTTGAAAAGTACATTTTAGAAGGGAAACAGCAGGCCGCAGCGGATCAGCAGCAGGACGAAACGGATCAACAGCAGGCCGCAGCGGATCAACAGCAGGCCGCAGCGGATCAGCAACAGGCCGAAACGGATCAACAGCAGGCCACAGCGGAGAAAAGCAACGAAGAAGCGATCTTTTCTTTCCTGCGAAATGAAATGAAGCTGAACGCGGCGGCATCGTGTGGCGTGCTTGCGAACATCGAGAAGGAAAGCGCGTTCCAAAACAACGTGCCGGGCGATAATGGAACAAGCTTCTGGATATGTCAATGGCACGCTTCCCGATACGAACGACTGAAAGCGTGGAGCACGGAGAATGGAAAGGACTTTCGCGCGCTTGACACACAGTTATGGTATTTGAAGTATGAGCTTGAAAAATACTATAAAGCGGTTGTTGAGTATATCCGCGGCGTTGGCAACACGGAGCAAGGCGCGTTCAAAGCAGGAAATAGATGGTGCATGAAGTTTGAAGTTCCGGCAAACGCTATTGTTAAATCCGTAGAGCGCGGCGAGATCGCGCGGGATAAATACTGGCCGAAGTACGGCGAGGGCGCGGCGGCATCGGGCGCCGCGTGGATTGTCAAGCGTGTATTAAAATACACGATACCATATATGAAGGGCGAGGACGTGAAGGCGCTGCAAACGGCGCTTATCGCGGCGGGCTTTGATTGCGGCGCGGGCGGCGCAGACGGCGTATTCGGAGCGAGTACGAACAACGCCGTGGCGCAGTATCAGCAGGCACACGGCCTACAATGCGACGCGAAGGCAGGACGGCAAACAATCACGGCGCTGGGCGGAACGTTCGAAGAATAAAGAAAGCCCGCGGAGCCTTACAGCTTCCGCGGGCGCTTTTTTGTTGGGATCACTTGCGATCCCTTGTCAGAATAATTCCGAACAGGCCGTTTACAAATATAAACGCGGGGTTCGTATTCTGATCGTTTTGGCAAAGAACGCTAATTTTGATAGAAATGAACCCCCTATGGTTTAGGGGGTTCAAATCGTGTCAGGGGGGTGCAAATACACCTATATATAGATTATTTCTCACAAGCGCATTTGATGTTTCCGGCAATAATCTCTTTCCAATCGCCAAGAACATCATGCGTCCAACAATCGTCAGCGCCAGCCGCTTCACGCATAGTAAGTGCAAGAATATAGCTCAATTCCTCAACGGTCGCTCCCGCTTCCAGCGCACCCTTGAAATGCTTTTTGACGCAAGGGGCGCTGCGCCCCTTGATAGACAGCGCAAAACAAATGAATTGATAGGTCTTTTCATCGATCGGGCGCTGTTGCTCATACAATGCGTCCCATTCATCCAGCTTTGCGGCAAAGTCCGGGCAGAACTCGGCTAACATTCTCATTTTACATTTCCTCCGCGTTTATTAAGAATGGCGATTACTTCGTCTTTTTTCAAAACCTTTCCGACGGATACCACCTTGCCGTCAACGACAAGCGCCGGGGTACTCATAACTCCATAGGCGGCGATCCCGGCAAAATCAGTCACATGGTCGATGGTCGTATCCATATTAAGCTCTGTGAGAGCTTCTTTTGCGGCGGCTTCAAGCGCGTTGCATTTTGCACAGCCGGAGCCAAGCACCTTGACGCCCAGAGTTACTTTAAGGGCTTCGGCTTGTTTCATCTTTTCAGGCGTGCAATCCGCACAACAACAGCTTTCTTTCTTTTCTTCTTTCTTGCTGAACAGTCCCATAGTTCTTTCTCCTTTCAAATTAGCAGCAACCGCTTTTACAGCAGCATTTCGATTTTTTCTTTTCTTTTCCATCAAAAAAGTCTTTTAGGTTCTCCGGCAGAGAATAGCAATCGCAGTTTTCCGCCCGTGGCGAAAACACGCTGCGCATGATTGTCTCGACAAGCATCGCTTTTGGAGGAACCTCATAGCTCTGCC
>CAZNAL010000024.1:0-23301 GCA_964571055.1 uncultured Oscillospiraceae bacterium | reverse complement strand
TGCGGAACATCGGGAATGACGCTCAAAATTGCTTCCGCAAATATTATACTAGGAGGGTTCACATGGGACTGTTCGACAAGCTTGTACGAAAAGGACTTGACGGCATAGGCGACGCGGTGCAGACTGCCGTACAGGACAAGGTGCTTGGTGCCATTGCGCCCAAGGCCAAGGAGAACATCGAGAAGCACACCAACACGCTCAATGACGTGGCCGCCAATTTGCAACAGGCGGCGGAGAATTTCGAAAACGCCGTGTGCCCAAGCTGCGGCGCGCCGCTTGCCTCCGGCGCTCGTTTTTGCGCAAGCTGCGGAACGCCCGTGAAGGCACGGCAGAGCGCTGCTGCTGCGGCACCGCGGGTCGATAGCGCGGCGCAAAACGATATACGCGCCGAGATGGACGGCATACTCGCGTCCGATTTTTCCGCCTACCAAATACAGCGCGGGATCGACGCGGCGGCGCTGGGTTCTCCCGTAGCGCCCTGTAAGCCGTATGACTACTGCCTGTGGGAGGGCGGAAGGCTAGCGGCGGTCATCATGATTACGGAGCACAATCGTGACCGCAACACGCTTTTCCTTAACGCCAAAAAGGCTGCGGCGCAATCCGGCATACCCTTTATCAATTTCTACACCCATATGCCCAACGAGCGAGGCTACGTGACGCAGAGAATACGCAACTTCCTCTGATATTGTTAAAAAAGAAAGGGAAACGCAAGAAATTGCACCTGCGATGGGGCGAAGCGCACGCCGAAAAACGGCTGTGCAGGTAGCCGGCGGGCGTTCAGTCCGGTGTCAGCATTGCTGCCTTCAAAGCATTTTCCCTTTCTTTTTTATTAGGAGTTCTATGAGCCTTCTCTTTAAGCTTAACGACGCCCGCCTATGGCGGGCCTTTTACGAATACAAGCTGGAGCGCCTTCCCAAGCGCGAGGCGGCGGCTTTGCTTGCGTTTATCCAGCGCGAGGGCTACAAGGAGATCGCCGCGCATATTGCGGATGCGGGCTTTTGCTTTGCGCCGCCCGCGCGGCGCGAGATCAGCAGACATGGAAGCGGCAAAAAGCGCGTGGTATACGCGTTTGCGGAGGCCGAAAACTATGTGCTCAAGCTTCTTGCGTATCTTTTGTATCAATACGACGCGGCTTTTGCGCCCAATTGCTACTCCTTCCGGCGCGATACGGGCGCGCGGCAGGCGATTGCGCGCATGTGCGGCTTGCCCGACGCAGAACGACGCTACGGGTATAAGCTGGACATACACGATTATTTCAACAGCATAGACGTCGAGCTGCTGCTTCCCATGCTGCAAGAACTGCTTTCCGACGACGCGCCGCTATACGCCTTCCTTGCGCGCTTGCTTACGGCGGACGAGGCGATACGCGACGGCGTGTTGGTGCACGAAAAGCGCGGCGTGATGGCGGGCACGCCCATCTCCCCGTTTTTAGCCAACCTCTATCTTGCGGATATGGACGCGCATTTTGCTTCCGCCCACGCAGCCTACGCGCGCTATTCCGACGACATATTGGTGTTCGCGCCGGACGACGCGAGTTTACGCGCGCATCAGACGCATATCCTGCAAACACTGCGCGCGCGCAAGCTCCTGCTAAACCCCGACAAGGAGTGCTACATACAGCCGGGCGACGCGTGGACGTTTCTTGGCGTGCGATATGAAAACGGGCGCGTAGGCTTGGCAAAAGCAAGCCGCGATAAGCTCATGGGCAAGATACGACGCAAGGCGCGCGCGCTGTACCGCTGGGGGCGGCGAAAGGGCGCGTCGGACATGCAGGTGATGCGCGCGTTTATTCGCGCCGTCAACCGCAAGCTGTATGACGAGCCGGACGCGAACGCGCTGACTTGGACGCGCTGGTTCTTTCCTCTGCTCACCAGCGACAACGAGCTTAAGGAGCTGGACGCTTATATTCAGGACAATATGCGCTATGCCGCAACCGGGCGGCACTGCAAGGGAAATTATGCGATACGCTACGATACGCTGAAGGATTGCGGCTACAGGAGCCTTGTCAACGCCTACTATCGTTTTAAAAACGGCGAAACGATCTGGTGAAAGGGAAGCGTCGCACGCAGAAATAGTAGTTGAACTGTTGCAAAAATTACAATATAATATAGTAAATCAACTGCTGGTATAAAATGCGCGCGAGAGACGGCGGGCTTTGTCGTCGTAACACTTTTTGTGAACGTTGTATTGTTGGATTGTGAAGGAATGGTCGCCGTGGTTTTAGGAGGGACAAAGGGGAAAATGGATAAGGATAGTTCGTTAATCAAGGCTGCAAAGAAGCAGGACGAGCCTTATATTGTCGGCATCGGTGCGTCGGCGGGCGGTTTGGAGGCGCTGCAAAGCTTGCTTGCGGCGTTGCCGGTCGATCTGGGCTTCACCTACGTTTTGATACAGCATCTTTCGCCGGATTATAAAAGCCTGCTTAGCGAGATACTGTCGAAAAACACCACAATGCCGGTCATTCAGGTCGAGGATCATATGCCGATCAACCCGGACAGCGTGTATGTAATCCCGCCTCGGAAAACCATGTACATTTCGGATGGCTGCCTTTGCTTGGACGAACAGAAAAGCGGTGAGCTGCATCTTCCCATCGACACCTTTTTCCAGTCGCTTGCCGAAAACGTGGGTGCGAACGCGATTGCCGTCGTGCTTTCGGGCACCGGCTCCGACGGCACCAACGGCATCAAGAGCGTCAAGGAAAACGATGGTATGGTCATCGTCCAAAGCCCGGAGAACTCCAAGTTCGACGGCATGCCAAAGAGCGCCATGCGGACGGGGCTTGTGGATTTCTTGGGTACTCCGGAGGAGATCGCGCTGGAGCTGGAGCATGTCTCCATCGCCGCCAAGGGCGGGAACCTGCTCGATAAAACGGAGCGCGAGATCGACGACGAGCTGATGGGGCGCATCTATTACCTCTTGAAAAAGGCAAGCGACATTAACTTTACGCATTATAAGCGCGCCACGCTCTTAAGACGGGTGGAGCGGCGGATGTTATTAGCCCGCAAGGAAACCTTAGCCGAGTATGTGGACTATTTGGGCGAACGGCCGGACGAGGCGAAGATATTGGCCAAGGAAGTGCTCATAGGCGTTACGAACTTTTTCCGCGAGCCGGAATATTTCGAGGTGCTCAAGGAAAAGGCCATTACGAATATCGTGGCAAACGGCAAGGAGGAGGAGCCGATCCGCGTATGGGTCGCGGGCTGCTCCACGGGCGAGGAGGCCTACTCCATCGCCATATTGTTCTGCGAGGTCATGGAAACGCTCAAGATTCGGCGCGAGGTCAAGATATTTGCGACGGATCTGGACGCGGAGGCTGTCGCAATCGCGGGCAAGGGCGTGTACGGCACCAGCATCTCCAGCGCCGTTTCCACAACGCGCCTTAGCCGCTACTTTACGCGCAGGGGCAACAATTACACCATCAACCGCGACGTGCGCAAGATGCTGATCTTTTCCCCGCACAACGTCATACAGGACCCGCCCTTTGCGCGGCTTGATCTGATCTCCTGCCGCAATCTTCTCATCTACTTCCAGCCCGTGCTGCAAAAGGATCTGTTTTCGATTTTCCACGCGGCGCTCAAGGACGGCGGCTATCTGTTCTTGGGTAAATCCGAGGCGGTAGGAACCTATACGGAGGTTTTTCCCGTCGTGGACGCGATGGCAAAGATATTTACCCATCACAGCAAGGTGAAGATTCCCGGCGCGAAGGCGGTGCCTTTCCTCCAAAACATGATCGACGACGAGACCTATATGGGTGCGGACAACGCGCCGTATAACGGGCGGGAGGATACGAAGGAAGAAATATCCGACCAGATGGCGATCAATACGGAGCTGCTGGAACGCTTTATGCCCGCCTGCCTCGTCGTAAACGAGAAGAACGAGCTGGTCTATGTTTACGGGAACAGCAAAAACTATATTTCCTTCCCGGTAGGCCGCGTGACAAGCGCCCTGTTCGACATCATCGCGGAGCCGCTGCGCATCCCCGTGTCCACAGCCCTCAAGGAGGCGCGCGAAAAGCAAAAGATGGTGCAGTAAACGGGCATCCATTTTTCGGGCGATATGTCCGCGGGCTATATCAATTTGACGGCGCTTCCTATCAGCAGACCCAAGGAGGAGGCGGACACGCTCTACGCGCTGGTGTTTGCGGAAATCAAGGAAAGCGAAGCGATCCCGGACGCCATGGCCTATGACATCAACCATATGGCGGCGCAGCGCATCACGGATTTGGAGCAGGAGCTGACCGGCGTTCACGACAAGCTGACCAAGAGTGTGACGGAGCAGGAATGCGTCAACGAGGAGCTGCAAGCCTCCAATGAGGAGCTGCTTACCGCGAACGAGGAGCTGCAAAGCTCCAATGAAGAATTGCAGTCCGTCAACGAGGAGCTCTACACCGTCAACGCCGAATACCAGATGAAGCTGACGGAGCTTGCGGAGATGAGCGATGACATAACGAACTTCTTGGCGACCACGCAGATCGGCATCATTTTCGTGGACAGCAAGCTGAACCTTCGGCGCTTTACGAACTATGTGGCGACGGAGTTCAACGTGCTGGATCAGGATATTGGGCGTCCCATCGACTTTATTTCCTACCACTTTCCCGATCTTAACATTTCGACGGTTTGCACAAACGTCATCGAAGCGCTTACGCCGGATGAGCGCGAGGTGCTTACGCGCCGCGGCAAGACCTTCTTCATGCGCGTCGTTCCCTTCCGCACGACGGATAATAAGATACTCGGCTGCGTGATTACCTTTGTGGATATTACGGCGCAGAAGCAAGGGCAGATCAAGCTACAGGACACACAGGCGCAGTTGACGCTCGCACAGCAGGCAAGCGAAGCCAAGAGCGATTTCCTCTCGCGCATGTCGCATGAGATCAGAACGCCGATGAACACGCTGGTCGGCTTGTCGGAGCTTTTGCAGACGCAGCTTGAGGACAAGGCGGCGGTTGCCGACAGCGCGCGCCAAATCGGTGAAACCGTCAAGTATATGACGTCCATCGTTTCCGACGTGCTGGAGATGTCCAAGATCGAGCGCTCGATGGTGGAATTGAGCAACGAGCCGTTTTCTATGAAGGCGCTGCTGGACAGAATCTTGGGCATGATGCTCCCCGGTATGACGGACGCCGGGCTGACCTTTGATATTTCCGTGCCGGATCGGTTCTCTACCGGCTATATGGGCGACGTTACCCGCATCCAGCAGCTTCTTACCAACTTTTTATCAAACGCGCTGAAGTTTACGCCGCGCGGCGGCACGGTCAGCTTTACGGCCAAAGAGGAATCGGTGACGGAGGGTCGTGCCACGCTCTGCTTTGTGATCGCCGATACGGGCATTGGCATCAGCGAGGAGTTTAAACCGGATCTGTTCAAGCCCTTCTCAAGGGAGAATAACGGCGATCAATACGCGTCGTCCAGCATGGGGCTTGGCCTGTCCATCGCGTACAACCTGATTCAGATGATGGATGGCGATGTGGAGGTGGAAAGCCGCAAGGGCATGGGAACGACGTTCACGATCTGCATTCGCCTTGCTACCGCGCCCTTTGCGGACGGCGAGGCGCAAGCGCCGGAAGCGCAATACGACCTTACGGGCTGCAACGTGCTGATCGCGGAGGATCATTCCGTGAATCGGGCGATATTGGAAGCACAGCTTTCGCGGCGCGGCGTTATATATACCTCCGTACCGGACGGCGAGGAGGCGGTCAAACGCTATAAAGCCTCTCACGAGGGCGCGTTCGACTGCATCCTGATGGATATGCGCATGCCCAAGATGAACGGCGCGGAGGCCGCGTCGCGGATCCGTCATTCCGGCAGAGCGGACGCTTTGACGATACCGATCATCGCGGTTTCCGCAAACGCCTTCACCGAGGACGTGACGGAAGCAAAAAAGGCGGGCGTTACGGACTATATTTCCAAGCCCATCGATACGCGCAAGCTGTACTCGATGCTGGAGAAATACTGGACAGCATCGAAAAATTATAAGGAGAAGCAGGACTAAGTATGGCATTCGATTATAAGAAGGAATACAAGGAGTTTTACCAGCCCGCGAAAAAGCCGGAGATCGTGGCGGTGCCGAAGGTCAACTATATCGCGGTGCGCGGGAAGGGCAACCCCAACGAGGAGGGCGGCGCGTACCAGCGGGCGATCAGCGTTTTGTACGCGGTGGCCTTTACCATCAAGATGAGCTATAAAGGCGATCACAGGATCGAAGGATATTTTGATTATGTTGTGCCGCCGCTGGAGGGCTTTTGGTGGCAGGACGGCGTGGACGGCGTGAATTACGGCGATAAGTCGGGCTTCAACTGGATATCCGTGATACGGCTTCCCGATTTTGTTACCAAGGCGGATTTTGGCTGGGCTGTGGCGGAGGCGAGCCGGAAAAAGAAGATGGACTGCACCGCGGCGGAGTTTCTTACCGTTGAGGAAGGGCTTTGCGTGCAGATCATGCATCTGGGCAGCTTTGACGACGAGCCTGCAAGCGTCGCGCTGATGGATGCGTTCCTTGCTGCAAACGGGTATGAAAACGACATGAGCGCGTCGAGGCTGCACCATGAAATCTATTTGGGCGACCCGCGAAAGGGCGACCCCGCAAAGAAAAAGACCGTGCTTCGGCATCCCGTCAGAAAAATCTAATCGACAGACCCAACCTGCGGTTCTATCAAAAACCGATCAAGCCAAGGTGCTCCAGCAATATTTTCGTGCCGATCAGCACGAGGATGACGCCGCCGAGCAGCTCGGCTTTGCTTTGGTATTTCGCGCCGAATTTGTGCCCGATCACAACGCCCGCGAAGGAGAGAAGAAACGTCGTAACGCCGATGAGACATACCGAGGGGAGAATGCTGACGTTGAGAAACGCGAAGGTGATGCCGACGGCCAGCGCGTCGATGCTCGTGGCGACAGAGAGTATCAGAAGCTCCGCGAGGTCGAATTTCGACGCGGTTTCCGTGCCCGTGTCCTTCTTCAAGGCCTCCACGATCATTTTGCCGCCGATGAAGGCGAGAAGCAGAAAGGCGATCCAGTGGTCGAGGGCGCTGATGCGTTCGGCAAACTGCTGGCCAAGAAACCAGCCGAGAAGCGGCATTACAGCCTGAAAAACGCCGAAGAACAGGGCGATCAGCAAGCCCTGTTTGACGTTGAGCCGCGGCATATGCAGCCCCTTGCAGACGGCGACTGCAAACGCGTCCATCGAAAGCCCCACCGCGATCAGAAACAGCTCATAGAATCCCATATATATACCTCCCATGGATTGTACGCGCGTACTTATATAAAAAAGACCCAAGTATGGCGTATGCCATACATGAGTCTTGTCATTTAAGGAAAACCAGACCGAAAACGGTCAGTATGTTGGCTTGCCGCGCAGCGCGCCGACTACTCCCTCATGAAGCACATTGAGGATAGCACATCTTGAAGAAAAAGTCAATTCAGCAAACGCGCAGCAGCCTTTCATGCAAAAGCCCCATGCAAACGAGGATCAAAAGCAGATACGCGGGAAAAAGGCTTACGCTGATATTGTTGGCGATAATGCCGAACAGCGGCGGCATGACGCAGGTGCCGATGTAGGCGCTGGCCATCTGCACGCCTATGATCGCCTGTGAGTTTTCCGCGCCAAAATGCGCGGGCGTCGAGTGGATGACGCAGGGATAAACAGGCGCGCAGCCAAGGCCGATCAGCACAAGGCCGATGATCGAGGTCGTTTCCCCAAGCGGCAGCAGGAGGGCTGCAACGCCTGCGAGGATCACGCCCTCGCCAAGACGGATCATCTGCGTATCGTTGCATTTTAGCGTTAAAAAGCCGCTAAGCGCCCGGCCGACCGTGATGCCGATGAAGAATAGGCTTGCAAAGCTCGCCGCCTTTTCTGCGCTTAAGCCGTTATGCAGAACAAGGTAGCTGCTCGCCCAAAGCCCGGCGGTTTGCTCCAGCGCGCAGTAGCAAAAGAAGGTGACCATCACTTCCTTCGCGCCGGGGATGCGGAAAATCTGCGCGAGCGTAAGCGCTTTTCCAGCCTTTTCGCCGCCCTCGATGGCGTCCGCGTCTTGCCTTCCCTTCCAAAGGGGTAGGCTGAAGAAGAGGATGGCTGTCAGAACGATCTGTATGATGGCGACATAGCGGTAGCCCAGACCCCAGCCTTGGCTGCGCATCAGCGCGTAGCCCATGATGTAGGGTCCCACGGACGCGCCTACGCCCCACATGCAATGCAGCCAGCTCATGTGGCGGCTTGCGTAGTGCAGCGCCACATAGTTGTTGAGCGAAGCGTCTACGCTGCCGGTGCCCAAACCGTAGGGGATCGCCCAAAGGCAGAGCGCGAAGAAGGAACGGCTGATAGAGAAACCAAAGAGCGCGACGGCGGTCAGGGCGACGCTAAGCGCCGTGACTTTGCCGGTGCCAAGCCTGCGTGTGAGCCTGTCGCTTTGAAGGCTGGAAACGATGGTTCCCGCCGCGATAATCATGGATACGATGCCCGCGTAGGAAACGGGCACGCCGAATTCGCCGTACATCGTAGGCCATACGGCGCCAAGCAGCGAATCTGGCAAACCGAGGCTGATGAAGGATAAATAGATGACTGCTAAAAGTAAAATCGTCATATGCCGCTCCGTTAACTGCCGATGAGAACCAAGCCCGCCGCGCACACGCCCATGCCGATGAGCTGTTTAGGCGTGATCGTTTCTTTATAAAACAGCATCCCCACAAAAAGCAGGATGCAGGCAAGGCTGATGTTGGCGACCAAGGAGGCGAGGCTGACCTTCCATCCCGCGCGGTAGACGTTGATGTAGCCAAACTCCAGCGCCACGATGGCGACGCCTAGGGCGACAGCCGTCCAGTTGAGCTTTGCCGCTTCGTGCAGAAAGCTTTTGTGTGCGCCGGAAAGAAAAAAGGCAACCAAAGACATCGCGGAAGCGATCAGATACGTAACGCTAAGCGAGGCGAACGTGTTGACGTCGCCCGGCGTTTGCTTTGCGCAGACGTTGTACAGGCAGTTTGCCGCCACAACCGTCATGATAGGCCAAAGTAAGCTCCACATACTCGTAATTCTCCTCCCGGAAAGGCGCGCCGGATGAAAGCGGCGCGCAATACGGTTTATTGTAGTGTATGTCGGCGTTTTTTGCAACCATGGAGATAAAATATTGTGCGCACGCCGTACGCGTTTGCCCGGCGCAGCTTCATCTGTTATAATGGTAAAAACGAGCTTGAGAGAATACGGAGGCGTGTATGCAAACGGCAAAACGGTCGATTTTTATTTTACTTGCTATCCTGCTGCTGTGCGCGGCGGGCTGCGCCGCGCCGGCGCCGAAAAACGATGCGCAGCAGGGCGTAGAAGACGCGAATGGAAAAACGGTGGGCGGGTCGATTACGGCAAAGGAGCTGGACGCGCTGCGCGAGGCGAACGAAACCTTCGCGGTCTATTTTATCGGAAGAAAAAGCAGCGAGATGGAAACCAAGCTGCAAGGGAACCTTTCGGTATTGGTTACGGAATACGCGCCGCTTTTGCAATGCGGCTTTTACACCATGCCCATCGACGATTATAAGGACGCCAAGGACATTCTCGGCGGCAATCTCTTTGGCGTGGCGCTCTTTCGCGGGCAGGAGGCGACGCTTTTGTCGGGCGACTCCCGCAACGACGTCAGCGTGGTTTTCAACCGTTTTTTTGAAAACGGGCTTGTTGCGCCCAACGATCACGGCCTGACCATCGTAACCTATGACAAGGTAGAGGAAATGATCGAAAACGACGAGACCTTCCTCCTTTACATCGGGCGGGATACCTGCCCGCAGTGCAAGCTGTTTTCGCCCAATTTGGAAACGGCGCTGGGCGAAGCCGCGCTGCAAATCCCGCAGTACTATTTCTACACGCAGTCTTATGAAACCGCCATCAACAACCGCGAGGAGGGCGCGCAGGAAACGTGGGACGGCGTAAAGGCGGCGCTCGGTATCCGCGGCACCCCGTCGCTGCTTCTTTTTAAGGACGGAAAAACATCCTCCTTTGAATCCTTCAACACGCTTTTCCCCGATACGGCCAAATCGCCCGAGGAATTCGCGGCTTCCAATCAGAAATGCGTGGAAGCGCTGCGCGCGTGGCTTGCGGATCACGACGTAAAATAAAACGTGCGGACGCGCTTGTTACAGTCCGTTGCTTACAAAAGCAACGGGCTGTTTTGCAACAAAAAGTATGGAGAACAAAATAATATTTAGCTATGCAAAGCTGCGCTCGCATTGTATAATCATGGAAAGATAATGTATAAATATGCTGTATTGCAAGGAAGAAAATTCGATATTTGCATACGGCATTGTATAAAGATTCATACAGAAAGGGAAAAAGATGGGAGAGACGGGCTATCTGATTTTGGAAAACGGGCAGGCCTTTGCGGGCGAACGGCGCGGCGCGTGGCACGAGGTGAGCGGCGAGCTTGTTTTTACGACGGGCATGACGGGGTATTTGGAGACGCTTAGCGACCCAAGCTATTACGGCCAGATCGTCATGCAGACGTTCCCCTTGATCGGCAATTACGGCGTGATCCCCGCGGATTACGAAAGCGGCGCATCCCATGTTCGTGCCTATATCGCACGCGACATGTGCGATGCGCCTTCTAATTTCCGCGCGCAGGGCAAGCTGGAGGATTACCTTGTAGAACAGAACGTACCGGCGCTCACGGGCGTGGATACGCGGCGGCTGACGCGCATCGTGCGGGAGCACGGGGTGATGAACGCGCGCCTGTGCGACAAGCCGTATCTCGACGCGGCGGCGTTGGCGGCGCTGAAGGGCTATACGGTAGAAAACGCCGTGGAGAGCGTCACGACCGGCGAGGAGCAGACCGAGGGCGCGGGCGATATGCGCGTGGTGCTGTGGGATTTCGGCGCGAAGCGCAATATCAAAAGATCGCTCCTGCGGCGCGGGCTTACCGTCGTGACGGTTCCCGCTTCCACAACGTCGGAACGCATCATGGCGCTTCGTCCGGACGGGGTTATGCTTTCCAACGGCCCCGGCGACCCGGCGGAGAATGTTGGGATCATCGCCGAGATACAAAAGCTGTTCGACGCGCGTATTCCCATATTCGGTATCTGCTTGGGGCATCAAATGATGGCGCTTGCCTTCGGCGCGCAAACGCAAAAGCTCAAATACGGCCACCGCGGCGCGAACCAGCCCGTGTGCGAGATTGCGACGGGGCGCGTATACATCACAAGCCAAAACCACGGCTATTGCGTCGTTGCGGATACGCTCCCCAAGGGGGCGCGAGAGAGCTTCAACAACGCCAACGACGGCACCTGCGAGGGGATCGAGTACGCGGACTTTCCCGCCTTTTCCGTACAGTTTCATCCGGAAGCCTGCGCGGGGCCGCAGGATACGGCGTTTCTCTTTGACCGGTTCTGTACTTGCATGAAGGAGGAAAAAGCCCATGCCGCGCGATGAAAGCATACAACGGGTACTTGTGATCGGATCGGGACCCATCATCATTGGGCAGGCGGCGGAATTTGATTACGCCGGCACACAGGCCTGCTGCGCCCTCAAGGAGGAGGGGATCGAGGTGGTGCTCGTCAACTCCAACCCCGCCACCATCATGACGGATCGGCATGTGGCGGACAAAATCTACATCGAGCCGCTGACCGCCACCGTAGTAAAACGCATCATTGAAAAGGAAAAGCCGGACAGCATCCTGCCTACGCTCGGCGGGCAGACGGGACTGACGCTTGCCATGCAGCTTGCAAAGGAAGGGTATCTAGAAAAGCAGAACGTGCGCTTGTTGGGCGCTGTGCCCGCTACCATCGATAAAGCAGAGGACAGGCAGCTTTTTAAGGACGCCATGGCCGAGATCGGCGAGCCTGTGATACCCTCAAGCGTAGTGGAAAGCATAGACGATGCGGCTGCTTTTGCCGATCAAATCGGGTATCCCGTCATCGTGCGCCCCGCTTTTACGCTGGGCGGAAGCGGCGGCGGCATTGCATCGGATGAAACGGCGCTGCGCGAGATCGCGGACAACGGGCTGCGTCTCTCTCCGATCCACCAGATCCTTGTGGAGCAATGCATTTCGGGCTGGAAGGAGATCGAGTTCGAGGTCATGCGGGACGGCGCGGGCAACGTGATCACCGTTTGTTCCATGGAGAATTTCGATCCCGTGGGCGTGCATACGGGCGACAGTATCGTCATCGCGCCTGCCGTAACGCTCTCGGATAAGGAATATCAGATGCTGCGAAGCGCGGCGCTCAACATCATTACGGCGCTGGGCATCGAGGGCGGCTGCAACTGTCAGTTTGCGCTGCATCCGTCTTCCTTTGACTATGCGGTCATCGAGGTGAATCCGCGCGTAAGCCGTTCTTCGGCGCTCGCGTCCAAGGCGACGGGCTACCCCATCGCCAAGGTGGCGGCGAAGATCGCCATAGGCTACCGCCTGCCGGAGATCCGCAACGCTGTGACCGGCAAGACCTGCGCGTGCTTTGAACCCGCGCTCGACTATGTGGTGGTGAAGCTTCCCAAATGGCCGTTTGATAAGTTTGTCTACGCAAAGCGCACGCTCGGCACGCAGATGAAGGCGACGGGCGAGGTCATGGCCATCGGCGCCACCTTTGAGGAGGCGCTGATGAAGGCCGTGCGCGGCGCGGAGATCGGGCGCGATTGTCTGTATCATCCGGGCTTTTCGGCGCTTTCTCGCGACGAATTGCGCGCGCGCCTCAAAGTCTGCGACGATCAAAGGCTTTTTGCCGTGTTCGCGGCGCTGCGCGCGGGCATAGCGGTGGACGAGATACACGATGCGACGGGCATCGACAGATGGTTTTTATCCAAACTTGATAACCTCGTCGCGCTGGAGAACCGCATGCAGGCGGAGCCTATGACGGAGACGCTGTATTTAGCGGCAAAAAAAGCGGGCTATCCCGATGGGGTGATCGAGCGGCTGGCGGGAAGGGCACTTTCGCTGCATCGCCTGCCCGTCTATAAAATGGTGGATACCTGCGCCGCGGAGTTTTCCGCGCAAACGCCGTATTTCTACGCCTCCTATGACGAGGAGAACGAGGCGGCGGCATTCTTGGCTTCACGGGAGAGAAGCGGAAAAACCGTGCTGGTGTTTGGCTCCGGCCCCATCCGTATCGGGCAGGGCATCGAATTCGATTACGCCTCCGTGCATTGCGTGTGGGCGCTGAAAAAGTGCGGCTACGACGTTGTGATCGTCAACAATAACCCCGAGACCGTATCCACGGATTTCGACACAGCGGACAGGCTGTATTTCGAGCCGCTCACGCCGGAGGACGTCGCGGGCGTGATCGCAACGGAAAAGCCCTTTGCCGCCGTGGTCGCCTTTGGCGGGCAAACCGCCATCAAGCTGACGCGCTTTTTGTCGGCGCAGGGCGTGCGTATTCTCGGTACCGACGCGGACGGCATCGACGCGGCGGAGGATCGGGAGCGCTTTGACGCGCTGCTAAACATCCTACACATCAAGCGCCCCAAGGGACATACCGTGATGACGGAGGCGGAGGCGCTGCGCGCGGCGGAGGATCTTGGCTATCCCGTGCTGCTGCGCCCCTCCTATGTGCTGGGCGGGCAAAACATGATCATCGCCTTCAACGAGGCGGATATCCGCGAATACATGGCGATTATCTTATCGCAGAACATCACCAATCCCGTCCTGATCGATCAATACCTGATGGGGACGGAGATCGAGGTCGACGCGATCTGCGACGGCGAGGATGTCCTTATACCCGGCGTGATGGAGCATATCGAGCGCGCGGGCGTGCATTCCGGCGATTCTATCGCCGTGTACCCCGCTTGGAATGTGGACGATACAATGCAAAGCCGCATCGTGGAATCTTCCAAAGAGCTAACGCTGGGGCTTCGCGCGATAGGCCTTGTGAACATCCAATATTTGATCTATCAGGGCGAATTGTACGTTATCGAGGTCAATCCGCGCGCGTCCCGCACCATCCCCTACATCAGCAAGGTGACGGGCGTACCCATGGTCGAGCTTGCAACGCGTGTCATGCTGGGCGAAAAGCTGTCATCTCTCGGCTACGGGACGGGCTTATATCCCGTGTCGCCCTATGTGGCGGTGAAGGTGCCTGTCTTTTCCTTTGAAAAACTGGCGGATGTGGATACGCAGCTTGGCCCCGAGATGAAATCGACGGGCGAGGTCTTAAGCCTTGCCTCCACCATGTCCGAGGCGCTCTATAAGGGCTTGGTCGCGGCGGGGTATCAGATGAAGCGCGCGGGCGGCGTGCTCTTTTCGGTGCGGGACAGCGAAAAGCACGAGATCGGCTTTACCGCAAAGCGCTTGTATAACGTGGGCTGCAAGCTCTACGCAACGCCGGGCACCGCGCGCGCTATTGAGAATTTCGGCTTCCCCGTGACGCGTGTGCCAAAGCTTCACGAGGGCAGCGAAGAGATACTGGAGCTTTTGGACAGCGGCGCTATCGACTATGTGATCTCCACCTCCGCCAAGGGACGCATCCCCACGCGCGACAGCGTTCGCATACGGCGAAAGGCGGTGGAAAAAAGCATACCCTGCCTTACCAGCATCGATACGGCGAACGCGGTGGCGGGCAGCCTTAAGGAGCGCTACAGCCAAAGCAACATCGAGCTTGTGGATATGAACGCGCTGCGGAAGGCGCGGCAGCGCGTCAGCTTTTATAAAATGCAGGCCTGCGGGAACGATTACATCTGCGTTTGGGGTAAGGATAACGATATCGCGAACCCCGCGGGCTTGTCCGTGCGCCTAAGCGACAGGCATTTCGGCGTGGGCGCGGAGGGCGTGGCGCTTCTGTATCCGTCCGAAAAGGCCGATCTGCGCGTGGATATTTACAATTTGGACGGCAGTGCGGGCGAGGTGGGCGGCAACGCGCTAAGGTGCGCCGCAAAGCTTGCCTACGATCAGGGCGTCGTATGCAAAACCTGCATGGATATCGAAACGCCGAGCGGCATCCGGCGCGTCGAGCTGCATAAGCGCAACGGCATTGTGACGCACGCCACGGTGGATATGGGAGCGCCCTCGTTCGCACCGGCGGATATACCCGCGCGTCTTGCGGGCACGCGCATCGTGAACCGGCATGTGGATATAGGCGAAGGGTATGACGTAACCTGCGTTTCCATGGGCAATCCGCACGCGGTGGTGTTCCGCGACGACGTGGATGTGCTAAACGTCGCTTCCATAGGACCCTTATTCGAGCACGCCGCGATCTTCCCGGAGCGTGTCAACACGGAATTTGTGCGTCCCTTAGGCAACAACGCCCTGCGCATGCGCGTGTGGGAACGGGGAAGCGGCGAAACATGGGCGTGCGGCAGCGGCGCGTGCGCGGCGGTGGTCGCGGCGGTAGAAAACGGCTTCTGTGAAAAGGGCGCGACGATTCTCGTAAAGCTCTTGGGCGGCGACCTCTATATCCGCTACACGGATGAAACGGTGTTTTTGACGGGCGGCGCCGCGCTTGTCTTCTCCGGCGAAGCGGAGATATAAGCTCACGCACCAAGCGGCGCGCACCGCAAAAGGGGCGGTACGCGCTGCTTTTTTGTATAACGGAATGAGGGAAACAAGGCGCCGGATGGCGAGTTGTATCTATTTGTAACTTGAATAGTAACTGGCTATCATATAAAATATTAGTAACAATTTGGATAATTTATTACATGATTTCCCGTAATCGCTCGCATAGCGAATGCATATCATTCATCGTGGTTGCAGCGCGGCTTTTCCCATCCCTGACCGGTGAGGTCTTTGATTTTTTGCACGGCATTGTTGGATAAGAACACGATGGAAGAAGGCTTTCCCTGCAAATCCTCCCCTTGTATGGTGATACCGTTGCTGTTTTCCTTGTAGTCCATGGGCAGTTGGCGCGTGTAAACGCGGCCGGAGCGCGGCTGCACAACGGTCATCGCCACGGCGTCCGCCGTAAGAAAGTCGCTTTCCGGCGCGGCTTCGACCTTATCGTAGATCAACTCCATCCGCGCGTTGAGCGCGTTTAACATTTTTGTATGCAGCCGTCCGTAATCAGCCGTGGTCTGCGCGTTGACGACGGCGGCGAGATAGTCGATACAGTTTGCCATGTGCAGTTCGATTTCTTCATTGGGATGTTGCATGGTGACCTCCTGTAAATGGGATGATTCAGTATACCATGTTGAAACGGATTCAACAACTTACATAAAGACACTAAAAATAAGGAGGAGAGTACAAAACATGATCAAAAAGGTATTATCGATCAACGGGGCGCGCAAGGCGATTATCGTCGATCCCAACGATACCCTTGCTAAGGTTCTGCGCGAGCAGGAGCACCTTACGGGCTGCAAGATTTCCTGCGGCGTGGGACAATGCGGCGCCTGCACGGTGCTGGTAAACGGCAAGGCGCAGCGCGCCTGTATCCTCAAGATGGGCAAGCTTGAGGACGGTACGGAAATCGAGACCATCGAGGGCGTCGGCTGCCCCGAAAACCTGCATCCTTTGCAGCTTGCGTGGATGGGTCACGGCTGCGCGCAGTGCGGCTTCTGCTCGCCCGGCTTCATCATGAGCGCCAAGGCGCTGCTTGCTGAAAACCCCTCCCCCACCCGCGAGGAGGTTCGCCAGTGGTTCTACGATCACAAGAACCTTTGCCGCTGCACGGGCTATAAGCCGCTGGTGGACGCCGTGATGGACGCCGCCAAGGTGATGCGCGGCGAAATGAAGAAGGAAGACCTGCTCTTTAAGCCCGTCGGCAACAAGATCGTGGGCACCGAATTCGTGCGTCCCTCCGCCATGGCGAAGGTCATGGGCACTTGGGACTTCGGCGCGGACGACGCGCTCAAAATGCCCGAGGGCACGGCGCGTCTGGCGCTTGTGCAGTCCGACATTCCGCACGGCAAGATCAAGGGCATCGATTTCTCCGAGGCGGAGAAAATGCCCGGCGTTTATAAGGTCATTACGGCTAAGGACGTCAAGGGCAACAACCGCATCAACGGCCTCGTATTCTTCCCCACCCATAATAAGGGCGACGGCTGGGATCGTCCCATCCTCTGCGATGAGAAGGTATTCCAGATCGGCGACGCCGTCGCCATGGTCGCCGCGGACACCGTGGAGCACGCCAAGGCTGCCGCCAAGGCCGTCAAGGTGGACATCGAACCCTTGCCCGCTTACATGAGCGCGATGGAAGCCAAAGCGCCCGACGCGATTGAAATCCATCCCGGCACGCCCAACGTCTATTACGACACCACCTGCAAGAAGGGCGAGGAGGTAGAACCCATCTTTGAAAAGGCTGACAGCGTGGTGGCCGAGATCGAGTCCTACTGCTCCCGCCAGCCCCATCTGCATTTGGAGCCGGACTGCGGCTATGCCTACATGGATGAAGAGGGTCGCTTGACCATCCACTCCAAGTCCGTCGGTATCCACCTGCACGCCGCCATGATCGGCACCGGCATCGGCGTGGAGGGCGACAAGCTGCGCATCGTGCAGAACAACGCGGGCGGCACCTTCGGCTATAAGTTCTCCCCGACCTCCGAATCCCTCTTGGGCGTTGCGTGCTTGGCGCTCGACGGCCGTCCGGTTTCGCTGGTTTACGACATGTACCAGAACCTGACCTACACCGGCAAGCGTTCTCCCGCCTTCATGCACATCAAGATGGCGGCGGACAAGGACGGCAAGCTCTTGGGTCTGTGGGGCGAAAACTACGTGGATCACGGCCCGTACTCCGAGTTCGGCGATCTTTTGACCATGCGTCTTTCCCAGTTCACGGGCGCCGGCTACGACATCCCCAACATCCGCAACACCAGCTACTGCGTGTGCACCAACCATGTTTGGGGCTCCGCTTTCCGCGGCTACGGCTCCCCGCAGTCCTTCATGGGCAGCGAGGTCTGCATGGACGCGCTGGCTGAAAAGCTCGGCATGGATCCCTTTGAGCTGCGCTATAAGAACATCTATCGCGAGGGCGCAACCACGCCGACAGGCCAAACGCCCGAGGTGCTCTGCCTTGAGGGCATGTTTGAAAAGGCTCGTCCCGTTTACTACGCGGCCAAGGAGCGCGCCGCGAAGAAGAACGCCGAGGGCGACGGTAGCAAGAAGTACGGCGTCGGCTTCTCCGTGGGCGTATACGGCTGCGGCTTGGACGGCAAGGACTCCTCCTTCGCCAACATCCGCCTCAATCCCGACGACACGGTCACCGTGTACGATTCTTGGGAAGATCACGGTCAGGGCGCGGATATGGGCACACTCGCCATGGCGCATGAGACCCTCCGTCAGGCGGGCTTTACGCCGGAGCGCATCAAGCTTGTGATGAACGACACCGCCTACACCCCGGCCTCCGGCCCCGCGGGCGGCAGCCGCTCCAACACCGTGACCGGTAACGCCGTGCGCGTCGCTTCCGAAATGCTCGTCGCGGCGATGAAGAAGCCGGACGGCACCTATCGTACCTATGCGGAGATGGAAGCCGAGAAGATCCCCACCTATTACGAGGGTTCCTGGACCGCCGCCATGTGCTCCGATTGCGACGCGGACACCGCGCAGGGCGCGCCCTTCTCCAACTACATGTACCAGCTCTTCATCCCCGAGGTGGAGGTCGATATGGCGACGGGCAAGACCCGCATCGTCAAGTTCACCACCGTTGCCGACTACGGCACCATCATCAACAAGCTCGTGGTGGAAGGCTCCACCTACGGCGGCTGTGCGCAGGGCATGGGCTTGGCGCTGACCGAGGACTTTGAGGATTACAAGAAGCACACCACGCTCCTTGGCGCCGGTATCCCGACCATTATGGATATTCCGGACGATTATGACCTCATCTTCACCCAGACCTACCGTCCCGACGGTCCTTACGGCGCGGCGGGCTGCGGCGAAGGCCCCCTCACCGCCGTGCACCCCGCCGTCCTGTCCGCGATCTACGACGCTACAGGCGCGCGCGTATACGAGATTCCCGCCAAACCCGAAAAGGTCAAAGCGGCTATCGACGCGATGAAGAAGTAAAGCTTCCTTTGCAGGGACGTCCGAAAGGGCGTCCCTTTCTGTTATTTGGGGATAACCTGTGCTATAATAAATTGAATAAGAACAACTCGAACCGCTTTCATTGGACAGGGAGAAAACGACAATGCAGATGATCGACCAAAAAACCTTATATGAAATCGAGGCGCGCTGCACGCAGCAGCAGCCCCCGTCCGCCATGGCGCGGTGCCCCTTGCATGTGGAATGCAAGGCGCTGTGTCAGGCGGTGGCGAAGGGGGATTTTTCGGCGGCGCTGGAGCTTTATTGCAAGGTGGCGCCGCTGCCGCGCACGCTAAGCGCTTGCTGCGACGCGCCCTGCATGCAGACCTGTGCGCGAAGGACGCTCGGGGGCGCGATCGACATGCGCGGTATCGAAGCGGCAGCGGTGCGCGAGGGCGTGAAAAAGCCGCACCGGCCTTTCCTGCCGCGGCGAAGCGACACGGCGGCGGTGATAGGCGGCGGCGTAAGCGGCGTGACAGCCGCTTTGGAGCTTGCAAAGAAGGGCGTGCACGTTACGCTTTTTGAAAAATCAGACGCGCTGGGCGGTACGCTCAAGGAGGATGCGGCGGCGCTTGCGTGCTTTGCGGCGGACTGCGCGGCGCTTTCGGAATATCCGATTGAAATTCGGTACCAGACCGCCATGGAGCCGGAACAGGCGGCGGATTTTGACGCGCTCATCATCGCCGTCGGCGCGGACAGACGGATACAGGTCACAGAGGATACGGGCGAGGTGGAGGAAGGCGGGCGCGTGTTTGCCTGTGGCGCTTGCGTAACGCCGGACGCGGGCGTGCTTTGCTGCATCGCGGGCGGAAAAAAGGCGGCGGCTTCCGCGGATCGATACCTAAAAAAGGTCAACATGCGTTACGGACGCGAGCAGGAAGGCCCCTTCGAAACGACCCTGTATGTCAAAACGGAGGATATAGCGCCGCAGACCATGGCGGCGGGCGAGAAGGACGCGGCGTGGGCGAAGGGCGAAGCCGAACGCTGCATACAATGCACCTGCATGCGCTGCGTGGACGCTTGCGCCTTTTTGCAGCACTACAAAACCTATCCGCGCCAGTTTACCCGCGAGGTCGTGACCAACATCACCATGAGCATGGGAAACCGCACGGCCAACACCGCCATCAATTCGTGCAGCCTTTGCGGGCAGTGTGAAAAAATCTGCCCCGGCGGCATGAATCTGGGCGCGATGCTCATGCAGTCCCGCGCCATCATGTACGAAAGCGGGCACATGCCGCAATGGCCTTTTGATTTTGCGCTGGACGATCTTGAGAACAGCAACGGCGCGGCGTTTTTAGCAAAAGGCGCGCCGGGGAGCGAAACGTGCGAATACCTCTTTTTCCCGGGCTGTCAGCTTGGCGCGTCCGATCCGGCGCTGGTGAAACGGGTGTTTGACGATCTGCTTGCGCGCAATCCGCGTACCGGCGTCATGCTGGGCTGCTGCGGCATCGGCGCGCTGTGGGCGGGACGCGAGCAGCTTTTTACGGATACGCAGGAAAAGCTCAAGGCGGAATGGGAGCGGCTTGGCAAACCCAAGCTGATCGTTGCGTGCCCCACCTGCATGAAAACGCTGGACTGGGCGGAATGCGTCGGCATATGGGATATTCTTCTTGAAAAGCTGCCAACGGAGCATATTGCCCGCGCGGTGTGCGTACACGACGCGTGCGGCGCGCGTGATATTCCCGAAATACGAGGCGCTGTGCGCGCGGTGCTTAAAAACATGGGCTGCGAGGTTACCGAGCAGAAATACAGCGGCGAAACGACAGGCTGCTGCGGCTTTGGCGGCTACACGCAGTACGCGAACCCGGCGGTTGCGGACAAAGCGGCGGCGCTTTGCGCACCCGGCGACGAACTCTACCTTACCTACTGCATGAACTGCCGGGATCGCTTCAGCAAAAACGGCGGCAAGGCCGTTCATATACTGGAGCTTGCCTACGGCATGACCGAACATGAGCCGCCCACCTATTCCAAGCGCCGCGATAACCGCGAGGCGCTGCGCTTGGGCGTTTTGAAGGACGTATACGGCATAGAAGAAGCGCCGCAGCTTTTGCATTTCCCGCTTTATTACAGCGAGGACGTGGCAAGGAAGCTGGAGGAGCGGCTGATATTGGAGCAGCACATACGGACGCTGATCGAGGAGGCGGAGCGCACGGATAAAAAGATGCTGCACAGCGAAACGGGCTTGCTGATCGCGCACAAGCGCATAGGCAACATCACCGTTTGGGTGTACTATCATCCCGAAAAGGACGGATATATGGTGGAGCGGGCGTACAGTCACCGCATGGAGGTGCGCGTATGAGCACGAATTATCACGCAAGCTACGATCTGACAAAGGGAGAGCTAGTCTGCGAAGCGTGCGGCGTGGAGATGGTCAAAGGCCCCGTGACGCTTATGTACATGGGCAACGATTTCCCCATCGAAATGCCGGTTTGCCCGCAATGCGGAGAGTATTTTATCCCCGAGGAGCTGGCGCTTGGAAAGATCTTGCAGGTGGAGCGCGCCTTGGAGGATAAATGAATCTGTACGCGTCCAAAGCGTGGCTTGATTCCGGCGGCGTGGAGAACGCGGATTGTATCCTTTGGCTTATGGGCGACGCGCGCGGCAGTGTATTGGACATAGGCTGCGGCACCGGCGAAGCGGCTGCGGCGTTTGCGCAAAACGGCTGCGACGTAACGGGTGTGGATATGCTGGAGGAAGCCCTGCAAAGGGCGAGGAGCGCTTGTCCCAAAGGGCGTTTTCTCCGCGCGGACGCGGCGGCGCTGCCCTTTGCGGCAGAGACGTTTGCCATGGCGCACATGGGCTGTATGCAAAGCCCCTTGCAAGACGACGGGAAATGGAAAACCGCCCTTGCCGAGGTGCGGCGCGTGCTGTGCCCGGACGGTCTGCTGCTCTTAGGCGATTTGGGAACGGCTGAAGCGCTTGCGGGCTTTACGCTGCTTCGCCAAAGGGATGCTACAAGCGCGCTGCGCGCCTTTGGGGCGCGCTGGCTTTGGAACAACGACGAACCGTTTCCGCTTTGCGGCGCGAAACGGTATACGCTCGCGGTCTATCAAAAGGAATAGGAGGCTGAACATGGAGGAAAGAATGCTGGAGCTTGCGCGCGCGGGTATGGCGTGCAGTCAAATCATGATGCAGCTTGCGCTGGATACGCAGGGCATGGAGAACGCCGATCTTGTGCGCGCCATGAGCGGCCTTACGCGCGGCATGGGGCGGACGGGGCATACCTGCGGCGTGCTCACGGCGGGCTGCGCGATCATCGGCCTTTTTACAGGGCAAGGGGATACGGAGGAGCCGCCCCACCCGGACGCTGAAAAAATGATCGCCGATTACGTGCAATGGTTTTCGGAACATGTCGCCGCTCAATACGGCGGCTGCGACTGCCAAAGCATCGTGGGCGGCGATTTTTCCAAGAGTATCACGGTCTGTCTGCCCATCGTGCAGGACGCGTTTGAATACGTCATGAATATGCTTATGGAAAAGGGCGTGCTCGCATGAAAAAGCTGTACTGGAACAACGCCGCGACGAGCTTTCCAAAAGCGCCGGGGCTTGCGGCGCATATGGCGGCGGTGATGGATTCGCTTCCGGGCGCGTCGCACCGGGCTTCGGGCGAGGAAGCCGCCGCCTTGGACGCGCGAGCACTGCTTGCATCCTATATGGGCGTAAACGACAAAACGCGCATCGTCTATACGCAGAATTCCACGCACGCGCTCAACATCGCGCTGCTGGGCTTTCCTTGGACGCCGGAGGACGTGGTTCTTACGACGGCGGCGGAGCACAATTCCGTGCTGCGGCCACTTTACCAGCTCAAGCAGTGGGGGGAAATCAAGGATTTTATCGTATTGCCCGTACAAAAGGACGGACGCCTAAACGAAGAAACGCTGCAATGCGCCATACGGGAACATAAGCCGCGCTTATGCGCGTTTTTGCACGCGAGCAACGTAACGGGCGCTGTCAACGATGCCGCGGCACTAGCGGCCATCTGCAAAAAAAACGGCGTAGTCACCCTTTTGGACGCTTCGCAGACCATGGGGCTGCTGCCCGTGCTGCCTGAAGAATGGGGCGTAGACATGGTCGCGGTGACGGGGCATAAGTATCTGCTTGGTCCGCAGGGAACGGGCTGTTTGTACGTTGGAGGGAACGTGGAGCTTTCACCCGTCTTCACAGGCGGCACGGGCATCCATTCCGATCGCTGGACGATGCCCGAAACGCTGCCCTTACGCCTTGAAGCGGGCACGCCCAACGAGCAGGGTATGGCGGGGCTTGCCTACAGTCTGCAATGGGCGGCGGAGCATCCTTTGGATGCGGCGGCGCTTGCGGAATATGTACAAATATTGGAGGACGGGCTGCTTGCAGCCGGCGCTGCGCCCGTGTGCGTCTCGGGGGCGCGCACGCCCGTTGTGGCGTTCACC
>CAZNAL010000023.1:0-23382 GCA_964571055.1 uncultured Oscillospiraceae bacterium | reverse complement strand
AAAGCCCCAGGAAGCCGCAGCGGAAGCCGAAGCCCAGCGCCATGGAGGTCTCCGGCTCATAGGAGAGGGACGCGTCGTTGAGCACGAGCTTGTCCAGCGCCTCGTGCAGGTTTTCGTAATCCGCGCCGTCGGCGGGATAAATGCCGCAAAACACCATGGACTGCGCCTGCTTGTAGCCGGGCAGCGGCGCTGCGGCGGGACGGTCGGCGTCTGTAATGGTGTCGCCCACCTTGGTATCCGCCACGCTTTTGATGGAGGCGGAAATATAGCCCACCTCGCCCGCGGTCAGCTCCTCGCAGGGCGTTAGGGCGGGCGTAAACACGCCCACTTCCGTTACGTCGAATTCGTGGCCCGTTGCCATGTAACGTATGCGCATGCCCGCGCGTACCGTGCCTTGCTTTACGCGCACATAGCTAAGCGCGCCCTTGTAGTTATCATAGATGCTGTCGAATATCAGCGCCTGCAGCGGCGCGTCCGCGTCGCCTTCGGGCGGCGGTATCAGCTCCACGATATGCGAGAGCACCGCTTCCACATTCAGGCCGTTCTTCGCGGAGATCTGCGGCGCGTCCGAAGCGGGCAGACCGATCACGTCCTCGATCTCCTTGATCACATAGTCTGGCTGCGCGCTGGGAAGGTCGATCTTATTGATGACCGGCACGATCTCCAAATCGTTATCCAGCGCCAAATAGACGTTTGCAAGCGTCTGCGCCTCGATCCCCTGCGTAGCGTCCACCACCAGCACCGCGCCCTCGCAGGCGGCAAGGCTTCGGGACACCTCGTAGGTAAAGTCCACATGCCCCGGCGTGTCAATGAGGTTGAACATGTAGCGTTTGCCGTCCGTATGCGTATAAAACATGCGCACAGCCGTAGCCTTGATGGTGATGCCGCGTTCGCGCTCGATATCCATGGTGTCAAGAAGCTGATCCTCCATGTCGCGTGCGGCCACCGTATCCGTAAGCTCCATCATGCGGTCGGCCAAGGTCGATTTGCCGTGGTCGATGTGCGCGATGATGCAAAAATTTCTGATAAGTTCGCGGCTGAATGCCATACTGTGCCTCCATAGCATAAATCAGCTATCATGATACATGAACTTTTCTTTGCGCGCAAGAGGTTGCAAAAGTCCACGGCTATAAGTTACAATATATGTATGTATTTTTATGCAATCCAACGCTATGCAATTTTGAGGAGGGTATTATGTTCTGCGAAAGGTACGATTCATTTGTTGAAGAGCTCAAACGGCGCGGCTTCACGGTGCATGACGCCAAGAACGGCAAGGACGCGCTCGACATCGCCCTGAAAACCATCGGCAAGGATGCTTCCGTCGGATGCGGCGGCTCCATGACAGTAAAGGAAATCGGCCTGCCCGACGCGCTGCGCGCGCAGGGCAACGAGGTGTTCTTCCATTGGGACGTGGCGCCTGAAAACCGCAGTGAGGTTTTCAAAAACGCGGCTTTTGCAGATTGGTATGTGTGTTCCGCCAACGCCATCACCCGAAACGCCAAGATCATCAACATCGACGGCAACGGCAACCGCGTCAGCGGCACCTTTTTCGGCCCCCGCCGCAAGGTGCTCATGATCATCGGCAAAAACAAGTTCGCAGAGGACATGGACGCCGGCTTTGACCGCATAAAGAAGGTAGCGTGCGTAAAGAACGCGCAGCGCTTCGGCTTAAAAACGCCCTGCGTCGTAACAGGCCAATGCACGGACTGCTATTCCCCCCAGCGCATCTGCAAGATCACGACCATCATCGAGTGTCTCCCCGGCTTTGTGCAGGAGATGCATCTGATCCTCGTGGACGAGGAACTAGGCTACTGATGTATTTTGTCTATATGCTCCGCTGCGGCGACGGGTCGTTCTATACGGGTTACACCAACGATCCCGTGCGCCGGACGGCGGTGCATAACAGCGGCAAGGGCGCCAAGTGCACCCGCGCGCGCTTGCCCGTGCAGCTTGTGTACACGGAGCCGTTTCAAGAAAAGAGCGCGGCGCTCAAACGCGAGGCCGCGCTGAAAAGATTGACGCACGGGCAAAAGGAAAACCTGATCCTGCGCCGATAGAAAAAGCGGCGGGCAAATCGCCCGCGCTTTTTTATTTACGGCTATCAGTTGCAGCCGCAGCCGCAGCCGGTGTTGTTGCCGCAGCCACAGCCGTCGCCGCAACCGCAGCCGTTGCCCAGGCCCCAGCCGGTGCCGCCGCCCAAGAGCAGCAACAGGATCAGAATCCAGCACCAGCTTCCGCCGCCCCAGCCGCAGCCGTCGCCGCAGCCACAGCCGTCGCCGCAGCCGTTGCCGCAACCGTTACCGAAGCCGTTACCGTAACCGAGAATCAAAATCAAAATGATGATCCACCAGTAATTGTTACCGTACCACATAACTTCCTCCTTGTTTTTCAGCGCTTCGCGCCCTTTCTACAACATAATACGCACACGGGCTTTTTTGTGTGCGAAACGATTGATAGCGCCGAAGAATTGTGGTATCATGGCACAGAACGTATCATCATCAAAGGAGTGCAGTATGGCAGATTTTGACATGAAAAAGATCGTTGCGCTATGCAACAATCGCGGCTTTATTTTCGCGGGCTCCGAAATTTACGGCGGCCTTGCCAACAGCTGGGATTACGGCCCGCTGGGCGTAGAGTACAAGAACAACGTAAAGCGCGCGTGGTGGCGCAAATTCGTGCAGGAAAGCCCCTACAACGTGGGTATGGACGCCGCCATCCTCATGAACCCCGAGACGTGGGTGGCCTCAGGGCATGTGGTCAATTTTAACGATCCCCTGATGGACTGTAAGTCCTGCAAGGCGCGCTTCCGCGCGGATAAGCTTATCGAGGATTACGCCCAAGCGCACGGCCTTACCGACGTCCATCCCGACGGCTGGACAAATGACGAGATGTCCGCGTACATCGCCGAAAAGGGCATCACCTGCCCCGAATGCGGCAAGGCGGATTTCACCCCCATCCGCAAGTTCAACATGATGTTCAAGACCTTTCAGGGTGTCAACGAAGACACGGCAAACCAAATCTATCTCCGCCCCGAAACCGCGCAGGGCATCTTTGTAAACTTCAAGAACGTGCAGCGCTCCACCCGCCGGAAGCTGCCCTTTGGCATCGCGCAGATCGGCAAATCCTTCCGTAACGAGATCACGCCGGGCAACTTCATCTTCCGCATCCGTGAGTTCGAGCAGATGGAGCTGGAGTTCTTCTGCGCGCCCGGCACGGAGATGGAATGGTACCGCTATTGGAAGGATTACTGCAAAAACTTCCTGCTCTCCCTAGGCATGAAGGAAGCGCACATGCGGCTTCGCGAACATGAACAGGCGGAGCTTTCCCATTACTCCAACGGCACCACGGACATCGAGTATCTCTTCCCGTTCGGCTGGGGCGAGCTGTGGGGGGTCGCAAGCCGCACGGACTTCGACCTCAAGGCGCACAGCGAGCATTCCGGCGTGACGCTGGATTATCAGGATCCGTTTACCAACGAGCGCTTTATCCCCTACTGCGTGGAGCCCTCCTTGGGCGCAGACCGCGTGGCGCTCGCGTTCCTCTGCGACGCGTACGACGAGGAAACGCTGGAAAACGGCGACATTCGAAACGTACTGCATCTGCATCCGGCGCTCGCGCCCTACAAGGCCGCCGTGCTGCCGCTGCAAAAGAACAAGCTGGGCGACAAGGCGCGCGAGGTCTACGCGATGCTTTCCAAACGCTTCCTCGTGGATTACGACGAGACGGGACAGATCGGCAAGCGCTACCGCCGCGAGGACGAGATCGGCACGCCCCTTTGCATCACCGTCGATTTCGATACGCTGGAGGACGGCACCGTTACCGTGCGCGACCGCGACACCATGGCGCAGATCCGTCTGCCCATCGAAAAGCTGGTCGGCTACATCGAAGAAAAGATCGATTTCTGATACGAAGCCAACACAAAACAGACCGCCGTGTTTTCGGCGGTCTGTTTCATTATGTTTGTTCGCTTATTCCTTGATCGTACCCTTATATTTCTTCAACAACACGTCCGCGATCATCACTGCCTGCTCGCCGATAAGCTTAACGTCCTGCCCTTCCAGCATGATGCGGATCAAAGGCTCCGTGCCGGATGCGCGCACCAGCACGCGCCCCGTATCGCCCAGCATCTCCTCCACCTTCTTGACGGCGTCCGCAAGCTCCGCGTCCGCCATGGCCTTTTGCTTATCCGCGTTATCCACGATCACGTTCACCAATACCTGCGGATAGATCGTCACAACACGCGCAAGCTCAGACATGCGCTTTCCCGAAGCTTTCAGAACGTTCAGCGTTTGGATGGCGGTGAGCATGCCGTCGCCTGTCGTGTTATGATCGAGGAAGATCACATGTCCCGACTGTTCGCCGCCTATGCTGTAGCCGTTGTCGCGCATGCACTCGAGCACATATCTGTCGCCGACGCGCGTTTCCGCCACCTTGATACCGTTTTGCTCCATGGCTTTCTTTAAGCCGATATTGGACATCACGGTGATGACGAGCGTGTCTTTGTTCAAGCGCCCCTGCTGGCGCATGGCGATGGCGTTCACGCCCATGATGCGATCGCCGTCCACGATGTTGCCGCACTCGTCCGACGCCATCATGCGATCCGCGTCGCCGTCAAAAGCGAAGCCCACGTCCGCGCCCAGCTCCGTAACAAGCTGCTGCAGTCTTTCGGGATGGGTGGAGCCGCAGCGGTCGTTGATGTTGTTGCCATCCGGTTCGTCTGCAAAGGAATGCACCTCCGCGCCCAGCTCCGAAAAGACCTCCTTGGCGATACCGGAGGACGCGCCATTCGCGCAATCCAGCACGATTTTAAGCCCGTCGAACCATTCCTGCGCCTTGGATTTTAAGAAATCCTTATACTGATCGCGCGCGCGCTTAGCAACGATCACATGCCCCACGCGCGTGCCCGTCGGATAGGTAAGCGGCAGATCGTTAAAAATGATCTCCTCGATCTGATCCTCCAGCGCGTCCGAGAGCTTATAGCCCTTGGAGTCGAACCACTTAATGCCGTTATACTCCATGCTGTTGTGGGAAGCGCTCACCATCACTGCCGCATCCGCGTCATACTGGCGCACAAGATACGCCATAGCGGGCGTGGGCACAACGCCAACATCGATCACATCGCCGCCCACGGAGCAGATGCCCGCCGTAAGCGCCGCACAGAGCATATCGCCTGAAAGTCGCGTGTCCGCACCCAAAAGGATGCGCGGCATATGCACCGCGCTCGTGAGCACGCTTGCGCCCGCCGCGCCGATCTTCAGCGCCAGCTCGCAGGAGAGATCCGCGTTGGCGACGCCACGCACGCCGTCCGTTCCAAATAGTTTACCCATACACACATACTCCCTTCTTCACGCACAAGGCACAAAGCATTGCTTTGTGCCTTCGTGTCTTGTATCCTTCACTATATGCCGAATTAACGCTTGGAGAACTGGGGTGCGCGGCGCGCGGCTTTGAGGCCGTACTTCTTGCGCTCCTTCATTCTGGGATCGCGGGTCAAGAAGCCTGCCTTCTTGAGCGCCGGGCGCAGTTCGGGCTGCGCGCTGATGAGCGCGCGGGCGATGCCGTGACGGATCGCACCGGCCTGACCGGTATAGCCGCCGCCGTATACGTTAACGTTGACGTCGTACTTGCCAACCAAATCGGTCAGCACCAAGGGCGCGCGGACGATCATCTTGAGGGTCTCATAGCCGAAGTATTCTTCTACGTCGCGCTTATTGACGGTGATCTTACCGGTGCCGGGAGTCAGACGAACGCGGGCAATGGACTTCTTGCGCCTTCCGGTTCCGAGATTTTGCGTTGCTGTTGCTGCCATTGTTTTGTTCCTCCTCCCCTTAATTCTTCAGTACGAGCGCTTCGGGCATCTGTGCCTCATGGTTATGCTCGCTGCCGGCGTAAACGCGGAGCTTTTTGAGCATCTTGCGGCCGAGAGAACCCTTGGGCATCATGCGGCGGATCGCTTCATACACCGTGAATTCGGGGCGCTGGGCGATCATGTCGCGATAGGTGGTCTCTTTGATTCCTCCGGGATATCCGGTGTGATGATAATACTTTTTGCCGTCCAGCTTATTGCCTGTGAGAACGACTTTGTCCGCATTGATGATGATGACGTGATCACCGGTATCCACATGCGGCGTATATATCGGCTTATGTTTCCCGCGAAGTATGGCGGCTACCTGAGAAGCCAAACGGCCGAGCACCATGCCGTTTGCGTCCACGATATACCACTTGCGTTCGAGGGTTTCGCCTTTGGCCATATAGGTCTTCATGGCTTTCCTCCTGAATGGTAATGAAATTTGTTTTCGCCTTAGTGGAACGCTATCACTGCCGGGGCTGTGGCCGCAATCGCCGACCCTAAAGCACACTCGGATATTGTACCGAATGCGCCGGAAGATGTCAAGCAAAATCGCAGGGATTTTCCCGTTTTTTTCCGTTGCCGCGCGAAATCAGCATAAAGACGCGAAGCCCTGCTGCCGCAGCGCCTCATACAAAACGACGGCGGCGGCGTTGGACAGGTTCAGCGACCGCTGCGTGGGCAGCATGGGAATGCGCACGGCGTCCGCCGCGCGGCGCGTAAGCAGCGCCGGTCCCAGTCCCGCCGTTTCCTTGCCGAAGACGAGGAAATCGCCGTCGCGGTATTGTACGTCCGCATAGCTCTTGACAGCATGGGTGGAAAGAAGGAAAAAGCGCGCGCTAGGATGCTTTTGCTCCACCTCCTCGAAGCTGTCGTAGTAAAAAACAGATAGGTCGTGCCAATAGTCAAGACCCGCGCGCTTGAGCTGCCGATCCGAAAGGTCGAAACCAAAGGGACGCACCATATGAAGCGCCGTCCCCGTGACGGCGCAGGTGCGGGATATGTTGCCCGTGTTTTGCGGTATTTCCGGCTCTACCAATACGATGTTGAACATATATGCACACTCCTAGGAATAGAACGCGTTGCCGCCGATGGTCGCGTAGTAGGTGCGTTTCCCCCAAGCGGTTCCTCGGCTGGCCGCGCGGAAATAGACGATCTCAGGAGGCAGGATGCAGTTTCCGTCCACAAAGATCTGCTGCACGGCGGCAAGCGCGCCGGCGCTTGGCGTCACGCTGCGAAGCGCTGTTTCCTCGTCGGCGGGCGTAAACTGCCCGCTTTGAAAAACCACGCCTGTGATGGTATTGGGGAAACGGCTGTCCTGCACGCGATTGAAGATCACGTTGGCGACGGCTAAAAACCCGTCCGCGCCCGCCTCCTCGTCCACAAGCTGCGCCGCAAGATACAATTCGTCCGACAAGGACGCTGCGGGCATAGGCACGGATACGGGCGCCGGTTCCGGCGTGGGTTCCGGCGTCGGCTTTGGCGTTTCCGTCGGCTTTGGCGCCGGTTCCGATGTGGGCTCCGGCGTGGGTTCCGCCGCCGTGCCCATGCGAACATAGTCTTTACGCATGAAGCCCCAGCCGTCCCTTACCTCCACCCGGTACCAATCCCCCGATTTCCCGGTGATGGTTAAAGGCTCTCCCTTCTCGTATTCCGCGAGCACGCGGCAATCCGTGTTCGGGCTTTCGCGAAGGTTGACGGATTTGGCGTAAACATATCCCGTCTCCGGCATGATCTCCTCGACGGTATAGGCGGGCATCGGTTCCGGCGTCGGCTCCTGCGTCGGCTCCGGCGTTGCCTTTGGGGTCGCTTTGGGCGTCTTTTCCGGTGTAGGGCTTGGAGTTGGCTCCTGCGCGGGCGTTTCCTCTGTCTCGTTCTTTGGCGTTGGTGCGGCCGTGACCGCAGGCGTTTCCGCCGCAGGCGCGTCCTGCTGCACGTCCTGCTGCACGATCGGCTCCAGCATGGCGGGCGCGTCCGGTATAAAAGACGCTTCGGGCTGCGTGGGAAGAGCGTCCGTTTCCGTTCCTGCCGCAGCGCGTGCCGTCACGTCCGTCGTCACATCCACGACTGCTTCCGCCGTTTTCACAGCCCCTGCGGACAGCGGCTGCACGGTCTCCGCCACGGCATGCGTCTGCGGCATCCTGACGTTGGCGGTAACGGCCACCGCACAGCCATACGTCGGAAGCAGACAACAAAGCCACAGCAATAGAAGCAGTCCTTTTCTCATAGGATGAATTTGCTTAAATCCTCCCCACTGTATTCCTTAGAAAGGTGCTCGCGCACATAGCCTTCGTCGATCACGATATCCACGATGGGATGATCGCCGCCGGCGTTGAAGGAAATATCCTCCAGCAGGTTTTCAACGATCGTATGCAGCCGCCGCGCACCGATGTTTTCGCCCGTCTCGTTGGCCTGATACGCGTAATGCGCAAGCACGTCGATCGCGCCGTCGGTAAAGGTAAGGCGAATATCGTCCGTTTCCAGCAGCGCCGCGTACTGCTTGATGATGGCGTGCTCGGGCTGCGTAAGGATGGCTTTATAATCCTCCACGCGCAGCGCGTCTAGCTTGACGAGAATGGGAAAGCGCCCCTGCAGCTCCGGTATCAAGTCCGAAACCTTGGACACATGGAACGCGCCCGCCGCGATAAAGAGGATGAAGTCCGTCTTGACGGGGCCGTATTTCGTGTTGACGGTGCAACCCTCCACGATGGGGAGTATATCGCGCTGCACGCCTTCGCGGGAAACGTCCGCGCCCGACGTGTGCTGCGCGCCCGCGATCTTGTCGATCTCGTCGATAAAGATCACGCCGTCCTGCTCCGCCTTTTCGATGGCCTCGCGAATGACCTCGTCCATATCGATGAGCTTATCCGATTCCTCTTGTATGAGGATGCGCCGCGCTTCGCTGACCTTCACCTTGCGCTTCTTTTTGCGCGGCGGAATGATGCCGCCCATCATCTCGTTCAAATTGATGTCGATGCCCATGGCGATCATGGTATCGCTGCCGGGGTTGCTTTGCTCTACCTCCACCTCGACCATCTCGTCCTCCAAGCGCCCGGCGCGCAGCTCGAGGAGCACCTCTTGGCGCTTGGTAAAGTGCGCCTGTTTTTCGCCCTCGCTCATCTCCGGCTCGCTTTGCTGCTGCCCCGCGCCCAGCAAAAGCTGCAAAGGATTCATGTTGGGGGGCTGCTGCTTGCGGATGGGCACGAGGATATCCACCAGCCGCTGTTCGGCGTTGGCTTCGGCCACAAGCTTGACCTGCGCGTACTCACGTTGCTTGACAAGGCGTATTGAGGTACTTACAAGGTCGCGTACCATGCTTTCGACATCTCTTCCGACATAGCCTACCTCTGTAAATTTTGTAGCCTCGACCTTAATAAAAGGCGCATCCACAAGTTTGGCAAGTCTTCTGGCTATCTCGGTTTTACCTACGCCCGTAGGTCCCATCATGATGATGTTCTTCGGGGTGATCTCCTCGCGGAGCTCCTTTTGCAGGCGGCTTCTGCGATAGCGGTTGCGCAGCGCGATGGCGACGGCGCGTTTGGCGCTGTCCTGCCCTACGATATAGCGATCCAGCGCCTCTACGGTTTCTTTGGGCGTCATCATGCTACTCCACCTCCATCACGGTGATGTTTCCGTTGGTGAATATGCAAATCTCCCCCGCGATGCGCAGCGCTTTTTCCGCAATCTGCTCGGCGGAGAGTTCCGTATTCGCCTTGAGCGCTTTTGCCGCCGCCAGAGCGTACATGCCGCCCGAACCGATGGCCGCGATCCCGTCGTCAGGATCGATGACCTCGCCCGTGCCGGAGATGATCAGCAGCTCCTCTTTATCCGCCGCGATCAAAAGCGCCTCAAGCTGCCGCATGGCTTTGTCGCTTCGCCAATCCTGCGCAAGCGACACCGCGGCGCGTTTTAAGCCGCCGCTGTATTGCTCCAGCTTCCCTTCAAAGCGCTCGCAAAGCGTAAAGGCGTCCGCTACAGACCCCGCGAAACCCACCACGACCTTGTCGTGATAGAGCCTTCGCACCTTCTGTGCGTGCGCCTTCATGATGGTCTTTTCGCCCATGGTGACCTGTCCGTCGCCGGCGACGGCGCATCGGCCGTCCTTGCGAACGGCGATGATGGTTGTACCCTGTAAGGACATTGCCTGCCTCCTGTTTCTGTTTCTGTTTCTGCTGTCATTGTAGCACAATCGGAAAACTTTCGTGCCTGCATCCCGGAAGCTTTACATTCTGTTTTCAATCGTGTCACGCAATACGGCGAGGGCGCGGGCGGACAAGGCTTCGTAGCGCGCCTTCTTGCCGCGCGGCGGCTTGGGCAGCGTGGAGAGGATGCCGAAGTTGACGTTCATGGGCTGAAAGCTGCCGCCGCAGTATTCCGAAACATAATGCGCCAGCGCGCCCGTCGCCGTGCGAGGCGTAAAATCCACCGCCTCCTGCCCGTGCAGCTTCCTTGCAAGCTCGATCCCCGCCACAAGCCCGCTCGACGCGCTTTCGATATAGCCCTCCACGCCGGTGATCTGTCCCGCAAAGTACAGCATGTCCCGCATTTTACAGCTATAATCCCAGCCGAGCTTTCCGGGTGAGGACAAAAACGTATTGCGGTGCATCACGCCGTAGCGCATGAATTCCGCGTTTTCCAAGCCCGGTATCATGCCGAATACGCGCTTCTGTTCGCCGAATTTGAGGTTGGTTTGAAATCCTACGAGGTTATAAAGCGTACCCGCCGCGTCGTCCTGCCGAAGCTGCACCACGGCAAAGGGCTTTCCCTCCATGCGTTCGTCACGAAGGCCTACGGGCTTGAGCGGCCCAAAGGCAAGCGTCATATCGCCGCGCTTTGCCATGACCTCGACGGGCATACACCCTTCAAAGACCTTTAGATCCTCAAAATCCTTCAGCGGCGCCGTTTCCGCCTCCTGCAGGGCGTGCACGAAGCGAAAATACTCCTCGGCGGTCATGGCGCAGTTGAGATAATCGCTGCCCTCGCCGTAGCGCGAAGCGCGGAACACGCGCGCCATGTTCAGCGATTCGGCGGTAATCACGGGCGCCGCCGCGTCGTAAAAGTGTAGGCCCTCACCGAACAGGGCGCGTATATCTTCCAGCAGCGCGCCGTCCGTCAAAGGACCCGTCGCAACGATGGTGGGCCCGTCGGGGATGCGCTCGATCTCCTTTTCGATCAGCGTGATGTTGGGGTGCGCCTTGATACGGGCTGTGACCAGCGCGGAAAAGCCCTCGCGATCCACGGCCAAAGCGCCGCCCGCAGGCACCCGCGTTTGATCGGCGCACGCGATCACAAGAGAATGCAGCAGCCGCATCTCCTCCTTCAAAAGCCCCGGCCCGTTGGTGAGGCCGGACGCACGCAGGGAATTGGAGCATACCAGCTCGCAGAGCGCGTCGCTTCTGTGGGCGGGCGAACGGCGCTGTGGCTTCATTTCGTATAAAGATACAGAGACGCCGCGTTCAGCAAGCTGATACGCGGCTTCACAACCCGCAAGACCTGCGCCGATCACGTTTGCACAAAGGTCTTTCATTCTTCTTCGTTCCCCTTTTTCGCAGGGCGCACGACATACGCGCAATCCTTGTTGGAGCAAATGGTATAGCCGCCGTGCTGTCCAAGCTTTTGCACCATCATCGCGCCGCACTTGGGGCACGCGTCCGCCGTTGGGCGATCCCACGACACGAAATCGCAGTCGGGGTACTTCTCGCACCCGTAAAACACCTTGCCGCGCTTGGATTTGCGCTTGATGATCTCGGCGCCGCACTTGGGGCACGGCACGCCGATCTTCTCCACGATGGCCTTGGTGTTGCGGCATTCGGGAAAATTGGGGCAGGCCAGGAATTTGCCGAAGCGCCCCATCTTATACACCATCATCGCGCCGCATTTTTCGCAGGGTATATCCGAAACCTCGTCCTTGATGACCACCTTTTCGATGGTTTTTTCCGCCTTCTCTATCGTCTCTTCAAAGGGCGTGTAAAACGCGCGAATGACCTTTGTCCAGTCCTCGTTCCCTTCCTTGACCAGATCCAGCTTCTCCTCCATACCCGCCGTAAACTTCACGTCCACAATATCATGGAAGTTGTCCTTCATGATCTGCGTGACCACAAAGCCAAGCTCGGTAGGCACAAGCTGTCGCTTTTCCCGCACCACATAGCCGCGCTCGATGATGGTGGAGATGGTGGGCGAATACGTGCTGGGTCTGCCGATGCCCTTTTCCTCCATAAGCTTTACTAGCGCCGCTTCCGTATAACGCGGTGGCGGCTGCGTGAATTTCTGTTCTCCCTCCACGCTGTTAGGCATGAGGGATTGCCCCATATCGAGCTTGGGAAGCTGCGTTTCGCTCTCCTGCGCGTCGTCCCGTCCCTCGGTGTACACAGCCGTGTAGCCGTCAAAAAGCGTCCGAAGCCCATTCGCGCGATAGGTGCAGCCGCTTGCGTCAAAGGTGACCGTGCTCGTTTCAAACTTGGCCTCCGCCATCTGCGACGCGAGAAAACGGTCATACACAAGCTTATAAAGCTTATACTGGTTGCTGTTGAGATGCGCCTTGATCTCCTGCGGCGTAAAGGCTACGTTGGACGGGCGGATCGCCTCGTGCGCGTCCTGCGCGTTTTTTCGTCCGGTATACACGTTGGGCTTTGCGGGCACATACCCTTCGCCGTACTTTTCGCCAATATACGCGCGCGCCTGCTCCTGCGCCTCGCCCGCGATCCTGACGGAATCCGTGCGGATATAAGTGATAAGACCCGTTGTGCCGCCGGGAAGCTCCACACCCTCGTAGAGCTGCTGCGCGATGAGCATTGTAAGCTTCGTGGTAAAGCCGAGCTTGCGCGACGCCTCCTGTTGGAGGCTGCTCGTGGTAAAGGGCGGCGGCGCGTGCCGCACACGCTCACCCGTTTTCATATCCGTGATGACGAATGCGCCCATCTTGCTTCGCGCGACGATCTCGTCCGCCTCGCGCTGCGTATGCACGTCCGTCTTTTTGCCGTCCATGCCGTAGAACTTGACGTCCAAGCCCTTGCGGCTGCCGCTTAGCTTGAGATTCGCGCCGATCGTCCAATACTCCTCCGCGACGAAATCCATGATCTCCTTTTCGCGGTCGCACAGTATGCGTACCGCCACGGACTGCACGCGTCCGGCGGAAAGGCCGTTGCGCACCTTCGCCCAAAGAATGGGGCTGATTTTATACCCCACAAGACGGTCGAGCACGCGGCGCGCCTGCTGCGCGTCCACAAGATCCATATCGATGGAACGGGGCGTCTTAACGGATTTTTTGACCGTGTTGGCTGTGATCTCGTTAAATTCGATGCGGCATAGAGAGTTCGGTTCGAGCTTGAGCACCTGCGACAGGTGCCAGGATATGGCTTCGCCCTCCATATCAGGGTCGGTCGCCAGCAGCACTTTTTTTACGCCCTTGGCTTCCTTGCGGATTTTCTCCAACACGTCGCCGCGCCCGCGAAGCGTGATATACTTAGGCTGAAAATCATGCTCCACATCCACGCCCAGCTGGCTTTTGGGAAGATCCCGCACATGGCCGTTGGACGCGATCACCTTATACTTGCTGCCTAAGAATTTACCTATGGTCTTTGCCTTTGCCGGCGATTCTACGATTACGAGCATGTCCGCCATGCGTTTACCTCCAATAAAAACTGCGGCGAGCACGCGCTGTTTTCACAGTCTGTACATTCTCCCCGACATCTGCCTTATTATTCCCGAAAACTCCATGGCTGTCAAGATAGAATTTAAGCGTGCTACAGGAAGGGACGTTAAAACGCACAGCTCGTCGAAATTCCGCTCCGTTACGGAAAGAAGCTTGCAGATAAGCGCCTGTTCGACAGGCAGCGCCGCATAATCCACGGCGGGCTTCTCCGCCGGCGCAGCGTCGATACCGTATTCGCACAGCACATCCTGTACGGAAAGAACCGCCTTGGCGTAGCCGTCCCGTATAAAGCGGTTCGTGCCCGCGCTCTGCGCGTCCGTGATGCGGCCGGGGACGGCGAACACATCCCGCCCCTGCTCCAAGGCGTAGCCTACGGTGATGCTGGTGCCGCTCTTTTCCCCCGCCTCGATCACGATCGTACCCTTTGCCATGCCGCTGATGATGCGGTTTCGCTGCGGAAAATTGCTCCGCAGCGGCTGCACGCCCGGCAGGAATTCCGACACCACCGCGCCGCGCTCTATGATGCTTTCATATTCCTTCTTATGCCGCGCAGGATACACGACGTCCACACCGCAGCCGAGCACCGCCACGGTGGGATACGCGCTCGCCGTACTTAACGCGCCGCGCGCCGCCTCCGTGTCCAGCCCATAGGCAAGCCCCGATATGACGCAAGCCCCCGCGTTTGCAAGCGCTTCGCCAAACTGCGCGGCGACGCCCTTTCCGTATGCCGTACACGAACGCGTGCCGATCACGGCAAGCGGCAGGCGAAGCTCCGCATGCAAGCGGCCTTTTACAAGCAGCATTTCCGGCGGATCGTAGATTTCCTTCAAAAGTGCTGGATAGTCTGCGGATACGCGGGAAACCGGCGTGATGCCCAAGCGTTCATATTGATCGAGCAGCGCGCTTACGCGCGATTCCTTGGCCGACGAGAGCAGCGCTTTTTCGACGCTCTGCCTTCCTTTGCCCGCCGTATAGGTCAAATCCCCCGCACGCGCCGCCTCGAATACGGCACCCGCGCTCCCGTAGGACGCGATCAGCGCGCTCATGCGCGCGCCGCTGCCGTGCAGCGCGTCATAGAGCCACGCTCTATAGCCTTCCTCCGCCGAAAGATGCATAGTCTACTCCCAATACTTGCTGTCCACGCTGCGATATTGTATGGCCTCCGCCACATGCGACACGCCGATGCTTTCGCTTGCGTCCAGATCCGCGATGGTACGCGCCACCTTCAAGATGCGGTGATACGCCCGCGCGCTCAGATTCAGCTTTTTGAACGCCTGTTTTAAAAGCGCGTTCGCCTGCGCGTCCGGCGCACAGTATTTCTCGATCAAGCGGTTGTTCATCTGCGCGTTGCAGAGGATTTTATCCTTTGCAAAGCGGGCGCGCTGCACCACGCGCGCCGCGTCCACCCGCGCGCGCACCGCCGCGGAGGTTTCCGCCTTCGTTTCCCTGCTCACAATATCGTCATACTCCACCTCCGTCATCTCCACATGCAGATCGATACGATCAAGCATCGGCCCGCTCACGCGGTTCCGGTATTTCTGTACCTGCGCTATCGTGCAGCGGCATTGCGCGTGCCGCGAACCGTAGTTCCCGCACGGACAGGGATTCATCGCGGCGATCAGCATGAACTGCGCGGGGTAGGTGGCGCGGAAGTTGGCGCGCGTAATGGTGATCTCGCCATCCTCAAGCGGCTGGCGCAGGGATTCCAGCGCTTCCTTCTTAAATTCTGGCAGCTCGTCCAAAAACAGCGCGCCGCCGTGCGCTAGGCTGACCTCGCCCGGCATGGCCTTCGCGCCGCCGCCGACCAGCGATATGGAGGAGGCGGAATGATGCGGCGCACGGAAGGGCCGTTCGGATACGACGCCGCTTCCGCCCTTGAGCATCCCCGTTACGGAATGGATCTTTGTGATCTGTATGGCTTCTTCAAACGTAAGCTCGGGAAGTATGCCGGGGATCGCGCGCGCAAGCATCGTTTTACCGCTTCCGGGCGTGCCGACAAGCAGCAGGTTATGTCCGCCCGCCACCGCCACCTCCGCGGCACGTTTCGCGCCCTGCTGCCCCTTGATATCCGAAAAATCCGTTTGATAATGTACGTCCGACGCGCGCCATGCCTTATGTTGACAGGCTTCGCGCGTAAAGCCACCCTGAATCAGCGCCGCCGCGTCCGCCATATCCGTTACGGGGAAAACATCGATCCCGTCGATATAGGCGGCTTCCTCGGCGTTATCAGCGGGAAGCACGGCTCTTTTGATACCCGCCGCGCGGGCGCTTATGAGCATAGGCAAAATGCCTGCGACGCCCCGGATATGCCCATCCAGCGCAAGCTCGCCCACAAACAGGCTTTCGCCCGCCGGCGTTTGCGGAAGCTGTCCCGTGGCGGTCAAAAGCCCCAGCGCGATAGGCAGGTCATACATGGAGCCTTCCTTGCGCATATCGGCGGGCGCGAGGCTGATGGTGATACGCGCGTTGGGATAATCCAAGCCGCAGTTTTTGATGGCGGCGCGCACCCGTTCCTTGGATTCCCGCACGGACGCGTCCGGCAGACCTACGGTTTCGTAGCAGGGCAAGCCGCCCGAAACATCTACCTCCACCTGTACGGCGAAGCCGTCGATTCCGCTAAAGCCGTAGCTTGTGATCTGTGAAAGCATGCGCCCTCCCGCCTATGGTTCTTGCGTTTTCTGTTCCCGCGCCGCGTCCGCGCCGTCCTTTGCCGTCACCGGAGCTTGTTCAGCGTCGTTTTCCTTCGCCTTGTTAAATACAAACAGCTTGTTGCCCGCAAAATTCACGATCAGCGCCGCGGGCGTGGCGATCGCCTTGCACCAAAGGTCGCTTTGGATATGCAGCGGGTTGTGCGCGATCCACAGCATGCCGAGCGACACGCCCAAGGATACGAGGTTGACGAGCAGAAAACGCCCGAATTCGTCCGCCGTATGCTTTCGTTCCTTAGAAAACGTCCAAAGCGAATTCATAAGATAGCTGTTGCCCACGCCGAAGGCGTAGCCTATGACCTGCGCGAGCATGTAGTGCAGCCCAAAGATACACATGATGGAGTACACCACGAAATCCACGATGGTGTTAAAAACGCCCACCACGTTGAACTTGATGAACTGCGCGGCGCTATGGAACAGCGCGGATCGATCCTTTTTCATCATCGTCGCTCCTTAATAACCTAAGAATGTCCAGCTTGGCAGCCACTCCAGCGCGTGGATATATTTGACGGGCGCCATAACGCCGCTGATCACCGGGTAAAAGAGCACGAACAGCGCCGCGCACATGCCCAGCCATACCCACTTGACGCGTTTGTCCATAAAGCGCGCTTCCATATCCCTCACCAGATATACGGTACAAAGGATAATGAAGGGCACCATGGGAAAATAATGATAGGTAAAGGTGCATCGCGGCACAAGCACCCACGGCAGATAGTTTGCAGCCGCCCCGACAAGCAGCACCGTCATGCCCCGCTCTATCTTCAGCTTATTTCGGAATAACTGCACGACCATCGCGATAAGCCCAAACGAGCAAACCCACCACACTGCAGGATTCCCAAAGGCGGAGATCGTGCCCGCGCGCGTGCCGCTCGCGTCGTAGCCGACATAGTACCATGTCGGGCGCATATCCAACGGCCACTGCCACCACGCGGACTGGTAAGGATGCGTCGCCGTCAACCTGCTGTGATAGCTGAACATGAATTCCTGCGCATCTAGAATATCCTTAAAATCATAGCGCGCGGCGCTCAGGCAGTAAGGCAGATAGCTCAAAAGATAGATAAGCAGCGGTACAAGGATATAAAACGCGCAGCACCAAAGCAGCGTCTGTATGGTATAGCGCCAAAAGCGTGCGCCCAGCGCCTGTTCCTCCGGGTCCTTGGACGCAAGCAGTACGCGGCTTTCCTTATAACGCTCCGCAAGGTAGAGGATCAATAT
This sequence comes from uncultured Oscillospiraceae bacterium, assembly GCA_964571055.1. Lineage (GTDB taxonomy): Bacteria > Bacillota > Clostridia > Christensenellales > CAG-138 > JAQVRG01. Next base: position 5,960 of record CAZNAL010000023.1, on the reverse strand, counting down.
CACAGCCAAGCCGCCGCCCGCGTAGATGCAGGTCCACTTGCTCGCGGCGCCCATACCAAAGAACAACCCCGCCAAGCCCAAGGGCTTTAGCGTATGCTTCAAGCCGTCGCGGAAAAAATCCGTGCAGAAGTAGCGGTACATGAAATCGTACATCAGCAGGATAAAAAACACGGCGTAAACGTCGATGGTCGCGATGCGCGTCTGCGTAAAATGCATGAAGTCCAAGGCAAACAAAGCCGTCGCGAGAAACGCATACTCGCTTTTTTTGAAAAGGCGTTTCGCAAAAACATACAGGATCGGCAGCATGGCGATTCCCAACAGCGCGCCCGTGATACGCCAGCCGAACGGATTCATGCCGCATACCGCCACGCCCAGCATGATCAGCACCTTGCCAAGCGGCGGATGGGAATTCTCATACGGCGTAAGGCCGTGCAGGTGCTCGTATGCCGTGCGCCCATGGTACAGTTCGTCAAAATACATGCCGTTCAAATAGGAAGGCGCCGGCGGCACGGTATCCTGTTCGTCCGTCAAGGCTGGCGCGTCAAGCGAAACGATCTTCGCCAACACGTCCGTGCTGTCCCGCACGGCAAGCTCATGGAAGCATATGCGCCCCGACGTTACGGCAAGCGTAAGCGAATCGGCCTGCGCCGCGACGGGCACCTTGACCCATCGAAACATATCGTCAAACGTCTGTTCGTATTCCGCCACGACCCCCGCGTCCGTCATCACGGATACGGCGCCCTCGCTGATGCCGCCGAAAATCCAAATCTCCTTCACCTGCGTTCCTTCGCCTAGCGATACAGTGACCGTATCGCCCGGCTTTCCCTGCCACACGCTCTCCGGCGCTTTGAGCGAGCCAAGGTTCCAAAGTGCTACGAGGGCATAGAACAGCGTCAGGCCAAAGCAAAGGAGTCTATCACGTTTGGTAAACACCGCGTCCGCGGGAAGCGCTTCTTCCTGCGCTATCGCCGTTTCGCGCCGTACCGCCTCAAAAGTCGGCTCCTCCGTAAACGCGGCGGCGTGACCGCCGCGAAGCACGCGGTCAACGAACACATAGGTAAAATAGCCCCACCCGCTTACATTCAACAGGGAGCCTATCAAGACCAGCGTGTCGTACTGCATGCCGCGGCTATCCGGATGATCGATGATCACAAACGCGCCAAGCGCATTCAAAAGCATGCCTATGCTCAACCACGCGTATACGAAATACAGCCGCTTATCCTTGGTTTTGATAAACGCGAGCAGCAAAAACAGAAGAACGGGATACAGATAACGCTCATGCATGTATTGCCCCAGCATAAAGATGGAGCAAAGCATGTAGGCGGCACACAGCCACAGCGCGCCCTCCTGTTTCTTGCAGCGCAGATACGCCGCGATGCTTACGCATACGGAGAGCAATATAAAGAAGGTGCCCCACGCCTGATAGGAAAACAGGAAGGGCGTATCCTGCACGCTTGCCCAATTGCCGCCCAGAAGCGCCATGAGGTTATACGCTTCAATGCTTGCATAGGGATAGGATGTGGCTGTGGAAAAGTATTTCTCCAGCAGCCAGCCGCTCGCCTGTGTGGATCGGAACGGCAGGGCGAGCAGAAGGATGAGCCCCAGCGCGGTAAGCACAGCCGCAAGCGTTTTGTAAATATCTTTTTTGTTTTTTACAGCCGCAAAATAAGCGGCTGCCAGCAAAGGCCCCAGCATCAGCGCCTGCGGCTTGGCAGCGATCGCAAGGCCGTATACCGTGCCCGCCCAAACGCGCTTATCCTGCAAAAACAGCCATATGCTAAGCGTCAACAGAAGCGTAAGCACGGAATCGATCTGTCCCCAGCCCCCCGAAACGAACGCGACGACGGGGTTCAGCGCGAATAGCGCGCAAAGCCACAGCGCTGTGCGTTCTGACAGTCTTTTCTTCGCCGCGTCATACACAAAATAGGCGCAGAGCAGATCGCACAGGATCGCGGGCATCTTGGTAAGCAGCACATAGCCGTCCGAGCCGTAGCTTAGCCCCAGAAGGTTTGCAAGCCTGCTCGTCAAGCCCAGAACGTGCATATAGCCCGGCGGATAATCCGCGAACATGCCGGAGGTATAAAACGCGCCGTACCCGTTTGCCGCCAGCGCGTTGCCCCACGCCATAAAGCATTGAATATCCGTGGGATGTCCGTACACGAGAAGGGAGAGCAGCACGCGCAGTAAAAACGCGCCCGCAAGAAGCACAAAAACGCTGTAGCGCGGGGCCGTCCCCGGTACTTCCTTCCTTTGGATCACAAAGCGGCCAAGCAGTACGGCCGTCAGCGCCGTCAACAGCACAGAAAGTATGATCGCGCCCAAATACGGCACCTTGCCGGACGTGAAGACCTCCGCTTCCTCGCGTTGGACGTCAAAATCCACCGCCGACGCCGTATCCGGGACCTCATACAAAGCAATATCCTTAAACCACGCGGTTCCCGCGGAAAGCGCGCCGTAGCCGCCCACGCGCACGCATACCGTTATCTCCTTCTGCTTCGCGCCCGTCCGCCCCGTGAGTTCCACGCTTTGCCAGTTTTGCGTACCAAGCACAGCTTCGGACGCGGCGAGCGTATCCGTCACAGAGACGTTTGCGCCCGCGCCGCCCTGCACCTCCTCCGTCTTAACAAGACAGGAGAGCGTATAGCAGGTGTTCGCCTTGACCTTGACCGTATAACAAAAGCGCGCGTCGTTCTCCACATCATTTCGGATGCAGACCGCACGCTGCGCTTCATCATAAAAAACGGCGTATTCATCCGCGCCCTCATACCACGCTTCGTCGTTCCAATCCTTCGGTAACGCGGGGTCCGCGGAAAAATCCCACGCAGGAAGAAGATTCTCCGCCGCAAAAGCTACGGCGGGGAGCAGAAGCAACATCACGCACAGCGCAAGAACCCAAACGCGTCTTCGCATAGCAACCTCACAGGAAAAGAGTAGCGGACGTTCGTACCTCTTATATCATACCACATTTTCCCACAGGGATAAGCGGGAATGTAAAAATTTACAGACACGCCCAAATCAAGCGGTAAAGGCAGCCGGAATATGCGTAACCTCTTCCGTGAGAAGCTCAACCTCCGCTACGTCGAAGCGTACCGGCGCGTCAAAGCCGCCGTAGCGCTGCATATACCCCTGCGCTGCACGAATGATATGCTGCTGCTTTTGAAAATTCACAGCCTCGCGGCCAAGTATATCGCCCCGTCCCGTCCGCGCCTTGACCTCGACAAACACCAGCACGTCGCCATCGCGCATGACAAGGTCGATCTCATACCGCCCCATGCGATAATTCTTCCGCAAAAGCTTGTACCCCTTGCCCTCCAAATAGGCGCAGGCTATCGATTCCCCCGCATCGCCCGCCGTTTTCGTGCTCATACCCGCTTCTCCGTAAAGTGTCCGATAAAGGTGTTTCTGTGGATGGGACAGGGGCCCAGCGCCTTGAGGGAAGCGATGTGCGCCGCCGTTCCGTAGCCCTTGTTTTTTGCAAAGCCATAGCCGGGATACCGCGCGTCCATCTCGATCATGTAACGGTCGCGCGTGACCTTCGCTATGATGGACGCCGCCGCGATTAAATAAGAAAGCGCGTCGCCATGCAGGATGGGGCGCTGCGCGGCGGGAATATCAAGATTCGCCACGGCGTCCACCAGCACGAGCGGCGGCGGCGCTTCCATCGCCGCGTACGCGCGCTTGAAGGCAAGCTTCGTGGCGTTCAATATGTTCAATTCGTCGATCTCGCGCGGCGACGCTTCCCCCACGCCATAGCATAGCGCCGTTTCACAAAGCTGTGGAAACAACTTTTCGCGCCTTGCTTCCGAAAGCTTCTTGGAATCCTTTACATAGGCAAGAAGGGGTTCCGCGGGCATGACCACGCAAGCCGTAACGACGGGTCCCGCAAGCGGGCCGCGCCCCACCTCGTCCATGCCGCCCGCAAACAGGCCCTTCGCCCACAAGCCGCGCTCGATTTCCGTTATGCTATATAAGCGTTCCTGCTCGCTAGGCTTCATCCGGCGTCTCCAGCGTGACGCGCGCGATCTTGCCCGCGCGGTACTCGTCCAATACGATCCTTGCGGCGCGCTCCGTATCATGCGCGCGCCCCGGAAGGATAAAGCCCCTGCTTTCGCAGACCGCGTGCAGCAGCGCTTCCGGCTGCATATCGGCTTCACACGCCTTATAGCGCGCACGCACCGCCTCCGGCGCGACGTTCATCAAATCACGCAGCAGCAGCGACGCAAGCTGCTCCACATCCATGATGTCGTCCTTGATGGAGCCGATATAGGCCAAATGCCGCGCCAGCGTTTCATTTTCAAGCTTCGGCCACAAAAGCCCCGGCGTATCCATGACCTCCAAATATTCCGACACCTTGACCCATTGCTTGCCCTTGGTTACACCCGGCTTGTCGCCCACCTGCGCGCGGCTGCCGCCCGCGAGACGGTTGATAAAGGTGGATTTGCCGACGTTGGGGATTCCCACGATCATCGCGCGCACCGTTTTGGTTACGCCCTTTTTCCTGTAGCGCTCCACCACGGGCGCCGCCGCGCGCTCGATCAGCGCCACGGTCTCCTTCTTTTTACCCGCGTTGGTGGATACGATCTCCATCGCCGTAATATGCTTCGCGCGGTAATGGGCGATCCATGCCTTGGTTGTTTCGGGCGCAGCAAGATCGCTCTTGTTGAGCAGGATCACGCGCTCCTTCCCCGCAAATAACGCGTCAAAATCCGGGTTGCGGGTCGCAAGCGGCGCGCGCGCGTCCACAAGCTCCACCACCACGTCGATCAGCTTCAGATTTTCCGTAAGCATGCGGCGCGCCTTGGCCATGTGCCCCGGATACCATTGGATCAGCAATGTCTTTCCCTCCCGTTTGAAAAAAGGGCACCGGTTGCCCGATGCCCCTTTTCTCATTTGTTTTACTTCTCCACGATGCGCTCAACGACCTTCGCGGCCTTACCCACGCGATCACGCAGGTAATAGAGCTTGGCGCGGCGAACCTTACCGTGACGCACCACCTCGATGCGACCGATGCGGGGGCTATGGTACGGGAACGTTCTTTCAACGCCTACGCCATAGGACACGCGGCGCACGGTGAAGCTTTCGCGGATACCGCCGCCCTGCATCTTGATGACGACGCCTTCAAAGTTCTGCAACCTCTCGCGCGTACCTTCAATAACCTTGACGAATACGCGGACGGTGTCGCCGATCTCCAGCTTGGGAAGGTCGGTGCGAAGCTGTTCTTTTTCGAGTTCCTTGATGATGTTGGACATTTGTTTTCTCCTCTTACTTCACGGACGTTCGTACAGGCATAAATCTCTGACCCGCAGTGGACCATCCGCTGTCACAAAGGGCATTATAACACAGCCAAAAAGCGAATGCAATGCCTATTTTTCAGTATTTTCCAAGCCCTGTAGGAAGGCTTTATCCTTCTTGTCAAGCGTCGCCCGCTCGATAAGCTCAGGGCGCGTCGCGACTGTTTTTTGTAAAGCCTGTTCCCGCCGCCAGCGGGCGATCAGGGCGTGGTTGCCGTTTAGGAGCACCTCCGGCACCGCCATGCCGCGGAATTCCGCCGGGCGGGTATACTGGGGGTATTCCAGCAGCCCGTCCGAAAAGGATTCGTCACCCGCCGATTCATCGCTTCCCAGTACGCCCGGAATGAAGCGGGATACGCAATCGACGAGCACCATGGCGGGCAGCTCGCCGCCGGTGAGGATGTAGTCGCCTATGGAAAGCTCTTGATCCATGGCAAGCATCACGCGCTCGTCGATCCCCTCGTAATGGCCGCACAAAAGGAGCAGCCGTTCCGCGTGGGAAAGGCTCTCCGCCGCGCGCGTTGTAAGCGTTCTTCCGCGCGGCGTCAGGCATATGCGAAGCGCTTCGTGCTCGGGGTCAACGGCGTCCAAGCAATCGTAGACGGGCTGCGCCATCATCACCATCCCCGCGCCGCCGCCGAAGGGATAGTCGTCGGTGTTCTTGTGCTT
>CAZNAL010000022.1:0-24151 GCA_964571055.1 uncultured Oscillospiraceae bacterium | reverse complement strand
GCATCATCATCCTCTGCGGCAAATGGTTCCCCACCGGCTGCCACAAGGTCGGCGCGTCCTTTGGCTGCCTGGCTCCCCGCCTCGTCACCGGTCAGTTCGATCCCACCTATAACAAGGCCGTTTGGCCCTCCACCGGCAACTATTGCCGCGGCGGCGCTTACAACTCTAAGCTTTTAGGCTGCGACAGCATCGCCATCCTGCCCGCCGAAATGAGCAAGGAGCGCTTTGACTGGCTCAAGTCCATCGCGGGCGAGGTCATCGCGACCCCCGGATGCGAGAGCAACGTCAAGGAAATTTTTGACAAGACCCACGAGCTGCGCGAGACCCGCGAAGACGTCGTCATCTTCAACCAGTTTGAGGAGATGGGCAACGTGGTTTGGCATTACAAAGTCACCGGCAAGGCGATCCAGGACGCGTTCGAGGATATGAAGAAAAAGGGCGCGGACGTCCGCTTCGCGGGCGCTTGCTTCACCTCCGGCTCCGCCGGCACCATGTCCGCGGGCGATTACCTCAAGGAGCAGTATCCGTACAGCAAGCTCGCCGTGGGCGAAGCGCTGCAGTGCCCGACGCTTCTTGAAAACGGTTTCGGCGGCCACCGCATCGAAGGCATCGGCGACAAGCATGTGCCTTGGGTGCACAACGTCAAAAACACCGACATGGTCATCGACATCGACGACGACGACAGCCAGAACCTGCTGCGCCTCTTTAACAGCGAGGACGGCAAGAAGTACCTCCGCGAGGTCGCGGGCGTGGACGCGAAGACCATCGAAAACCTGTCGCTCCTTGGCATTTCCGGCATCGCCAACATGCTTTGCTGCATCAAGTTCGCCAAGTATTACGAGCTGACCGGGAAGGACGTTGTCGCGACCGTCGCCACCGACTCCTCCATCATGTATACAAGCCGCATCACCGAGCTTGACGAGCAGCAGGGCAGCTACGACATGCTCACCGCCGCGCGCGACTTCTCCGAGCATCTTTGCGGCATCCGCACCGACGCCATGAAGGAGCTCACCTACGAGGATCGCCGCCGCGTACACAACCTCAAGTATTACACTTGGGTCGAGCAGCAGGGCAAGACCTACGAGGAGATCAACCAGCAGTGGTACGACGAAAACTACTGGACGGACATCCACGCGCAGGCCGACGAAATGGATAAGCTCATCAACGATTTCAACGAGCGCACCGGCGTTTTGAAGTCCCTGTAATTCGCAGACAGATACCAAAGCGCCCACAGCGTACATGCCGCTGTGGGCGCTTCTGCGTCCATGCCTTTCCTAATTAATACTTTCTGTTTAATATCGCGTGCACGATCAAATAGATGACAAGCGCTGCGCAAATGCAGTAGGCGATGCCGGAGGACAGCGCCGTATTCCCCATGAACATCAGCGCAAGCATAGCGATGTAGGCGATGATGATCAGCACATACAGCGTCACCGCGGCGCTTTTGTTCGCTAAGAACACCAGCCGTTCCTCGTTTTGCACCACCTCAAGCTGCCGCACCTTCTCCGGGTCCTTCATGATGCGAAAATACTGGAACAGCTTGAGTATCGCCACGGCCAGCATGCCCGAGCCCACGCCCGACATCTGCGCGTTGCCCTGCACGATCCCCATCGCGAGCATGCCCGCGCCCGCAAGCGCGATCACCGCCATATAGAGCATCTTTTTCTTGATAAGCTTCATTTTTGTTGTCCCTCCTCATCCAGCACGAACAGTTCTTCTATCGTCACGTCAAAGTATTTTGCCAGCCTGTGCGCAAGCGGCAGCGAAGCCACATATTTGCCGTTTTCCAGCGATATGATGGTCTGCCGCGTGACGGAGACGGCGGATGCAAGCTCCTCCTGCGTGACGCGCCTTTCCTTTCTGTATTCCGCGATTTTGGTTTTCATTTCTGCCTCCCGGTTTGTTGTTTTCCTGCGCGCAAAATTGTAAAGCGAACTTTACTGTATGAGTATAGCTCGCTTTACATCAAATGTCAAGTGCATTTTACATTTTTTTGATTAGAAATCCAGATCGACCAGTTTACGCATCAGACGCGGCCCTTCCTCCAAGAAAAGACCCGTCGCCGCCGCGTCCGCCTCGGAATAACGCGGCGCGCTATTCGCGGCGTCGCGGTCGCTGCGGTAGAGCGTAAAGGGCACGGGATCGGCGCTGTGCGTGCGTATTTCGATGGGCGTAGGATGATCCGGCGTAAGAAGCACGGCAAAAGGCTCCTTCCGCGCGCGCAGCCCGTCCATCACAAGGCCAAGCACGTCGCGGTCGATCGCCTCGATGGCGTCGATCTTGCATTGGATATCGCCCGCGTGCCCGCTTTCATCCGGCGCTTCGATGTGCACATAGACCAGATCGTACCCCTCGTCCAAGAGCGCGAGCGCCGCGCGGCCTTTGGCGGCGAAATCCGTGCGCTTTGCGCCCGTAGCGCCGGGGATGTACGGCGCGTACATGCCCGCGCAGATACCAAGTCCTTTGATCAAATCCACCGCGCATACGACGGCGGCTTTTTTTCCGTACATTTCCTGAAAGCTCTTGAAGGACGGACGCGTGCCCTCGCCCCAAAACCAACAGGAATTCGCGGGCCGCTTGCCCGCTGCGATGCGCGCGCGGTTGACGGGATGATCCTTCAAAAGCGTGTAGGAGCGCCGCATAAACGCGTCCAGCCGCTCACCGTAGCGACCTTTGGGAAGATAGTCCCCTATGCGCCGCCCCGAAATGTCGTGCGGCGGGGTGAGGTTCGTCCCCAGCTGCGCGTGATGCAGCAAAAGGCAATGCCGGTAGCTGATACCGGGGAACAGGCGAAGATCCTCCTCCTGCATATTTTCCTGCAGGAACCGAATGAGCGCGGCCGCGTCCTCCGTCTCCAATTCGCCCGCGGAATAATCCGCCATGGTTTTATCCTCATACGCTTCCTCGCCGGAAAGGCACACGAGGTTGCAGCGGATCGCCACGTCGTCCGCCGCCATTTCCACGCCAAGGCTTACGGCTTCAAGGGGCGAACGCCCCGTATAGTAAACGGCGGGCGCGTAGCCCATGACGGACATGTTGGCGGCGTCGGAACCGGGCGGCATACCATCGGGGATGGTGCGCGCCATGCCCACCGCCCCGTGCTGCGCGATAAAATCCATGTACGGCTTGTTGGCAACCTGCAGCGGCGTTTTGCCGTTAAGCTCCGCAAGCGGGCGATCCGCCATGCCGTCCCCCAGCACTACGATCCACTTCATGCGTCTTGCCCCTTCTGCTGCGCCTGCGCGAAGCGATCCACATACACGCGGATGACCTCCGGCGCTACCATCTCCGTAAAGCGCTCCTTCTGCGCGCGCAGCGTGTCAAGCTGCGGCGGCACAGCCGTCCCCGCGATGGCGGAAAGGGAATCGAGCACCCGAAAATCGCCGCCTTCCGTAGGCTGCTTGAGCGCTTTGAGCACGCTCGCGGGGAATTTGAAGGGGCTGGCGGTGGAAGCTACGAGCGTCTGCGTCCTGTCGCCCGTCTTCTCCGTGTATTCGTCGTAAACGCGAAGCGCCACGGCGGTATGCGTATCGGGAAGGTAGCCTCCCTTAAACGCCTTTTCAATGGTGCGCGCCGCCTCGCCGTCGTCGCAGAAGCCGCAGGCAAAGTCCGCGCGAAGCTTCGCAAAGAGCGCCGGCGACACCGCATACTTCGCGTCCGCGCGAAGCTTCTCCATATAGCCCGCGACCTCCGTGTCGCTGCCCGAAAGCAGGTACAAGAGCCGCTCCAAATTGGAGGATATCAGGATATCCATGGAGGGCGAGGTGGTGTAATGGAAGGGGCGGTTGCGGTCATACGCGCCCGTTTGCAGGAAATCCGTGAGCACGTTGTTGCTGTTGGAGGCGCAGATGAGCGTTTTGACGGGAAGCCCCATGCGCTTTGCAAACCACGCCGCCAGGATGTTTCCAAAATTGCCCGTGGGGACGCAAACGTTGATCGGTTCCCCATTTTTGATCACGCCGCCGTTTATAAGCTCGCAATAGCCGGATACGTAGTAAACGATCTGCGGCACAAGCCGCCCCCAGTTGATGGAATTGGCGGAGGAAAGGCGCACGCCGCGCGTTTTGAGGGACTGCGCGAAGGCCGCGTCCGCAAAGACCTTCTTGACGGCGTTCTGCGTATCGTCAAAGTTGCCGCTGATGGCGCATACCGCCACGTTGCCGCCACTCTGCGTCACCATCTGCAAGCGCTGCATGTTGCTCACGCCGCCGTCCGGATAGAACACGCAGATGGAGGTGCCCGGCACGTCCGCAAAGCCCGCGAGCGCCGCCTTGCCCGTATCGCCCGAGGTCGCGACGAGTATGCACACGCGATCCGTCACGCCGGTCTTGCGCATGGAAGCCGTCAAAAGATAGGGCAGCATTTGCAGCGCAAAATCCTTAAAGGCGCAGGTCGGCCCGTGAAAAAGCTCCAATATGTGCGCGGTTTGCGAATATGTCGCGACGGGCGCTACCGACGGCGGAAACTTTTCCGCCGCATACGCTTTCCGCGCGTAGCCAAGGAGCTCCTCAAACGTGAAGGAGGGAAGAAAGCGCGCCATAATATCCGCCGCGCGCTCCGCGTAGTCGCATCGGCACAGGCCTTCGAGCTCGCTAAGCGTCAAAGAAGGGATCTCGGTGGGCACGTACAGGCCGCCGTCCGGCGCAAGACCCGCTACGATGGCCTGCGCGTCGGTCACTAGGTGCGCGCTGTCGCGCGTAGAACAATATTTCATACTACCTCCCGGTTCAAAAAATAACTTATTCGATCGCGATCAGATGCGCGCTTCCCGCGCCGCGAAGGTCTGCGATGCTCGCAAGCAGCGCGTCCATAGCGAGATTCATATGCGTCATATCCAAGGTGATAACAACGTTCGCCTGCTCATGCACGGGCAGCGTCTGCGTGATGGTGAGTATGTTGGCGCCCACGCGGGATAAAAGGCTCAAAAGCGCGCTCAAAACCCCCGGTTCGTGGCTTAGCATCACGGAGATGACCGCCTTTTTGCACAGCGTGTCCTCCCCCGGCGCGAAAACGTAGTCCTTGTATTTATAATAGGTGCTGCGCGATATGCCCACGACGCGCACCGCCTCGCTCACATCCTTGACGCGGCCGCTGCGAAGAAGCTCGCATGTCTCTACCACTTTACCATAATAATCCGGCAGAATGCGTCTGTCTACAATCAAATAATTGCTTTGCGTGCTTTGCTTCATGCCTGCTCTTTTCTCCTTCGCGATTTTTATACTTGCTTTTCTGCTCTGACTATGATACATTGTTTTTCAATCGAATACAAGTGTTTTTGTGTGAAAGACACACGAAAGTTTTAAGGAGCGGTTATGAACATCGGATTGTTAGGCATGGGTACTGTGGGGGGCGGCGTGTACAACGCCATTGTGGAGCGGGAGCTGGGGCTTTCGGTGAAGCGCATACTGGACTGCCGGGCGCTGCCGGGGCTGGAGAAGCTGCAAACCGCCGCGTTTCAAACGATCCTGGACGACCCTTCCATCGATCTGGTGGTGGAGACCATGGGCGGCGACGAGCCGGCCTTTGGTTTTGTGCTGGCGTCCCTCAAGGCGCACAAGCATGTGGTGACCTCCAACAAGCTGCTCGTCAGCGCGCATTTTCAAGAGCTGCACGAGGCGGCGGCGCAAAACGGCGTGCAGCTTCGCTACACTGCGGCAGCGGGCGGCGGCATCCCGTGGCTTTATAATCTGTCGCGCGCCAAGCGCTGCGACGACATACTTACCATACAGGGCGTCATCAACGGCACCACGAATTTCATACTCGACGGCATGCATACGCAAAACGGCGATTTTGACGAAATGCTCTCCCAAGCGCAGCGCCTTGGCTACGCCGAGCGCGACCCGAGCGCCGATATCGACGGCTTGGACACCCAGCGCAAATGCGCCCTGTCCGCAAGCCTTGCCTTTGACGCGTATGTCCCCGCCGCGTCCATCCCCACCGCAGGCATACGGCATATCGCCAAGGCGGACGTCGCGTACTGCGAAGACATGGGCAGGATATGCAGGCTGATGTTCCTCGCGCAGCGCTGCGAAGAAGGCATATGCGCGCATGTGGAGCCCGTTTTCGTACCCAACGGCAGCGCGGCAGCCTCCATACACGGCTGCGGCAACATCGTCACGCTCACGGCAAAGCATTTGGGCGACCTTACCATGATCGGCCAGGGCGCGGGGCGCGAGCCTACGGGCGTCGCCGTGGTGCAGGATATACTGGATATCGCGCGGGGATTCGTGCAAGCCCCCGTCTCCACCGAGGAAGCGCGGGTATGCGCGTCGGAAGAACACAGATATTATGTGCGAAGGGACGGCGCGCAGTGGATCAGCGACCCCGTCTCCGCAGCGCAGATGCATAAGGAGGGCGCGGATTTCTTCGCGCGGATCGAAGAATGAAGGAAATGGGCAACGTCAAGGTCGCAAAATTCGGCGGCTCGTCCCTTGCGGACGCGGCGCAGTTTAAAAAGGTCAAGGCGATCGTTACGGCGGACAAGAACCGCCGCATCGTCGTCGTTTCCGCACCCGGCAAACGCTTTGCGGACGACAACAAGATCACGGATCTCCTCTATCTGTGCCACGCGCATTTGGTGTACGGCGTCAACTGCGAAAACGTGCTGGGCATGATCGAAATGCGGTATCGCGACATCGCGTCGGCGCTTTCGTTGGACGTCGATCTGGACGCGGAGTTCGCGGCCATCCGCGGAACGCTCAAGAAAAGCATGCGCGTGGACGAGCTCGTTTCCCGCGGCGAATACCTCAACGCGAAGCTCATGGCGGCGTATCTCGGCTACGCCTTTGTGGACGCCAAGGACTGCCTGTTCTTTGGCTACGACGGCAAGGTGGACTACGAAAAGACGAACGAAGCCATCTCAAAAGCGCTCGCGCTGCACCGCAGGCTTGTACTGCCCGGCTTTTACGGCGCGGCCCCGGGCGGCAGCGTGCGCATCATGTCCCGCGGCGGTTCGGACATCACGGGCGCGATCGCGGCGGCAGCCGTCGGCGCTTCGGTCTACGAAAATTGGACGGACGTGCCGGGCATCCTCATGGTGGACCCCCGCATCGTCGAAAACCCGAAATCCATCGAGCGCATTACCTTCGCGGAGCTGCGGGAGCTTTCCTACATGGGCGCGTCCGTGCTGCACGAGGAGACGGTGTTCCCCGTGCGCAGCAAGGACATCCCCCTCAACATCCGCGACACCAACGACCCCGACGCGCCCGGCACCATGATACGCGAAAGCTTCGAGGGCGAGAGCGAGGAGGAACGCAGCCGCTTCATCACGGGTATTTCCGGCAAAAAGCACTACTCCATCCTATGTGTGAGCAAAACGCGCATGAGCGAGCAGGGCGGCGTGATCCGAAAGGCGCTTGAGATCACCGAAAACTACGGCGTGACGGTAGAGCATATCCCCACGGGCATCGATTCCTTCTCGCTGGTGGTGTCCACTTCGCAGGTGGAGCAATGTCTCTACGCCCTGCTTGCCGACATCAAGCGCGTGTGCGAACCGGACACGGTCAAGGTCACGGAAGGCGTGAGCCTCATCGCCGTCGTCGGCCGCCGCATGGCCTACAAGCCGGGCATATCAGGAAGGCTTTTTGGTACGTTAGGCGCAAACGAGATCAACATCCGCATGATCGAGCAGGGTGCGGACGAGATCAACATCATCGTGGGCGTGGAGGATAAAAACTTCAAAAAAGCCATACAGGTGTTGTATAATAGTTTTGCATAAACTGCGCTTCGCTTTCAGAAAAGGTCTCTCGACCTTTTCTGAGGTTACTGTTTCCGCCTGTTCGCTTACGCTCACGGTCGGCGGAAACAGCAAGGTGCGAAATCCTTCGGATTTACGCACGTTCACACCGGCGAAGCCGGTATGAACGAATCAGCTTCCGGGGTTTGCGAACCTCGAACCCCGAGATAAGGTTTGATAAGGAATAACAAAATTTCCCCGAAAGGAAGTATAAGAATATGAAAAAGAACGTAGCGGTATTGGGCGCGACGGGCGCGGTTGGTCAGGAAATGATGAAGGTGCTCTATGAGCGCAAATTCCCCATCGGCGAGCTTAGGCCGCTTGCAAGCGCCAACAGCGCAGGGCGCGAGCTCGCCTTTGGCCCCGACAAGGTCAAGGTGCAGGAAGCGACGAACGACGCCTTCAAGGGGATCGACATCGTGCTGGGCGCGGCGGAAAACGACATCGCCATGGCGTTTGCCCCCGCCATCAGAAAAGCGGGCGCGGTGTTCGTGGATAATTCAAGCGCGTTCCGTCTCGATCAGAACGTGCCGCTCATCATCCCGGAGATCAACGCGGCGGACGCGAAAAACCATCACGGCGTCATCGCAAACCCCAACTGCTCCACGATTGTTACGCTCATGGCACTCTATAACATACACAAGCTCTCGCCCATCCAAACGCTGGTCGCTTCCACCTATCAGGCGGTCAGCGGCGCGGGCGCGAACGGACCCAAGGAGCTCATGGCCGAGGTGGACGCGCTCAAAAACGGCGAAGGGTTCGAACCCAAGGTGTTCCAATACCAGATCGCCTACAACCTCATCCCGCAGATCGGCTCCTTTACGGACAACGGCTACACCACGGAGGAGATGAAGATGCAGAATGAAGGCCGCAAGATACTCCACGCGCCGGATATGCGCGTCACCTGCACCTGCGTGCGCGTGCCCGTCATCCGCTCGCATTCCATCAGCGCCACGTTTGTAACGCGGGATTTTCTCTCCGTCGAGCAGGCGCAGCAGGCTGTGCGCACAGCGCCCGGCTGCCGCTTGGTGGACGATCCCGTCAACAAACGCTACCCCATGCCGCTTGAAACGAGCGATCAGGATCTCGTGTTCGTAGGGCGCATACGCCGCGACCTCACCAACCCCAACGGCCTCTCGCTTTGGTGCTGCGGCGATCAGGTGCGAAAGGGCGCCGCGACCAACGCCGTGCAGATCGCAGAGCTGCTGTAAAAAGTTCGAAACCTCCGGATTTACGTCCGCCCGCACCGGCAAACCCGATGCGGGCGATTTTCGTCTTTCGCCGCCCCATTGACACAAGCCTCTTCCGCGGCTACAATACCCCGTATGGAAAATAAAAAGAACGACCTGAATCTGGGGGTGTGGCTCGTTGTGCTTTCAGCCGTGTGCTGGAGCTTGAATTCGCCGCTTGTAAAGGTGCTCGATCTCAACGCCTTCACGCTCACCGGCATGCGCGCGCTGATTGCGGGGCTTGCGCTGCTGCCCTTTTTGCGCGTAAGACGCATGAACTGGAACCGTTTTACCTTTTTGATGATGCTTTCCTATATGGTGCATTGTACGCTGATCGTACTGGCGCTCAAGACGACCAGCGCGCCCATCGCGGTGGCGATGCAGTTTACAGCCCCCGTTTGGATATACATCTGGGAGCATAAGAAGGGCGAACGGGTTCTCTTTTCGCGCATATGGCCGCTTGTGGTGATGCTTGCGGGCATGGTGCTTTTTATGTTCAGCAAGGGCACGGGGGTAACGATGAAGGGCAACCTGATCGCTGCGGTTTCCAGCCTTTCCTTCGCGGCGCTCACCTACTTTACCAAGCGCGCGCAAACGGACAATCCCCTTGGCCTCACGTCGGTAAGCAACCTTTTGACGGCAGCCGTCATGCTGCTGTTCTTTGCGGACGCGCCCATCGCGGCGGTGACTGCGCTGCACCCGTTACAGCTTTTGGTGCTGCTGCTGCTTGGCGTGGTGCAGACAGGCGGCGGCTACGCATTCTACTTTGTGGGGCTTAAGCATGTGGAGGCTTCCACAGCCGCCATGCTCTCCCCGCTTGAAATGGTGCTGGGACCGCTTTGGGTGGCGCTGTTTTTGCACGAATACCCCGACGCGATCGCGCTTGCGGCCTTCGTGTTCGTGATCGCGGGGGTGTTGGGCGAGGTGTATGTCGCCAAGCGCGCGCAGCGCGTCCCCGCACAAGCGGAATAGTCTTCTGCGGCAAACAAAAGCGCATCGTGCAAAAACACGGTGCGCTTTTCTGTATCGTTTCGGTTTAGGCTTTGCCGCGTCTCTGCTTCATGACCTTCTCTACCGCGTTCAATATGTTCTCATACCCGGTGCAGCGGCAAAGGTGGCCGGAAAGGAGCTTGCGAAGCTCGTCGCGGGTATATTCCTTCCCCGTTTCCAGTATCTCCGCCGTAGTCACGATAAAGCCGGGGATGCAGAAGCCGCATTGTACGGCGGTCTCGTCGATAAAGGCCTGCTGGATGTCGGACAGCTCGCCGTTGGGCCCCATCAGGCTTTCAAGCGTACGGATGTTTTTGCCGTCCGCCCAGATGGCGAGATAAATGCAGGAGTTGAAGGCTTCGCCGTCGATAAGCACGGTGCACGCGCCGCACTCGCCCACCTCGCAGCCCTTTTTGACGGAGGTTAAGGAATAGTCGTTTCTTAGCATGTCGGTAAGCGACGCGCGCACATCCACCATGGTCTCGCGGTATTCGCCGTTGACGGTGCATTTTACAAGCTGCATCTGTGCCATTATGCTTCACCCCCGTTCAGTTTGATGGCTTCCGAAAGCGCGCGTTTTGCAAGCTCGCCCACAAGGTGCAGCCGGAAATCCTTGGTGGCGCGCCAGCTCGTGCGGGGATTGACGTCCAGCTTCGCGGCTTCGCCGAAAGCTTCTACCGTTTCCGCGCTGACGGACTTTCCCTTGGCGGCGGCTTCGGCGCTTGGCGTGCGCATGGGCACGGGGCCCGCCACGCCGTAGGCGATGCGCGCGTCCTCGATGGTCTTTTTATCCGCTGAGAGCTTGACGTTGACGGAGCAGGTCAAGGTCGCTATATCCATGGCGTTTCGCATGGCGTACTTGATGTAGTGCCCCTTGTAGCCTTCGTAGCTTTCCTTGGGGATGAGGATGGCGGTGA
Source organism: uncultured Oscillospiraceae bacterium (assembly GCA_964571055.1). GTDB lineage: Bacteria > Bacillota > Clostridia > Christensenellales > CAG-138 > JAQVRG01. The sequence goes on along the minus strand of CAZNAL010000022.1, from coordinate 13,280 downwards.
GCAGCTCCTCGTGCGTGAGCACGACCTTGCCGGCGCTTATATAGAATTCGCGTATGGGGACCCGCCTTACGCCGCTTGCGCCCGTGATCTCCATGATCGCGTCATAGGCGTGCAGGGTCGCGGCCGAATCGGCGCTGGTGACGCCGTTGCAGGTGTTGCCGCCGATGGTGCGGATTTGCGGCCCGCCCACCATGTCCACCGCTTCGCCCAGGACGTTAATGTGTTCTTGGATGAGCGGATCGCGCGTGATGTGGGAAAAGCTTGTAAGCGGAAGGATGCGAAGCGTACCGTCCGCGTCCATAGAAATACCGCGCAGCGCGTCGAGCTTATAGATGCTCACAAGCTCCTTGCCCGCAAGTCTCCCCTCGCGCATCTGCACCAGCACGTCGCTGCCGCCCGCGATGATCTTCGCTTCCGGGTGCGCGCGTAACAGCTCGATGGCGTTTTGCACGCTCGTCGCTTCATACAGCGCTTTCAAATCATACATATTCCTCTACCTCCTTACAGCAGCCCCGCTTCCTTGAAGGAAGCGAACAGGACGTGCGGGTTGATGGGGCATCTGTCGATCGCGACACCGGTCGCGTCGAGGATGGCGTTGCGGATGGCGGGCGCGCCGGAGCACGCCGGGGGTTCGCCCAAAGCCTTCGTGCCATACGCGCTCGTGGGCTCCGGGTTCTCGATAAACTCGCCCTCCAGATGCGGGTGATCCATGATGGTGGACAGCTTGTAGTCCAAGAGATTGTTGTTGAGCGGACGGCCCGTCTTTTCATCGAACAAAAGCTGTTCGCTCATGCCGTAGCCGATGGCCATGCTCATGCCGCCGTGCACCTGCGCCTGCGCGAGCGCGGGGTTGATGAGCGTGCCGCAGTCGTGGACGTTGACGATGTTCAAAAGCTTCGCCTTGCAAAGCGGGATATCCACCTCCACCTCGGCGAAGGTGCAGCCGAAGGTGTAGGCGTTGGTCTTGATCTGATAGGTCGTTTCGGCCGTGAGGTGCTCGCTGTGCGTCAGGCTGTAGAGCGCTTCGGTCGCAAGCTCCGCAAGGGAAAGAAGCACCCGCCCGTCCGTGGTGCGGACGATGTTGCCGTCGATAATGTCAAGGTTAAAGGGCGCCTGCCGCGTTTGCTCCTGCGCCTGCTTGAGGATTCGCTCCTTGAGGGCAAGCGCCGTTTGCTTCACGGAGAAGCCGCCCACATAGGTTTGGCGCGAAGCGTACGCGCCCGTGCCGAAGGGCGTAACGTCCGTATCCTGCGCGGAGATCACATAGACCTTTTCAAGGGGGATACCCAGCGTCTCGCTCGTCATCTGCGCAAACGCCGTGTCAGCACCCTGACCGATCTCGGTTTCGGCAAGCTGTACCTGCACGGAGCCGTCCTGATTGAGCACCATACGGCAGGAGGAGGACTCTAAGCTGATCGGCCAAACGGCGGTGTTGTACCAGAAGATCGCCATGCCCATGCCGTGGCGGACGGGGCCGGTCTCGTTCGCGTACAGTTTCTTCTTCTCGTCCCAGCCGATGTACTGCTTCGCTTTTTCGATGCACTGGAGATGGCTCGGATAGAAGTTCTCGTTTTTGGAGAATCCGTCCACAAAGCCTACCGGCATGATGTTCTTTTCGCGGATCGCGATGGGGTCGAGGCCGAGCTTTTTCGCGATATTGTCCACATGCGATTCGATGGCGAAGGACACCTGCGGGATGCCGTAGCCGCGCATCGCGCCCGCCGTGGGCGTATTGGTGTAAACGGTGTACACGTCCGCCTTGGTGGCAAGCTCGCTTCGGTAAAGCTGGCTGAACGCCGACGCGCCCTTGGCGACGATACCGTGGCCGTGGCTCGCGTACGCGCCTTGGTTGGAGAAGCCCTCCATGCGCTGCGCCACAAACGTGCCGTCGGGGCGAACGTGCGTGGTGATGTGATAGGTGATGGCGTGGCGCACGCGGGAGGATACGAAGGTTTCCTCGCGCGCCATGTCAAGCTTGACGAGCCTGCCGCCGACCTGCGTGGAAAGGTACGCGCACAGGGGCTCGTACAGCGCGTCCTGTTTGTTGCCAAACCCGCCGCCGATATAGGGCTTTACAAGGCGGACGCTTCCCCAGTCGCGCCCAAGCGCCTGCCCCACGATGCGGCGCACGATGTGCGGTATCTGCGTGGAGGATACGACCACCATCTTGCGCCCCTCTTCATAGGCGTAGCACAGATGGTTTTCGATGTGGCAATGCTGCACGGTGGGCGTGTGATACCAGCCCTCCACCACGATGAGGCCGGGCGTTTTGACCGCCTCCTCGTAATCGCCGTAGCCGGCTGTGGAGTGTGCGAGCACGTTGTTTTGGAATCCCTGATCGCCGTGCAGCTGCGGCGCGCCCTCCTTCATGGCTTCGATCGGATCGAGCACGAAGGGGAGCTCCTCGTATTCCGCCTTGATGGCGCGCACGGCCTGCGTCGCCGCGATTTCGTTCTCCGCGACGACCGCCGCCACGTCGTCGCCGTAATAGCGGACGTGCGTGTTGAGAAGCTTCCTGTCCGCCACGTCCTGATGGTGCGGGTCGGTGCTCCACGGATGCCCCGCCGTGGGGAATTTTACGTCGGGCACGTCAAAGCAGGTGACGATCTTGACTACCCCGGGTATCTTCTCCGCCGCGGAAACGTCCACGGACTTCACGATGCCGTGGGCGACGGTGGAACGAAACACCTTCGCGATCAACGCGTTCTTGGGGCACAGATCGTCTGTATACTTGGCTCTGCCCGTAACCTTGTCAAACGCGTCGATGCGCTTGACGCTTTTGCCTACGCTCATGGGTCGTTACCTCCTTATGGTTCAGGCTTTGGGGTCGTATGCTGTGTTATTGAATGAACGTAAAGTTTTCCGCGTCGAAGAGCCCCTCGTCCGTTAAGCGGATCGCGGGGATGACGGGAAGGGCGAGGAAGGAGAGCGTCACGAGCGGATCGCTCTGCCCGCAGGCGCCCAAAGAGGCCGCCGCGTCAAGAAGCGCGCGCTGGATTTCCAGCACCTGCCCTACCGGCGCGTCCGTGATGATGCCCCCGATGGGAAGCGGCAAACGCGCGAGCACGATGCCCTTTGACACCACGCAGAAGCCGCCGCCGCACGCCACAAGGGATTCCGCGGCGACGCGCATATCGCGGTCGTTATCGCCCGCGACGACGAGGTTGTGCGAATCATGCGCCACGGTGGAGGCGATCGCGCCGTTTGTGATGTGCATGCCCTCCACGATGCCAAGGCCGATGCAGCCAAGCGCGTGGTGGCGCTCGATCACGGCGAGCTTGTTGAGCCCGTCCCCCGGCACGAACAGACCGTCCCGGCTTTGTACCTTTTTATACCGCTTTTCCGTAACGAGCTGCCCGGGGATCAAGCCGATGACGGGCATCTCCTCCTTGGCGGGCAGATCGAAGGAATGCTCGTCCAAGGGGGCGATATGGACGCTGTTGTACACCTGCGGGGGAAGCAGCGGCATGTGGGCGGGCGTATCGTCAAAGGGCTTGCCGAAGCGGTTGAACACGCCCACCACCTCGAAATCCTTCAGATCCTTGAAGAGCACCATCTCCGCCTTGTACCCCGGCGCGATGGCGCCGATGCTATGAAGGCCGTAGGCGCGCGCCGCGTTGTAGGAGGCCATACGTACGGCCTCCACCGGCTCTACGCCGCACTTGACCGCAAGGCGCGCGATGCAGTTGATGTGTCCCTCGCGCTGTATGTTTTCGATATGCTTATCATCCGTGCAGAACATGATATTGTCCGTGGGCAGATGATTTTCTACGATCTTTCTGAGTATCTCGTCGATACCGTTGGCGGCGGAACCGATGCGGATGAGCACCTTCATGCCTGTGCGCAGCTTTTCGAGCACCTCGTCATAATTGGAGCATTCGTGATCCGTAGAGGGCCCCGCGACGCGGTAGGCGTTGAGGTCGCGCCCGGAAAGCAGCGGCGCGTGCCCGTCGATGGGGCGCTTATCAAACAGGCGGAGCTTATCCAGCATATCCTTGTTGCCGTTGACGGTGGAAACGCTGTCCATCACCTCGCCAAGGCCAAGGATGCGGCTTTTGTGCATAAAGGGTTCCATGTCCTCGGCTAAAAGCGTCGCGCCGGAATGCTCAAAGGGCGTTGCCGGCACGCAGGAGGGCATCATGAACAGCACGCGAAGCTGCAGATCGTCCGAGAGCTTATAGATGGCGCGTATGCCCGCGATGCCCGCCACGTTCGCGATCTCGTGCGGATCGGCGATGATGGTGGTGGTGCCGTGCGGCATGATGACGCGCGCGAAGGAATCCGGCGTGACCATGGAGCTTTCGATGTGCACATGCGCGTCGATAAAGCCGGGGCAAAGATACGCGCCGTGCGCGTCCATCTCCTCGGGTGCTGTGTAGCCTTCGCCCACGCCTATGATCGTATCCTCATAGAGCGCCACGTCCGTATGCAGTATTTCCTTGGTGAAGACGTTGACAACGTTGGCGTTGCGGATCACAAATGTGGCCTTACCCGTCCGCGCCGCCTGTATGGGCTCGTTTTGCTTCATGCTTTCTTCCTTTCTCCGTTATGCGCTTGATATGCCTACTTTTATGTTATCGTACAGTATAGCACAGTTTGTTTGCGAGTGGAATAGTAAAAACCTAACAAATTGTTAGGTTGGCAAAATATTTTTTCACACGTCCGGCGGCGCAGCCGTGTCCTCCGGTACGGGCGCGGCAGTAGGCGGCGGCGTAGGTTCGGCAGTGGGCAGCGGTGTGGGCGCGGGCGGCGGCGTGGGTTCCGCGGTGGGAACGGGCGTGGGTACAGGCGTGGGTACAGGCGTAGGTGCGGGCGTAGGCGTGGGTACGATCCACGGCGGCAGCGTATAAACGGGCGTGGATGTGGGCGTGGGCGTGATGGGGCGCGGCGTGGGGCGCGCTGTGGGACGCGCCGTGCGCGTGGGTGTACGCGTGGGCGACGGCGTGGGCGATGGCGTGGGTGCGGGCGACGGCGTTGCGGTGGGCGACGGCGAAGGGGACGGCGTTGGCGTGGGGGACAGCGTTGGAGCGGGTGTTGGCGACGGCGTTGGCGACGGGACGGGCACGGGCGTTTTATCCTTGGGGCGCAGCAAAAAAAGGCAAAGCAGCGCCGCCGGAACAAGCAGCAGCAGCGCCGCGCCAAACGGCCGTCCGTAATGGCCGCGGCGCATCGCCCGCCATTGCAGATACCGATACTCCCATGCGCGCAAGCGTTCCTTCATGCCCGTAGTTTGCGCCGCGATTGCGCCCTCCATGCGGCGCGCAGCCACGGTCCCGCAAAACAACAAGCGCCTCCCCCGCGTAAACGCTTCACGCAGGGGAGGCGGCATAACGCGCCCGTTAGCTCAAGGGTTTATTTTTTATAAGAGTAGAAACCTTCGCCCGCGGCCATGCCGAGCTTGCCCGCGTCCAGCATGCCCTTCAGCTTGGCGGCGATCATGCCGGGGATGGTGGTGGGATCGTCCGCGCCGGGCTTCATCACCACGATGTTGTAGGCGGTGGTCACGCCCACCATGTCGAGGATCTGGAAGGGCCCGCGCGGCGAACCGGTCGCAAGGCGCCAAGTCGTATCGATGGTCTCGGGATCGGATACGCCCGTCGCCCAAAGATACATGCCGCTGTCAAGCAGCGGTACGAGCAGTGTGTTAAGGATGTAGCCGGGCTGTTCCTTGTGAAGGCAAAGCGGCACCATGTTGATCGCTTTGGCAAACGCCACGACCTCGTCGTAATACCGCAGGTCTGTGCCGGGATGGTTCATGATCTCGGCGGTGTTGCCCTTCCAGATGTTGTTGGCAAAGTGTAGCGCCAAATACTTCTCGGGTCTTCCTGTGTGCTTTGCAAACGTAGAGGGCACCATGGTGGAGGAGTTGGTGACAAGAATGGTCTTTTCTGGCATCAGGCCTGCCGCTTTCTCGTAAAACTCGATCTTGGCCTTGGGGTCCTCCGCAAGGGATTCGATCACAAGATCGGCGTCCTTGAGCGCCGCCGCGAGGTCAAGCTCCAGCTTCAGATTCTGATACGCCGCGTCGTTTGCCTTCACGCACGCGTCATAGTCGAAGGATTCGGGCTTGGCAAGGCCGTTGCACCAAACGAACGGGCTTTTGCCTTCCGGCGTGTTCATCTTCGCGAGCGCCGCCGCGTAGGTCGCGTGCAGCGTGTCCACCTTGGGCTGCGTTCTGCCGATGGAACCCTCGCTTCTTAGCCAGATGGTCACGTTGAAGCCGCAATACGCCGTTTGATACGCGATCTGGCTTCCAAGCACCCCGCCGCCGATCACAACAACATTCTTGATTTGCATACAATCTACCTCCACACAGTATTTTTCACATTATACGATATAATCGTATCGATTTCAATGTCATTTTATTATCAAACTCTGCCGCCTTTGCGCCGCCGGTGTTGACAGAAGCGCCCCGCGGGTGATACAATGCCCGTGTCAGCTCATATAAGCTTGCGGATAGGGCGCAAGCGTTTCTACGAAGCCGCCTATCGGCCAGCTATGGGGTGCGTGATCGGGTATATCGATCCGCAGCCTTTTTCATTTTTTACACCCGTCTTATTATGATAACCGGAGGCAGAAAGCTATGCGTATTCTTATCAAAAACGGCATCGTGGTCAACGGCGGCGGCAGCAAAAAAGCGGACGTGCTCATCGAGAACGACCGGATCGGCGCGGTGGGGGAAAGCCTCGCCGCAAGCGGCGCGACGGTACTGGATGCGTCGGGCTGCTATGTGCTGCCCGGCTTTATCGACACGCATACGCACTTTGATTTGGATTTGGGCTTTACCGTGACGGCGGACGACTTTGTGACCGGCAGCAGGGCGGCGATCCTTGGCGGCACGACCTGCGTGCTGGATTTTGCGACCCCCGAACGCGAGCAGACCATGCAGGAGGGCCTTGACCTGTGGCACGAAAAGGCGCGGGGCGCAAGCTGCAACTACGGCTTCCACATGACCATCGCCCGCTGGGACGAGCACATCCGCAGGGAGCTGCGCGCCATGACCGAACAGGGCGTTACTTCCTATAAAATGTACATGGTATACGACGGGTTGAAGGTGGACGACGGCGCGATCTACGAAGCGCTGCAGGAAACCAAGCAATACGGCGCGCTCATCGGCGTGCACTGCGAAAATTGGGACGTTTTGCGCCGCAGGATCGCGGAAACCAAGGCGGCGGGCATACTTTCCCCCATGGGGCACGCGCTTTCCCGTCCTGCGCCGGTGGAGGCGGAATCCGTCGCCCGCTACATGCGCATCGCGGAGCTTGCAAACGCGCCCGCCTACGTCGTGCATCTATCCACCGCGGAGGGGCTCTTGGAAGCCCAGCGCGCGCGCGCGCGCGGACAGGAGGTCTACCTTGAATCCTGCCCGCAGTATTTTACGCTGACGGACGAATGCTACGCACGGCCGGACGGCCTCAAATTCATCATGAGCCCGCCCATCCGCAAGGCTTCGGACAGGGCGGCCATCACACAGGCGCTCCACGACGATGCGATCGATACCATCGGCACGGATCACTGCTCGTTTACGCTTGCGCAGAAATCGCGCGGTAAGGACGATTTTTCCATGACGCCCAACGGCGCGGCGGGCGTGCAGCACAGAGGTCAGCTTCTTTATACGCTGGGGGTATGCGAGGGCCGCATCACGATGGAACAGATGGTGCGCCTGCTCTCCGCGAACGCAGCTTCGCTCTTCGGTATGCCCAATCACGGCGCGGTAGAAGCGAACAAGGCGGCGGATGTTGTGATATGGGATCCGAACTTCGAAACGCTGCTGACGGATACGAACCACGCCTACAACTGCGACAACACGATCTACGCGGGGCTTAGCGTCAAAGGCCGCGCGCGCGACGTGATCCTCAACGGCAAGCCTGTCGTTGAAAACGGCGCGCTCGCAGCCGGGGGCACGGGACGCTTCATCCCCCGAAAAGGCTACAGGGCGCTTCGATGAGGCTTGGCTGCATACTCATGGCCGCGGGCGATTCATCCCGCTTCGGCGAAAACAAACTGCTGCTTTCCTACCGGGGCAAGCCCGTGTTCACTTGCGCCATGGACGCGATACCCGTCGAGCGGCTCGATCGCGTCGTTGTTGTTTCCGGCACGGCGGCGGTGCTTGCGGAAGCCGCCGCGCGCGGTTTCACATCCGTTCCGAACGATAAACCGCAGGACGGCGTAAGCCGAACGATACGCTTGGGGCTGGATGCGCTGTTCGATGTGGACGCGGCGCTGTTCATGGTCGCCGACCAGCCGGCGCTCACGCGGGAGAGCGTGGCGCGCCTTCTCGATATGCAGCGCGCGCATCCCGAGAGCATCCTCCGCTTGGCGTATGACGGCAAAGAGGGAAACCCGGTATCTTTTCCCGGGAAATACTTTGATGAACTGCGCGCCCTCTCCGGCGACGCGGGCGGCGGTAAAATCGTCAAGGCGCATCCCGAGGCCGTACGCACCTGCGGCGCGCGCGATCCGTGGGAGCTTTTCGACATCGACAGTCCCGAAGCCCTGCAACGTCTGCACGAAGCGGCGTCTGCACTCGATTTACAATAAGGTAACATAGTATAAAACGAAAGGATGCTTCCCATGCTGCAAGCGATCAAGGCCAATATCGTCTATGCCCAAGCCACGGGTTTTGTGTGTAAGGAGAACGCGTACCTTGTTACGGAGGACGGCGTGATATGCGGCGTATTCGATTCCCTGCCGGAGGCTTATCAAAGCGCCGCCATAGAGGATTACGGCGACGCGATCCTCCTCCCGTCCTTTGCGGATATGCATCTGCACGCGCCGCAATACCCCATGCTGGGGCTGGGCGGCGATCTGCAGCTGATCGACTGGCTCAACGCCTACGCCTTTCCCACAGAAGCCATGTACGCGGACGAGGCGTTTGCGCGGCGCACCTACCGGCAGCTTGCGCAGGAGCTTATCAAGCGGGGCACGACCCGCGTTTCCATGTTTGCAAGCCTCCACACGAACGCCACTCTCATCCTCATGGAAGAGCTGGAAAAAGCGGGCGTGACGGGGTTTGTGGGCAAGGTCAATATGGATCGAAACGGCGGCAAGAACCTGCAGGAGACCACGGAGGAATCCCTGTGCGAGACGCTTCGCTGGCTGGACGCTTGCGGGGATTTTAAGCTCGTGAAGCCCATCCTCACCCCGCGCTTTACGCCCGCCTGCACAAACGAGCTGATGGCGGCGCTGGGTAAGCTCGCGGCGGAACGCGAACTCCCTGTACAGTCGCATCTTTCGGAAAACCACGGCGAGATCGCGTGGGTGAAAGAGCTGCATCCCGACTGCGCGCAGTATTGGCAGACCTACGATAAATACGGCCTTTGGAAGCAGGGCACGCTGATGGCGCACTGCGTCCACGCGGACGAGCGGGAACGCGCCGCCATGCGCGACGCGGGCGTTTCCATGGTGCATTGCGCCGATTCCAACGTCAACATCCGCAGCGGCATCGCACCCGTGCGCCGCGCGCTGCGCGAGGGCGTTAAAGTCCTTATGGGCACGGACATTGCGGGCGGCGCAAGCCTAAGCATGGCGGACGCCCTCACCATGGCGATCCGCATGTCCAAACAGCGCTGGATCGAAACGGAGGGCAGGGACGATTTTCTTCGTTTCCATGAGGCGGTCTATCTTGCCACAACGGCGGGCGCTTCCTACTTTGGCGCGACGCCCGGTTTTCGCGCGGGCGAAAAGCTCCACGCGCAGGTACTTACCGACGCGCTCCTCTGCCCGACGCTGCAAACCCTCACCCTGCCGGAACGATTGGAGCGGCTTCTTTACGACGCGGACACGCGCAATGTGCTCGCCGTATACAGCGAAGGCGTGCGGCGTTTCTAACAAAACCTCATATCCGCTGCTCGCGCAAAAACGCGACGCTCGAGGTGTTGCCGCAGCGGTCGCATCGGAGCGGCTCAAAAAAGCCGCCCGCGTCCAAGTGCGCGTAGCCGTCCGGATGCACCGTGAGCCGCGCGATGGCCTCCTTGCTGCAATAGGGACAAAGATAGGTACAGATCGCCGTCGCCGCGAATTCGTCCTGAAACACCACTTCATACGTCCGCCCGGATGCTTTTCTATGCCGTCCCATATCCTTGTTCTCCTTTCATTGCAAGCCTTTTTAGTATCCGCATGTTTTGTGCGCAATATTATACCATATCATATATGATTTGTCATGGTTTGCCAACCACTTATGTGGCCCGCCCGTCCTCAATCCGCGCGGGCGATAGTACGGCGCGCCCCGCGTGTGCTTTGCGCATCCATGTATGCTATAATGGTAAAAATACGAAAACACGCAAGAGGTACGGACATGGCAGGGGCTTTTTTCAGGGAATGGGGAGCGGCGCGGCGCGGCGCAAGGATTTTGGACCGCCGGTGCAGCTCCTTTCTGCTGGCGTTTCTGCTCCTTTACAAGGCGCTTGCCAAGTGGGGGCTTATACCCGCCGGACGGTGGCTTTGGGGGCAGGCGCTCAAGCTCACGCCGGGTCATTTCATCACGAATTCCAACATCGCGGATCTTTTCAGCAGTCCGCTCGTCGCGCTGACCGCGATCGTGCTGGCGCTTTCGTACGCGGTGCTGGCCTTTGGGGAAATCGCAGCGATCCTCCTTTGCGTGCAGCACGGATATGAGGGAAAGCCGCTCAAGCTTACCGGCCTTTTTAAGGAGGTTCTCCTCAAGACGGCGCGCGTCTGCAAACCCCGAAACTGGCCGATGCTCCTCTTTGCCGCCGTGATTTTGCCCTTTACGAATCTCTATACCGCCTCGGACTTCATCGCGCAGCTTGCGGTGCCGGAATACATCATGGAGGTCATCCGCTCGACCCCGCTGTACTACGCCGCGTTCTTGGCGCTCTCCCTCCTCCTTCTTTTGGCAACGCTGCGCCTGCTTTACCTTCTGCATATCTTCATCTGCGAAAACGTCGATTTTACGGACGCGGCAAAGGAAAGCGCGCGCCTTACGAGGAAAAGCGGCGTGCGCAACTTACTGCAAGTCTCGCTTTGGAATCTTCGCTGTCAGTTTGTTTACGGTATCGTTCCCTTGACGCTGCTGACCGCTTTATACGTTTTTTCGCTCTTTCTTACGCAAAACCACGCGGGTGCGGGCGCGTTCTTTGACTTCATGGCGGCGGATATACTGCTGCCCGCGCTCACCTTTATCGTGGACTGCCTTACGACCTTTTCGCTCTACACCTATCTCACCGTGCTCTATCGCCGCGCGCTGGGAGAAACGATCGAGAGCCTTCCCGCTGCGCTGCAAAACGGCAAAAAGGCGCTGGGGTTTCGCTGGCTGCTTCCGTCGCTGTACGCGCTCGTCGCGGCCTTGTCCGCTTTGGCGCTTTTCGCCGCCGCACTCCTTGCGGACGACGATCCGGCGTTCTTGCAAACGCTGTACCACCCCGTCGAGATCACGGGACACCGGGGATATTCTGCCGTCGCGCCGGAAAACACGCTGCCGTCCTTTCAGGCGGCGATCGACTGCGGCAGCGCGGACTACGCGGAGCTTGACGTGCAGCAGACCAAGGACGGCGTCGTGGTGGTAACGCACGACAGCAGCCTCCTTCGCTGCACCGGCAGGGCTGTAAACGTCTACGACGTTCCCTACGCGGAGCTTGCGACGCTGGACGCGGGCAGCTATTTCGGCAAAGCCTTTGCCGGCGCCAAGCTTCCCACGCTCGAGGAGGTCATCGACCTGTGCGACGGTAAGATCAAGCTGAACATCGAAATCAAGAATCCCGCGACCTCCCCTACGCTGGTAGAGGAGACCGTGCGCATCCTGCAAACGCACGATTTTGTGGATAAATGCGTCGTTACGTCGCTGGACTACGCGTCGCTGGAAAAGGTCAAGGCGCTGGACGCGCGCATCCGCACCGGCTACATTCTCGCCGCGGGCACCGGGTGCTATTACGATCTGCCCGCCGCAGATTTTTTCAGCGTCGCCTCCAACTTCGTAAGCGCCTCCATGGTGGACGCCATCCACCAGCGCGGCAAGACGCTGCATGTGTGGACCATCGACACCGCCGAGGACGCCAGCGCGATGATCGCCCTGCGTGTGGACAATCTCATCACCGGCGACCCCGTGGCCATCCAACAGGCCGTGCACGATTATGCGCCCAATTTGGAGACCTTTGTGCAGAATCTCGCGCCGTTTGATCCCACGCCCTCGACACATGAGGACTTGGATATGGAAGAGATGCTTTCAGAAGCGTAGCGCGGAGGCCTTTATGACAACTTCATGTACATCTTGATCTCGGTAAGCCGTTCGCCGTCCAAGCTCCAATCGGTATTCTCCACTTCCTCGACGCGCCGAAAGCCCAGTCCCTCGTAGTGCCGGATCGCGTCCGTCAGGGGGCTTGCCGTCCATAAAACGAGCGCGCGATACCCCGCCTCTCTCGCTTTTTGCAGCAAAGCGTCCAGCAGCGCCCTTCCCACGCCAAGGCGGCGATAGGCCTTTTCCACCAAGTACAGCCGAAGCTGTCCTGTGGCGGCCTCCTCCGTTTGGCAGAGCATCACGCAGCCGACCAGCTTCCCATCCGCTTCGGCGACCCACAGCGCTTCACGATCGTTCGGCGCGCGCTGCGCAAAGGAGAGCGCAACGCTGCGCGCGTAGGCGACAAAAGCGTCGCCCCACCGGTATTCCTCCGCATATACCCTTTCGTGCGCATCCGCGACATAGCTTTCCTCGCCGCGCCTGTAGGGTCTGATTTTATATTCCATCCTAACGCCTCCGCGCCGCTTTTGTTCGCCGCATCCTTATTGAACCGCCGATCTGTGCGTAAAATCCAGTTGATACCGCACCGCGCCATGGTCGATAAACAGCGTCGCCTGCGTGATGCGAAGCGCCAGTATGACGCAGTTTTCATCCTGCTCGTTATTCGCGTCGTCGTACCAATCCGCAAAGGCCTTGCGCAGCTTGCTTCGGAGCGTCTCGTTTTCGGGAGACAGAACCCAGCCGCGGTTCTCGCCGACGGCGCTGCCGGAAACCCCCTCGAAGGGCACCGAAAAGGCGACTTGCCTGTTCATTTCTATCTGCCGCATCTTGTTGGATTTTGCGTAGGTCGTGATATAGAATACGCCATCCTCGTACAAAGCGTCCACGTCGCGCACGCAGGGACGCGGTTCGCCGTCCGCGCCCGGCTCCGCCGCGATGGTCGAAAGCGCGATCACGTTATCCTTCCCGCCGCCGCAAATTTTCTCGATCAGGCGTACGCCTTCCTCAAATTCGTTCATTTCCGCTCTCCTCTTTGTTATTTTTGTGCGGCGACGCTGCGCTTCGCCGCGTGGGGATCTATTCC
>CAZNAL010000021.1:0-24331 GCA_964571055.1 uncultured Oscillospiraceae bacterium | reverse complement strand
GCGCGGACCTCTTGGAGATACGGTGAAAACGCGACCTTATCTTCCGCATAGGTCATGTTGAGCTCGTATTCGTTTGGCGACCATGTTTGGATCTCCGACTCGTTGTGCTGCACGACCGCTTCCATACCGTCGAGCGCCTTATAAATCCTCGCTTCGAGCGTTTCGCGGGCACTCATCTCCCGAAACAGCGCGAGCATCTCTTGATCAAAGGGTGCGGGCAGTTTTGACGCCCACGCGTAGAGGAGGTCTTCCTCCCTGTCCTCATCGGCCTGCGTCTTGATAAAGCTCGGTATGTCGCCTGTAAACGCCTCGCCGAGGTCATGGATCAGGCACATGCGAATTACCTTATCCATATCGGCCTCGGGGAACGCGTCCTTGACGAAATACGCCATCAGGGCCATCCGCCAGCTATGCTCCGCCACGCTCTCATGCCTGCCGCCCGATGTATAACAATGCCTCGTTGCGTCCTTGAGCCGTTCCGCAACGTGCAGCGCTTGTAAAAGCTCCCGCGCTTCCATGGATGCGTTTCCTCCTCTTATCCTTATCGGCATACAACCAACAATACTATATTTAGTATAGCATTTCACCCTGCCAACATCAATCGGCGACGGATATATTCGTCGTCATCATGCAAAATGGAATCGGACACGCATAAAATCTCATAGACAAATATATGGCGGCGTGATAGAATGCAGTTAGTTAAAACTAACTAACCGCGCAATGGGGGGTTTTTATGACACTGGATGAGTTGGAGATCGGGAAATCGGCGGTCATTCGTTCCGTGGGCGGCGAGGGCGCCCTACGCCTACGTTTTTTGGATATGGGGCTGATCCCCCGAACCCGCGTCACCATGCAGAAGATGGCGCCGATGGGCGATCCGCTTGAAATCAGCGTACGCGGTTATGAGCTGACGCTGCGGCGCGCGGACGCCAAGTGCATCACGCTCGCGGAAGAGGGTGGCATGCAATGATATTCGCGTTAGCAGGCAACCAAAACTGCGGAAAGACGACCTTATTTAACGCCTTGACGGGCAGCAACCAGCATGTGGGCAATTTCCCCGGCGTAACGGTGGAGCAAAAATCAGGCGAGATCAGAAGCGCGAAGGGCTGCACCGTCGTGGATCTGCCCGGTATCTATTCCATCCGTCCCTACACACAGGAGGAGATCGTTTCCCGCGATTTTATACTTGAAAGCAAGCCGGACGGCATCATCAACATCGTGGACGCAACCAATATCGAGCGCAACCTGTACTTGACGCTGCAGCTTCTTGAATTAAAGCTCCCCATGGTCGTAGCGCTCAACATGATGGACGAGGTGCGCTCCAACGGCGGCTCTATCGACGTAAAGCTGATGAGCCAGCTTTTGGGCGTTCCTGTGATCCCCGTATGCGCCGCAAAGAGCGAAGGCGTATCCGAGGTCGTATCCCAGATCGTAAACGTCGCCAAGCGGCGTATTCTGCCCGCCGTGCAGGACTTTTGCCCGGACGGGCCTGTGCACCGCTGCATCCACGCCGTCGCGCATGTGATCGAGGATCACGCGCGCAACGTAGGCATATCCCGCCGCTTCTGCGCAACCAAGCTCATCGAGGGCGATCCTTCCATGGCTGAAAAGCTGGAGTTGGACGAAAACGAAAACGAACTGATCGAGCACAGCGTGTTGGAGATGGAAACCGAAACCGGATTCGACAGAAACGAGGCGCTTGCGGATATGCGCTACACCTTCATTGAGGGCGTCGTACAAGCCTCCGTGGTCAAGTGCCATGAGAGCAGGGAGCATAAGCGCAGCGTCGCGGCGGACAGGATCTTGACCGGCAAGCATACGGCGCTGCCCGTCTTCTTCGGCGTTATCCTTCTCGTTTTTTATCTGACCTTCAACGTCATCGGTAGCGCCCTATCCGACCTTCTCTCCATGGGGATCGACGCGCTCACGGCGCTGGTGGATCACGGGCTTACGGCGTACGGCATCAATCCGGTGGTGCACAGCCTTGTCATCGACGGCGTTTTCGCGGGCGTTGGGAGCGTGCTAAGCTTCTTACCCATCATCGTTACGCTCTTCTTCTTTCTTTCCATTTTGGAGGATACCGGCTATATGGCGCGCGTAGCGTTCGTGATGGATAAGCTGCTTCGAAAGATCGGCCTTTCCGGTCGCAGCTTCGTCCCCATGCTCATAGGCTTTGGCTGCTCCGTGCCCGCCATCATGGCGACACGCACGCTCTCCTCGGATCGTGACAGAAGGATGACGATTCTTCTTACGCCGTATATGAGCTGTTCGGCCAAAATACCCATCTATGCCGTGTTTTGCGCCGCGTTTTTCGCGCGCTTTCAGGCGCTTGTGATGATTGGACTCTATGTTATCGGCATACTGCTCGCGATCATCGTAGCGCTGATCCTTAAGGGAACCGCGTTCCAAGGCGAGCCCGTACCCTTTGTGATGGAGCTTCCCAATTACCGCATGCCCTCCTTGAAAAGCGTCATGCTGCTCTTATGGGAAAAAGCGCGCGACTTTTTGCAGCGCGCCTTTACGATCATCTTTGTCGCCACCATCCTCATTTGGTTTTTGCAGACCTTTGACACCCGCCTCAACGTGGTGTCGGACAGCACCAACAGCCTTCTTGCCTTGATCGGCCGTTTCGTCGCCCCCCTCTTCAAGCCCCTCGGCTTTGGGGACTGGCGCATCGCCACGTCGCTGATCTCCGGCTTTACCGCCAAAGAAGCGGTGGTCAGCACGCTCTCCGTGCTGCTGGGTACGGGTATGGCGGAGCTTGACGTCGCGCTTTCCTCGCTCTTCACGCCGCTCTCCGCATTCAGCTTCCTGCTCTTTACGCTTCTGTACACCCCTTGCGTAGCGGCTGTCGCCACCATCAAAAAGGAGCTGAAATCCGGCTGGGCTACGCTTGGCGTGGTCGTTATGCAATGCACCGTCGCATGGCTTGTCGCATACGCCGCCTATCAGTTGGGAGGGTTGTTGCTATGAATATAGGAGACATACTGATCCTAAGCGCCATCGCTTTCGCGCTCTTTTTCGCGCTTCGGCATATGCGCCGCGCAAAAAAGACCTGCGGCGGCTGCGGCGGCTGTTCCCGCTGCGAAGGCTGCGCCGCCAAAGCGCCGCGCTAAAACCGCGCCTTTTGCACCGTAGACGCAACCATATCGATCACGTCACGGGCCATGAGCATGCGCTCCTTGAGGATAGAAACCGCCTCGTCGGCGGAGGCGCCCAAAAGATAGGAGCCTGCGCACGCCGCGTCAAAGGGCGCAAGCCCCTGCCCCAGCATGGAGAGCGTGACGCCCGTGAGCACATCGCCGCTCCCGCCCTTCGCCAGCCCCGCGTTGCCCGTACGGTTGATCCGGTACGCGCCCGTTGGCGACGCGATCATGCTGCGCGCGCTTTTGAGCAGCACCGTACAGCCCCAAAGCTTAGCAAAACGTATGGCGCACGACGGCATATCCTCCGCGATTTTTTGTATCGTCCATCCCGTAAGGCGCGCCATCTCCCCCAGATGCGGCGTCAAAATCACATCCTCGTGCAGCGCTTCCATGGCGCCCGCCGTGCGCGACAGGACGTTGAGCGCGTCCGCGTCCAGCACGGTCTTTTTTTTGCTTTGCAGCACCGTTTGTATCGCGCGCCATACGCCCTCGTCCGTGCCGATGCCCGGCCCCACAGCCACACAGTCCGCCTGCGAGAGCATATCGTTGAGCTTATCCTGTGAAAGGCCACGCCAGCCGTCCGGGAAGGTGTGCACCATCGCCTCCGGCAAAACTGCAAAGGCCGGGCGTATCGCTTCGGGGCAGAGCACCTTGAGCGTGCCGATCCCGCCGCGCAGCGCCGCCGCGGACGCCATCACCGCCGCGCCGCTAAAGCCGGGGCTGCCGGCAAGCAGCAAGCCCCGTCCGTTCTTACCCTTATGGCTGTCCGGCGCGCGCTCCCCAAGCATTGCCTTGATATTTGCATAAGACAGATCGTGTTCCATCTTCTCGGTTTCCTTTCTTAAGCGCATGTTCTTATTATAACACCCTTTCCCTCTACAGAAACAGGGGGAAGTGTGTCACGCTTATACGCAATCACCATGCGCCTTTTATCACGCGCCCAAGCTTTGCGCCCTTTGTATAGAAGTATACAAATTTCTGGTCTTTTTAAGGTAAAACTTAGCGGTTTATTAACCATACCTGCTATTTCTTACCGGAATTTTTACGATTGATCCATAAATCCTTGCGCTTTCTTAACCCCCTGCGGCCATGGCGGCCGCGCTGTAAAAAACGGCTGTTTTACTAGAAAAACAGCCGTTTTCGCACCTGCTTTGCAGCGTGTTCACATTTTTGACAATTTATATTCTTTTCCCCTATGATAATGATGCCTGTAGTTACATACATACAGGTAGGGCTTGCGGCGCAAAAGCAAACGCGCGCGTCGTGAACCCAAGCATCTCGCAGCGCTATTATTTTTAAGGAGGTTTTGCAAACTATGGAAGAAAAACGTGGTCAATGGGGGTCCACCTTCGGATTCCTCATGGCGGCAATCGGCAGCGCGGTAGGTCTCGGCAACATCTGGGGCTTCCCGTACAAGATGGGTAAGTGCGGCGGCGGCGCCTTCCTGCTCGTTTATCTGCTGCTGGTCATCTTTGTCGGCTTCGCCACAATGCTCGGCGAGTTGGCATTGGGTCGCAAGTATGGTCGCGGTGCTGTCGGCACCTACGCCGCGATCGGCAAGAAATGGACTTGGGTAGGCTACATGGGCGTGGCCTCCGGCTTCTTCATTCTTGCGTTCTACAGCGTGTTGGGCGGCATGGTGCTGCGCTACATGTTTGGTTTTCTCATGCAGATGTTCGGCGGCGTAGGCTTCAAAGGCTTGGGCGGCGGTGAATTCTTCGGCGCCTTCACCACCAACGGCGGCGGCATGATCCTCTTCTACGCCATCTTTATGGCCATCAACATCATCATCGTCGCTGGTGGTATCGAGGGCGGCATCGAAAAGTTCACGAAGGTCGCTATGCCCGCATTGGCGGCGATCTTGGCTGTCGTCATCATCTATGTGGCTTGCCAGCCCGGCGCCGGCGAAGGCTACAAATTCGCGTTTGTGCCCAACTTCTCCATCCTGGCTACGGACTTCTTCACGGTGCTCAAGACCGCGGCTGGTCAGATGTTCTTCTCGCTCTCCCTTGGCATGGGCTGCATGATCACCTACGGCTCGTACCTTGGCAAGGAGCAGAACCTTGAATCCAACATGATGATCATCCCCATCGCGGATACCTGCTTCGCCATCGCCGCCGCCATGGCCGTACTGCCCGCGTGCGCAGCCTTCGGTCAGGAATACGGCGCTGGCCCCGGCTTGCTCTTTATCACCCTGCACGAGGTGTTCAACGTAGGCATGGGCGGCTTCATCGGCAACCTGATGGGCTTCCTGTTCTACTTCCTCGTATTCCTCGCAGCCATCACCTCCTCCATCTCGCTGCTTGAGGTCTGCACGGCGTATCTCATCGACAAGCAGATCGAAAAGGGCAAGGAGCCTGACCGCAAAAAGCTCACCATCATCATCGCGTCCATCATCTTTGTGGTCGGTATCCCCGTAGCGCTGGACGGCCTTGGCGCGGGCAAAGCGGGCGGCGCTGCCATCGATATTCCGGCTACGCTCTTGGGCGTCACAGAGAATATCCCCATGGCGATCGACTGCTGGCTTGATCTGTACGACTGCCTCTCCGAGGGCATCATGATGCCGTTGGGCGCTATGATCATGTCCATCATCATCGGCTGGATTCTCGGCACCAAAGTCGTGGCGGACGAGGTCGCAAAGACCCCCGGCGTCGTGCTGCGCGCCGAAAAGGTATTGGATATCTGCTTCAAATTCATCGTGCCGGTCATCATGGTCGTCGTGCTGATCGCGCAGATTCAGGATTTCTTTTAGGCCATACGCTTAAGAAACCACAAGGAGCCGCAGTAATACTGCGGCTCCTCTTTGGTTGTTTGCATATGCGTCACGCTAGTTCAGGCGTATCTCCTTGGCCTTTTCCGGCTGAAAATAGCCCTTCAGGTCGTACTTGTTATAGCCGCAATAGTCCGAGAGCACGCGGCCTTGCAGCGAATAGCTGCAAATGAAGCGCTTGCCGTCCACGGACGTCCAGTTTTCGGCGTCCCACGTCAGATAGCCGTCCGCGTCCGTTTTTGTGTTTGCAAAGAGCAGATCGACCTGTCGGTTATGGTTCGCGACCAAGTCGATAAGCGCCTCCGCCGTCAGGTCTTTTTCGACCTTTTCAATCACATCGTTGACCTTCATATGCCCTCCTTAGCCTACATACCCGGCTTTTTTCAGAAGCTCCAGCGCCTTCTCGTGGTTCGCGTCGCTCATCATCACAAGCGGACCCGTGCAGCCCATGCCGGATTCCGCGTAGATGCCGGCCTTCCAAAGCACCTGCACCGCGTCCTCCAAGTCCATCACCTCGATGCCCGGGATGCTCGCTGTCACAGGCTCCGCGGGGGGTGCGGACACCGTTTCCGCTGCCGTCGCGGGCTTGCTCGCCTCCTTGCGCGCTTCGAGGATCTTGTTAAGACCCGCTTTTTCGGCCTTTTCAAACTCCTCCGCCGCCACTTTGAACACCTTGCCGCGCACCAGCTTCGCCGCGTATTCCAAGGCGTTTGCAATGAGCGGCGCGCCCGACGCGCGGGAAATGATGAGTACGAGCTTGTCGTAGCCCTTGCCGATGCCGGGGCCGTAGCCGTAGCCGGTGGATTCAAAACTGCCGCCCGTCGTGAAGGAGGAAAGCATCTTGATCATGACGTTGCCCGTGAGCGAATCCATGACCATAATATCGGGCGAACCCTGCAGCACGTCGTTGCCGCGCATGACGCAGCCGCCGTCCGCGCGGGAGGATTCCGCGAAGCGGATATCGTAGCCGCCCTCTTGGAGCTGCTTGAGCGCCATTTCCGTCTGCCGCGCGCCGTCCACGTTGAGAATGCCGATGGTGGGATTTGCGACCCCACAGGCCTTCGCCGTGATCACGCCGCAGATGGCATTTTTGATCATGCCCTCGATACGGTCTGTGCTCGACGTGCCCGTGGTGTTCGCGACGAACATCTCCTTGCCCTTGGCGGGCGTGACAACGCGACCAACCGTGGATACGCCGATGGGGAACGGATAGTGCATGGTAACAGCGCCGTCCACCTCGCCCTTTTCCAAGAGCTCGTCCATCTTCTTGTGGCCTTCTTCGTCGTTGGCGACCTTGACAGTCGTAACGCCTTCCGCTTCCAGTGTGCCGATGTAGTATACGTCCACGCCGCGCGCGGCAGCCATCAGCGCCGCCGCCATCGCGTTTTCTTCGCCGTGCTCGCTGCCCATGCCCGTCAAGGCGATCTTGGGACGCGTGCCGTATGCGCCGCTCGTCAAGCCCTCCGCCATTTCCATAAAGGCCTTGGCGATGATGGTTTGTTCTCGTTTGCTCATAGGTGTCACCCCCTACTCGCCCTGGCTCATCAGCGTCGCGGCAAAGTCCTTCATCGCTTTTGCGATCATGCCCTTGATCTCCTCCTCGCTTACGCCGCCAACGGCCTCAGCCCCGGAGTTCTTCTGTATCACAAAGGATACGCCGTCAAAGAGGTTGGTCATGCGGCCAAGAAACAACGAGCCCTTGCCGATGATCATGACGCGGTTGAGCTTGCCCGCCATGATGTCGTTGCGCGCAAAGCCGATGTAGGGTACGCCGGAGGGGATATGTCCCTGCGTGGGCGCCCAGCCGGTCAAGCCGTGCTTGACGGCAAAGTTCGCCAGCTCCGCCTTTTCAAGCTCACCGCGCTTGACGGCCAAGGCCGCGATCATCTTGTAGTTCGCAAGCGGCACGTCGCCCGCGCCCGCGGGCTTCGTGATGTCGGGATTCTGCATCTCGGGCGAATACTTGTCGATGTCCGTGATCTTCAAGCCGTTGCGATCCAAGGGATCGGTAACAAGGCTTGAAATAACCGCCTGCGGCGCGGAGCCTGTGCCTACGCTGTGGCGGCCCAACAGCTCGAGGTTGATCTCGGGGCTCACGCCGTCGTCACGCGTTACGACCACCGCAAAGCCGCCGATCATGTCCTCCATGATGGGCAGGCCCTTCTTGACGTGATCCTTGCCGTTCATGCCAAGCTTCGCGGTGCAGCCGCCCGCCGTCACCATCACGGTTTTATATGCGCCGGACGCAACGAGCGCCGCGGCTTCGATCATCGCGTGGGCGGGCGCCGCGCAGAAGCCGCGCGCGTCCGAACCGCTCGCGGACATAAGACCCGCGATCTCCGCGGCGCTCTTTGCGAAGTTGCCGCCGCCGCGCTGGTTCATATCGCCGCACGCCTCTTCGGCGCAGTCGATCACATATTCCACCTCGTCCTTTTCGACGCCCGCGTTTTGCACCGCGGACAGCAGCGCCATGACGGAGGAAGCCTTCGATACAAGATTCTCGTGCATGACGTGCGCGGACAGGTTGGTGTCGATATCGTGTGCGCGCTTGACGCAGCCCACAAGCTTATCATGGTTATACAAACCCTCGGAGTGCTCGTCTTCCACGAAACGCTTGATATCCGCCGCGTCCACGCCGTCCTTGACGCGCGCCATGATGCTCTCGTCCATAATGGGGTTTGCGGCAAGCGCCGCCTTATGCGCCGCGACAAAATCCTTGTCGAGCAGCACCAGATCGAACACGTCGCATGCCTGCATCAAAAGCAAAAACTCCTCCTGCGGCATGATCTGGCCGAACTGGCCGTATCTGTCCGTCTTGGGGCATTCCTTGTCGCACCAGGGCTGCGGTACTTCCGCAAGCTCTTCCGGCGTCAGGTTTCCAATGTAAACTTGGTTGGGGTAATACGCCAGCGCCTGTTCAAAGCTGCGGATATGCTTGGGCAGTTCCTTTAGGTACTCGCCCTCGGGGTTTACGATGCGTTCCGTGGTTTGGGTGGTGCCGTTACGCAGTACCATATCGGGCGCGTGCACCAGTATATAGCCTGCGCCTTTGATTACGCTTTTCATATCTATTGTCCTCTCTGTTTTTTATATCCAATACGCCCTAACAAGAAGGAAGGGGCCGTCCAAATATGAAACTTCACTTTGGAACAGCCCCCGTATGTCGCCCTTAATACTTGCAGTATTGTTCGCGGATGCTGCTCATCTCGCTGACGATATCGTCAACGTCCAGCACCATTTCCATCATGCTGACCTGTTCGTCATAGATGGCTTCATCGAACTCCGCTTTGATCTCGGGTTCGCACACATGGTATACCTTGAGTCCCAACTGGACTCCTGTCAACGGACCTGCATAGGTGGGGTCACCATTGGTGACCGTCTCAGCAGCGAGCCCTGCGGCTTCGCCTTCAGCTGCGCCCAGAAGAACGACTACGTTCTCGGGGCCATACTGTTCGGCGAAATCCTTAACGCGCTTCTGATTCTCCAGATCCATTGCACCTGCGGCTGTTCAGACAAAGCACTCCGTTGAGGAAAACACTACGTCAGCACCAGCGGACTTGGCGCATGCCTCAATGGCTTGGCCGGGTATACCGTCACGGTCGCCGATGATGATCGCTTTTTTACCGGCTAATATGCCCATATCCCATTTCCTCCTTTTCTTCAAGATTTATAGAAAGCCCTCTTGGACTTGCTATCCTTTGCGCGGCACGCGCTTAGATGTGCCGCTTGATCATCGCTTCCACGTTTTCGGGCGTTGCGTCGTCCTTCACGCAGGAATCGATCATCTCGCCGTTCTCGTAGATCGCGATGACGGGAAGGCCGAGTATCTTCTGCCCGATCGCCAAGCGGCGCGCCTTCGTGGTGTTAAGTGCGCAGAACTTCAGCTTATCGCCATAGGTCTCCGCAAACTCGTGCACATGCGGCATGAGCGCCGCACAAGGCACGCACCCGTCGCCGTAAAAATCCACCACGACCTTACCGGAAGCCTGCAATACCTCAGGTTCAAACGTTGTTTTATCGACTTCCAACATAACTTTATACGCTCCTTACTTCAAATTGGAAATGTAGTGCTCCACCTGCATGGCGGCGATCGCGCCGTCCGCGGCGGCTGTCACCACCTGCCGAAGCGACTTCACGCGCACGTCGCCCGCCGCGTACACGCCCTCGATGTTGGTGTGCATATCGGCGTCGGTCTTGATATAGCCCTTGTCCATATCCAGCATCCCCTCAAAGAGAGCCGTATTAGGCAGGAGGCCAATGAAGCCGAAGAGACCGAACATGCCGTCCTCCTCGTCCGCGTTGATGGTGGTAAGCTCGCCGGTTTTGACGTTTTTGACGACCATGGTGGAAAGGATCTCATCGCCGTCCACCTTCTCCACGACCGTATCCCACATAAAGAACAGCTTGGGATTTTTGAACGCCTTCTCCTGAATGGATTTGGCTGCGCGAAGCTCGTCCCTTCTGTGGATGACCGTCACCTTGCGGGCGAACTTCGTAAGATACATCGCTTCCTCCACCGCAGCGTCACCGCCGCCCACCACGTATACCTCGAAATCCTCGAAAAACGCGGCGTCGCAGGTCGCGCAGAAGGAAATGCCCTTGCCGACGTACTTGCCCTCGTTTTCGCAGCCGATGGGACGCGGGAACGCGCCGGTGGCAATGATGACGGCCTTCGCAAGGTACTCCTCGCCCTTTGCGCCGACTAGCTTCTTGACGGGGCCTTCAAGTTCCACGCTCTTGATGGAGTCGCGCACGCGCTCCACGCCGAACTTCTTGGCCTGCTCCGTCATGCGCGCGATGAGGCTGGGGCCGCTTTCGCCCTCGAGCACCTGACCCGGATAGTTTTCGATCTCGTTGGTGATGGCGATCTGTCCGCCGTCCTGCCCTTTTTCGATGATGAGGGTGTCAAGGCGGCTTCGCCCGGCGTAAAGCCCTGCGGCTAAACCCGCGGGACCCGCGCCCAGTATGATAACATCATAGACTTTGCTCATTGCTTTCGCTCCTTATGCAAAGGTGTTTCCTTCCGGCGCAGGCCGGAAGGAAACAATTCGTTGATTAGACCTCGAAGATCGTCTGATCCGTGATCTCGGTGGTCAAGGCTTCCAAGGCGCGCGTTACCAGCTTCTTGCGCAGGGCATACTCCTCCTCGGGAGAAAGCGCGGGGTTGCCCAGCGGATGCGGGATAGCGATCGTCGGCACGATCCTGTTGGCGCCGACCGTCATGGAAATAGGTGTGACCGTGCACATATGCACGACGGGGATACCTGCTCTTTCGATTTCTTTTACCATCGTTGCGCCGCAACGTGTGCAGGTTCCTCAGGTGGATGTCATGATAACGGCATTCACGCCCGCCTTGAGCAGCTTCTGCGCATATTCCTTGGCAAATGCGCGCGCGTTCGCGACGGAGGTGCCGTTACCGACGGTAGCGTAGTAGTAGTTATGAAGCTTGCCGATCTTGCCTTCCCGCTCAAACTCACGCATCACGTCAACAGGCAGTACGCGGTTGGGGTTCTGGTTCGCGTAAACGGGGTCGTAGCCGCCGTGCGCGGTCTCATAGGTGGCTTCGGTCAGCACATCCACGCCATCCAAGCAGTATTCGCCGTAATGCGACGCGGAGGAGGACTCGATGTGATCCGGATTCCCCTTAGGCACGATACCGCCGGAGGTGCAAAGCGCCACAACGGCCTTGCTCATATCCTTGACGGCGGGATTGGGGGCTACGCGGTCAAAGGTAGGCATGGGGTATTCTGTGGTGAAGGGTTCGCCCGCGAGCTTTTTCAAAAGCATATCCACGGCGCGCTTGGAGCCGCGCTCCTTCTCAAAGAAGTTGCAGCGGATACCGTTGGGCATATAGCCTTCCTCACAGGAGGCGCCCAGCTTTTCGCCCTTCATCAGCTTCATCGCGAGCTTTGCCATCGCGGGCGCGGCCTTACGCATGCCGGCGGCGCTGTTGGTGGTCGCTACGATCAATACCTTTTCCTTCATATCGGCGCCGGGATTCTCCTCGTACATGCCGGTGAGTACCGGAATGCCGAGCTCTTCCTTGACGGCGAGCGCAACGTTTGCGCAGGCGTAGCCATAACGGCCTGCGTTAAAGGCGGGACCCGCGATGAACATATCGGGCTTCGCTTCCTTGACCCATGCAAGTATCTGCGCCTTGGCGTCCTTTTCATGCTCGGCAAAATAGGAGTCGCCGCAGATGATGGTCTCTACGATCTCCGCTTCGCCGTTCCAAGCCTGATTGAAGGCAAGACCCGGGCCTACGATGCCATCCCGTTTTTCGGGAGGCACATGCGCCATTTCCTCGCCGCCGATGTTGGCGAAGAACTGGTTGATATAGTGTACGACACGATAACTCATACTCATAGCCTCCTTTCCTTACCTTGCGCTGAGACAGCCGAAGCCCATCTCGTTCGTCGCGCCGGTAATGACCTGAATTTCCGCTTCGATCGTTCCGTCGGGACGCAGGGAGCCCGCGTGGCCGCCGGCGATCTTGTCTACATAGTCGAGCGTGCCGATGACCTTGTCCATCTTGGGCAGGATAATGACCTCGTTCGCGTTGCCGCCGGTAACGACAGCGTCCGCCAGAGGATCGGCGTCCGCCAAAGACTGGGACTTGCCATCCTGACCGGCGTATTCGTCGGTGATGATGGTGGTCTTCACGCCCTCAAGCTCGATCTTCTTGGTGTTCATGATAAGGTCGGTATCGGGATTGCCGAAGCCCTCCTGCGACACGATGACGCCATCAAGATCAAGCAGCCTGCAAAGCTTCGCCGTCCAGTCGGAAGAGCGCTTCTTGTCGGCAAGGTACACGTTCTCGTTAGTGATGATGTTGCAGACATAGTTGAGGGTCTTGCCGTGCTGGGCAAACAGATCCTCCACCACCGGATTGTTCTGATGATGATAGGTGGTGTTCTTGTCGCAAGCGGATACGCAGTTGCCGCTGATGATCGCGCCGTCCATGGTCTCCGTGGGGTTGATGATGGTGGTGAGCGATTTCTTGGCGTCTACGCCGTACACATAGGTGTCATGGAGCAAGCCTTGGCTCTGGAGCATATGCACATACGCCACGCGGGGCAGGTTGGGGAACTTTTCCCAGCCTTCCTTGATGCCGTAGGTCTCATAAGTCTTGCATTCGTCGGGCTTGACGTCGCGCGCAAGCTCGCCTACAAAGGTCGCCGCGCGAAGACCCGCGATGCGTACCGCGTGCTCGTACTCATGCTGGTGCACGCCCTCTACGGGATCGCATACCAGGACGAGGTTGAGAAGCTTGGAAAAATCGGTATACGCAGCGCCCGGGCCGGACATGTCGATCACGCCCTCCTGGAAACCAACGATCTTACCGGCGGTGACGACAGCCATGCCCTTGAGCACATGCGTTTTGCCGGTACCAACGGTATCGACCTTCGCGATGACGCCGGGGAACTCGCCTCCGGGGCCCTCCACCTTTACGCGGGGCTCAATGACGTCCTTGACCGGGGTAATGCGCACGCTCTCGCCGGGTCTGGCAATGTCAAAGTGCGCGTCCTTCACGCAAGCCTTGACGTCGTCATCCTCGTAAACAAAGGCTTTCACCTCGTCCGCGTTGACGAAAAGCGTTCCGTTCTCCACCTTACATTCCTTCGAAAATTGAATGTCCTTAATTTGAATCAAACCAAGTTCCAATTTCAAAGCGAACACCTCCTTCTTTCTTTTTATTTTTTGTTTGTGCCCGGAATCCTATTCCGCGCTTTATCTAAACCCGCCGCCGCGTCAAACTCCATGGCGCCTGCTAGCAAGGTATAGTCGATCAGTTGAAAATCCTCGAGAACCTTTTCGCTCCATTGCCGATCCTTCGCCGGAAACTTGTCAAAGGCCGTCAGGCTGTTGGAAACGATCTCCGCCTGCTCCGCCGAAAACGCATGCGGTTCGCGCGAAACGACGATGGAGCGGTACGGCGTTTCATTCGGCTTTACGCTGCCCGCAAGCGGATGCGTAAAAAGCGTGTGCCCCGCGTAAACAAGATCGCGCGCCCGCACCAAAATATCACGATAAGAGCCTACCTCCAAATAATCGATGCTATACCATTCGCCCATGCATCGAACGACCAACGGATTGTTGGTCAATATCCGGTAGTCCGTACCGCGCCGCATTCGCCGCCTCCTTCCGCGCACCTCTGCCGATTAGAAAAAAAGCAGGGGGCGTTCAACATCATAATCATGCTGCCTGCCCTCTGTTCATGAACCTGAGAGATTCCCCTTCGTTTTTAAAGGTTGCTCCTTCGGTGCTTTCGCTTTCCAGAGTTGTGTCGGGAAACAGTCCATTTGCCTGAGATGTTCGCGCTGCGTCGGCAAGGCGTGGCGCTTATTCCTTCGGCTCTTCGTTTAAGATCTCCTGCATCCTTCTTCCACGATATGCAATTGTTCTAGTTTCGTCGTTTCTTGTGCTTTTTATAGCTACAATATAGTGGAATACGCCTTGATAAACAAAGCAAAAGTTGCATTTATTCTGTTTTTCGATAAGTGGTTATTTTGCAATGAATATTTTTATCAGTCGTTTATTTTTTTCTGGCTTCCATAGGCCTTGGCATAGGTGTAAAACGTCTGCGCCGCGGGGGAAAGATCGCTGGTTTTATGCCGGAGTATGAACAGCTTTCGCCGTAGGCGGGTGCTGTTGAAATCAAAGGACAGCAGCCCCGCGTCGTCCGCCGCGCCGTCCAACACGCTTTGCGAGAGCACCGCCACGCCCTTTCCTTCCCGCACCCATTCCTTGATCTGTTCGTTGGAGTCGCTTTGCGCCACGATTTGCAGCTTCCCCGCGTCTACGCCCATCTCTTTGAGAAACGCTTCCATTTCCTTGCGCGTGCCGCTTCCCTTTTCGCGGCTGATAAAGCACTCCTTTTCCAACAGCCGCACGGGAAAACCTATCCGCTGATACTGTCTGTATTTGGGAATGTCCGGCGCGATCATCACCAGCTTATCCTCGCCGACCTCCTCAAAAATGCATTTCGCCGCGCGTATGCGCGTGCCGGAAAAGCCCACCTCCGCTTCGCGTTCCAGCACCTCCGCCACGGCCTCCCTGCTATCCACCTCATGCAACTCCACGTCGATCTTGGGATAACGCGCGCGAAAGCTTTTCAAAAGCCCCGGCAAAACCTCCCGCACGGGAATGCTGGACGCCGCCACCGTTACATAACCGCTCATATCGCAGGCATAGCTACGCACAGCCTCCACCGCGTCCCGGCGAAGCTTCAGCATGCGCTGCGCGTAATCATAGAGGATATTGCCCGCCTCGGACGGATAGATTTCCTTGGTGGTTCGGATGATCAGCTTTACGCCCAGCTCACGCTCCAGCGCCGCCACATGCGCGCTCACGGTGGGCTGGCTTACATACATGCGCGCCGCCGCCTGGGAAAAGCTGCGGCATTCCATCACGCAAACAAACGCTTCCAGCTTGGTAAGATCCATGTGTTTCTCCTTACCCGGCAAAACCCTCGATCACGGCTTTTTCAAAAGACGCCTTGCGTCCCCTTCCTTTTTGGTAACGCGGCTGCCGTCAAGATACTCCAACACCGCCATGGCGTACTTCCGCGAGGTGCCCAGCGCATCCCGAAATTCCGCGAGCGTGATGAGCTCATGCTCCTCGAAATGCCGATATACCACGCGGCAGGCTTTGTCAAAGGCGTCCTTATGATAGCAGATCTGCGGCGAAAGCAGCACTAGCTCGCCGCCGGTAAAGAGGCTGTCCAGCACCTGCTTGCACTCGCTTCTCTCATTCTGCGGGTAGGCGGCGATCACGTCCTCCACGCTGTCCGGCTCGATCCCCGCGCCTTGGAAATATTGCAGCAGCTTATCCTTGATAACGGTCTGCTTCTTTGTAAAGCGCACCTGAAAATCCGAGAGCGCGTAGCGTTCGCCGCAGCGCCGTATACGTCCGGCGCGGCAGAGCTCCGCGAGCAGCGCGTCCGCCGCGCTCTGCTCCATTCCCTTGCAAAGCTTCTGCCGAAGCTCAGCGGCCTTCATGCCCGCGTGCAGCGGGTTTTTCTTATGATATTCTCCAAGGATACCATCGCAAGCGTCACCCAGCGCGTCCAATACCTTCGCCGCCGCGAAGCGTCCCGGAAGCGGTTCCGCGATGCGCCCGACTGCCAGCAGCTCCTGCAACTCACGCTCCAAGGTCTCCTGCTCCAGCGTCAGCTTGGCGGAAATCTGCGCAACATCCGGCAGCGATGTGCCAAACTCCGCCACCGTTTGATACAGCATATCCCCCTCCGTGCCGCTTTCCTTGATCTGCAAAGCCTCCAGCACAGCGGGAATGTGCCTTTTATGCCGCTGCGGCGCGTCGTCGAGTATCACGCCGCCGCCGATCGTCTCCAAAGGCGAAAAAAACCGGATCACAAAGTGATCGCCGTTTTTGCTGGCGATAGGCTCGCTCATGCGAAGCTGCGCATAGCAGCTTTCGCCCGGCTGCAGCTCGTCCCGGTCAAGAAGGATCACCTTTGCAAGCAGCACCGCCGCGCCGTGATAAAGATGCACCTGGGAATTGTTCTGTATGACGCGGTTGGAATCCGGCAGGTTTCGAAGCTTCACGTCCAGCATATAGGAAACGCGCACGCTGCCCGGCTTTGCCACCAAATCGCCGCGTTGGATATCCGTTTTGCGAAGCCCCGCGAGATTCACGGCCACGCGCTGCCCGGCGTATGCCGTCTCCACGTCCTTGCCGTGCACCTGCAAATTGCGAATCCGCGTTTCCGCACCCGAAGGTGCAAGCTGCGCGGGCTCTCCCTCTTGCATGCAGCCCTCGATCAGCGTGCCCGTTACGACGGTACCGAAGCCGTCCACGGAAAACACCCTGTCGATAGGCAGCCGGAAGGGTATGCGCGCGTTTTTTTCCGCCTGCGCGCTCACGAGCGCATGCAGGCAATCCCGCAATTCCGCAATGCCCTCGCCCGTCTGCGCGGAAACGGCCAGGATAGGCTTACCCTCCAAAAAGGTGCCCTTCACGCGCTCCGCCGCCTCCTCGCGCACCATTTCCAGCCATTCCTCGTCCACCAAATCCCGTTTGGTGAGCACGATCAAACCGTCTTGAATGCCAAGCAGGGATACGATATCCAAATGCTCTACGGTCTGCGGCATAAAGCCCTCGTCCGCCGCCACGACCAGCATGCAAAGATCGATGCCGCCCGCGCCCGCGAGCATGTTTTTGATGAATTTTTCGTGACCCGGCACATCGACGATGCCCGCCTGCAAGCCATCCTCAAAATCGAGGTGCGCAAAGCCCAGCTCAATGGTGATGCCGCGCCGTTTTTCCTCCTCCAGCCGATCCGTGAAGATGCCTGTGAGCGCCTGTACAAGCATGGTTTTTCCGTGATCCACATGACCCGCCGTGCCGATGATGACATGCTTCATACCAATCCGCTCTCCTCCAGCGCGCGCTTTACCTCGCTCAGTTCATCCTCCCGCAGGGTACGCATATCCAACAGATACGCGTCGTGCGCGATGCGCCCGATGATGGGCCGCTCGCGAAGCCGCATCGCCCGCTCCAGCCCGTCCACGCTCCCCGCTTTGGGGCGCAGGGACACCGCGTAGGTCGACAAAAGCTGCGTGGGCGCGGCGCCCCCGCCGACCTGATCCTGCTCCGGCGTAACCGCAGCGTGGATACCCGCCTCCAAGAGCATCGCCTGCAAGCGCTCCGCCCGCTCCTTGAGCGTCAGCGCTTGTGACGCCAGCATGCGAAGCGTTGGGATCTCCTCAAACGCCGTCCCCTCAAGATAGCTGCGCAGCGTGACCTCCAAGGCGCTAAGCGTCATTTTATCCACACGCATAGCTCTGTGCAGCGGATGTTTTTTCAACAGATCGATATAACGTTTTTTTCCAACGATCACGCCCGCCTGCGGCCCACCCAAGAGCTTGTCGCCGGAGAAGGACACCACATCCACGCCCGCGCGGACGGATTCCTGCACCGTGGGCTCGTCCTGTATGCCGACCGTGCGCAAATCGAGCAGCAAGCCGCTGCCCAGATCCTGTATCACGGGCAAGCCCTTTTCGCGACCCAGCGCGACGAGCGCCTCCAGCTCCACAGCCTCGCTGAAGCCCATGATCTTATAATTGCTGGTGTGTACCTTCAAAAGCGCGCGCGTATTCTCGTTGACGCCGCGCTCGTAATCGTGAAGATGCGTTTTGTTGGTGGCCCCCACCTCGTGCAGGCGGCAGCCGCAGCTTTCCATGATCTCCGGGATGCGGAAGGAGCCGCCGATCTCCACAAGCTCTCCGCGGGAGACCACGACCTCGCCGCCCTGCGCCATCGCCGAAAGGATCAGCAGCACCGCCGCCGCGTTGTTGTTTACCACAAGCGCGCTCTCGGCGCCCGTAAGCCTGATGAGCAAATCCTCCACATGTGAATACCGCGTGCCGCGGCAGCCGTTTTGTACGTCGTATTCCAGCGTGGAATAGTTGCGCGCCGCGTCGTCCACCGCCGCCACCGCGCGCTCCGATAGGCAGGCTCTTCCTAGATTGGTGTGCAGCACAACGCCCGTCGCGTTGATGACGCCCCGCAGGGAGGGCAGACGCGCCTGACGAACAAGCGCGGCGATCCGCGCGCACAGCGCGTCCGTATCCGGCAGCTCTTGCAGACTTCCGTCCTTGAGCCCAGCGCGTAATTCCTCCAGCGCCGCGCGTACGGCCTCCGTTACCGTCTGTAGCGGCGCGTCCGCGCAGCAGCCGTTTTGCGCAAGCGTTTTTAAAAGCTCGTCCACCTTGGGAATGTTACGCAGCAGTTGATGATCCATTCGTCTGTCACGCTCCGTTATCTTACTTTGTTGGTTTTTATTTTCGATTTGTTATGCTTCCATCGCTTTCCGAATCGCCCTTTTCGCGTCCAAATACGCAGCTTGAAAGGATAAAAACGCCGCCTTGCGCGCGTCGTCCGAAACGGCGCCCTCGCGCAGCAGCTCCACCAAATCACAGGCGGCGCGATACAGCCGCGTCATATCCATGTTGCCGCTTACGCCCTTGATCTCGTGGGCGCACTCGAAAAGCCCCTGCATGTCCCCCGCGTCATACGCCGCAAGCGCCAATTCCAAAGCCGTGTCGTCAAGAAAGTCGCCCAACACCTTCTCATAAATATGCGCCTTCCCCATGAAGCGTTTGACAGCGCGGTCATAATCGATATCCGCGCTTTTGAGTATTTCCACATTCACGCAGTTTTTCGCCCTTCTGTTTCATTCTGCTTCTATGATACCGCATGTCGCCCTAAAACGCCAGCATTTCATGCTTCTCCCGCGCATTTCACGCGTCTACGCCCGCCAAATGCTTGATAGCCTCCCCCGCAAGCAGCATACCGGCTACGGGCGGCACATACGGCACGCTCGCGGGCAGTCTTTCGCCGTCCTCGGGCGTGGTGGGCGGCTCCGTGGAATAGACCGCTTTGACGTTTGTAATGCCGCGAGAGCGAAGCTCGCGCCGCATCACCCGCGCCAGCGGGCAAACGTCCGTTTGCGCTACGTCCGCCACGCGAAAGGCGGCGGCGTTTAGCTTATTCCCCGTGCCCATGCAGCAGATGATGGGTATACCCTCCCGTTTCGCGCGCTCCACCAGCAATACCTTGGCGGTGACGGAATCCACTGCGTCCACGATGTAGCCGCAGCCGGTAAGATCGACCGCCGCTTCCGTGTCCGCGCCGTAGCGCAGCATGTAGGTCTGCACGTCGGCCGCCGGATTGACGTCCTTTACCCGCGCTTCCATGACCGCGACCTTGGGAAGGCCTATCGTGGAATGCAGCGCGACAAGCTGCCGGTTGAGATTGCTTTCGCTCACGGTATCGCAGTCCACCAGTATGAGCCTGCCGACGCCCGCGCGCGCCAATGCCTCCGCCGCGAAGCTCCCCACGCCGCCCAAGCCGAATACGGCCACGCAGCTTTTGCGCAGCCGCGTGATCGCGGGCGCGCCCAAAAGCCGCTCCGTTCTTGAAAATTGTTGCGTTTGTTCTTCCATAGCTTTAGTATACGCGGCGCGTCCCTTCCCCGCAAGCGCTATTCGCCCTTATACTTTCGGCGCGTAGCCTGCCCGCCTCGAATATGCCGCTCCGCCTTGTTTTTAAGCAATACTCGCTGCACCTTCTGCGCAAGCCCCGCGTCCAGTGCCAGCAATCGCTGGGTTATGTCCTTGTGCACGGTCGATTTGCTCACGCCGAAATTCTTGGCCGCCGCCCGCACCGTCGTTTCCTTCTCCACGATATACCATGCCACGTCCATCACGCGTTCCTCGATATGTGTATACATAAACGCCCCTTTCGAACATGCTTTGTACAATGTATGTCCGAGGGGGCGTAAACATGTGTGCGCGGGGCGCGCGCTAACGCTATCTCTTGTGCAAGCGCTGCCCGTCCGTGGCGAAGACGCTTCTTCTCCGTCTAACCGATGCAAGCCCCAGCGCCGTTAGCAGAACCGCCCACGCAAAGGGTGCGCCGCCTGTGGCTGGTACATCCGTCACGGCTGTAACCGCTGTTGACAGCGGTGTAGTGAAGCTGCCCGTATACCGCCCGTCGGTAAACTGCACGCGGATGCTGTGCGTCCCGTCCTTAAGCGAAGCAAGGTACGCGGGCGTAAAGGTGAGGATGGTGCTGCCGCACGAAAGCTCGTAATCCACGTCGGCTTTCAGCTGCACGCCGTCCACGACGACGCTTGTGAACTTGGCGCAGTCCGCCTGTACAGTCAAGCGCAGCCTGCCGTTTGGCAAGCGCTCCCATGTGCCGGGGAACGTATCGCCCGTGTAGCTTACGCCCGCCATGGCGGAACTGCCGCCGGTAATAACGGGAGGCGTAGCCTCTTTTGCCAGCATGATATCCTGTATAATATCGCCGCTCACGGCGAAGATGCCTGTCGTGTAGGGCAAGTAGTCGGCCATGGTCGCGTTGATGGTATAGCCGGTGCCTGCGCGAACATTGGAAATGGCATACGCGCCGTTTGCGCCCTGCAGGACCGCGTCGCTGCCCACAACACTGCCGCTGCTGTCTATAAGCTGCACGCTTGCGCCCGCAAGCGCCGCGCCCGTGTCTCTGTCCTTGACCGTGCCGGATATGGTATAGGTAGACTCCACATGGAGGTATTTGTAGGTGTTGACAGCAGCTTCGTCATAAGCATCCTCCGGCGGCCTGCCGCTTGGGTCGGTGCTTACCGTGACGATGCAATCGCCATAGCCTGTAAGATCGGGCGCTTTGCTCACAGCCTGCCTCGCGCCCGAAGCCGTAAATATGCCGCCGTTGATGATGATTTTCTTATCCGCGTCCAGCGGTACCTGCACGCCTGTGCCGTTGTCCCCGGTGGCGGTGATGGTCAGGAAACCGCTGCTGTTTACGGTCAGGGAGCCGTCGACCCAAACGCCGGCTTTCCCGTTCGCATCGGTGGAAACGGTGTTTTCGCCGCCCGCTTCGATGGTCAGATTGCCGTCGGAAACGGCGATGCCGTGTCCGGTGGCGTTGTCCTTGCTTACCGCGTTTGTGCCTTTAAGGATGAGGTTGAGGTCAAGACTTTCTGATCTAATACCGCTGACGGCCGCGTCTTCGAGGGTCAGCGTGGTATTGGTGGGATTATAATACACGGTACCGTTGCCCAGCACGTCGGACGCGTTCATGCTCGTGACCAGCTTTCCATCGACATGGAGCGGGTAGCCCACGTGTGTTTTCAGCAGTCTGCCGTCACGCGCGAGCCCTTCGGGATACGCCTCGAAGGCAGGTTCTTCTACCTCCAGACCGGCTTCGTTTACTACAGTCTTCGTGGAGCCGTAGGCTGTCAGCGCGGTTTTGACGGTGGTTCCCGACGCGGTTTCGTTTGGGTTGTTAATGCCATAGCTGTCGCCGTTCGTCATGCCGCCCACGGCGATCACCTCGCCGCCGCCGGAAAAGGTGACCTTGCCGTTATAACTGCTGTCATTGCCGCTATCCAGCCTGATTCCGGCGGTGTCCTCCGTGCCTTCATACAGGCTCACAGCCGCAAGCTTTAAGCCCGCCGTATCGATGGTTATACCATCACGAAATCTCGCAGTTTCTGATTTGACGGTCACAGCGTTGGGGTCGATGGTGACGATGGCGGTGCTTTTGCCGGTGATGGTCGTATCTTCGCTGTAGTTCTGCGCGGCTGTTTTTATATGCTCCCAATCCCAGCCCTCGGTGGGCACGATGACCACGCCGGTAGCGGCGATGTTTTCATCGTAGGTGATTCTTCCTTCGGGAATGCTTTCGTTTTTGGAAAGCCCGATCACCGTTCTAGTCGCTTGGGTGCCATCGCCATAGTCGTAGATATTGGTCAATCCCTCATTAACCGCCAACAGCCCGAGCGTGTCCGTACCCGAATCATACCCAGCCGCGCCGGCGATTATCGCCTCATTCCACTTGATGGCGTCGTTAGCGGAGTTTATGTTAAACACCGCGCAGCGTTTGTTCATGATGGTTGTATTTGTTACGTCTTTTTTGTTGGTGGTGTATTCGTTTCCCACGGTTCCCGCCCTGGCTACGACGAAGCAGTTATCGAATTTGATCTTGCCGCCAGTGCTGCCATTGCTGCCATTGCTGCCGCAGTAGACGCCGCAGCTTCTGCCCGCCTGCCACGGTACGCTGCCGCTCATTTCGTTTAAGTTGCCGCCTGTGGCAATGACGGTGCTTTTTTCGATCGTGACGCTGCCCGTATCGGCGCAGCCGAGGCCGATGCTGCGTAAAGTCGGCCGGTCTGGACCACGATTGTAGGGGGTTCAGGGTCGTTCCCGCCCGTGGCGGCCACGGTGGCGTTGTCACTGATCCACAGGTGGTATTTTGACATAATACCGCCGCTGGTCTCCGCCGCGCCGCCCGTGGCGGACACAATGGCGTTGCTGATGGTGATGTTACCGTCGCCATTATTATTATCACCATGCTCACCGACGTCGCAGAAAATGCCAAAGGATGTGGATAACCCGGATGAAACTGTGTTATTCGCAACAGCGGTCACGCTGCCGCCGCTTATATTGAGCATGCCTCCATCCACATAGATCCCGTAGTTGACGTCTCCCATCGTATCTCCGCTATCGCCGCCGGTGGCCTTGATATTGCCGCCGGTAATGGTCAGACCTTTATGTGCGGAAATGCCGTAGTTGCCACCTGTTCCGCGTTGAGCCTTGAGGGTAAGACTTGCGTCCGTGTCCGCCGTGATGGTCAGCGCGCTCTTGGAGTAAATGGCGTTTGCATAGCCGATGCCATTTGCGTCAGCCGTTATAAGCAACTCGTTATTGCCTATGAGATGGATGGTCAACTCATCACCGGAAGCGTAGAAAATGCCGGAGCTTTCATCGTTAGATGTTGTGGCTGATATAAATACGCCATCGAGCTCCAGCGTGTTGGTGGCGCTGTTGTATCTGACGGTGCCGTGGGTGCCGCCGTACTCGGAGGCTTGATGCTCGCCGGGCGCGACGGGGTTTCCCGCTATCCTCAAATCGGGTGCTGCCGCGAGCGCCGTCTGCGGGATAAAGGAAACGGCCATAGCGAGTGCGATGATGCATGCGGTGAATCTTCTTCTCATGTTTCTTCCTCTTCCGTGTTTCACATATAGTAAAAATGATTGCTTTTTGTTTTGCCTGCGTCCGGCCTACGGATCGGGTATCACGATGCAGCCGCAGTAGCCGGGGCTTGGCTGATAGCAGTGGATGGTCAGCATCCTGCCTATCTCCGGGCTGAAATCGTGTATCACGCGCTTTACGCCGTTGAGCGCCACGTCCGCGTAGGCGACCAGCCACTTTTTATCGCCGTTTTTGAATACCTCGTAAAAGGAATGATCGAGCATGGTTTCGATAGCCGTTCCCTCCACCGCTTCCATTTCCTTATTGCAGTAGCGAAAAACGAAATCCAGCCCGTGCCCGTCCTTGTCAAACACCAGCTCGATCACGCAAAAGGCCAAGGGCAGCTCGTCCAACAAGCTGCATTTTTCCAGCAGCCCCATAACGCCGCTGGGCGCACAGGGCGCGGACGCCGCAAGCTGCATGGCCTTGCGCATTTTTCGGTGCGCGCTTAAATACCGCTTGCGCCCCTGAAAGGCGCGCCCGTCCGTCATCGTATACACGCCGTCGTTGGAAATGTCCACGATCTGCGTCCTGCGCACGCATACGCCCTTGGAAACGCTGATAAAATCCGCCGCCGGAAGCTGCGCCGCGAGCGTTTTAAGCGGAATGGTCGAGGAAACGCTTTCCCCGTCCGTCAGACAAATCATCGTCCGCTGGGATTCGCGAAGCAAGTAGAGTATTTTGTCAGGCTCGATCTGCTTTCGCTTGAGAAAGCGCGCAACATCGTATTCCACATATACACCCCGTTTTGCGATTTATACTTATCATAGCGCAATATATTGGATAATACAAGAAACTTCCACCCAAAGCACAATATATACTTGCGCATTGATTGATAAAGCGCGCTTTGCGCA
>CAZNAL010000020.1:5963-24599 GCA_964571055.1 uncultured Oscillospiraceae bacterium | reverse complement strand
TCGACGACATCGTGTTCTATAAGCCGCTCACGCAGGCCGAGATCTTCAAGATCGCCGATCTGCAGCTTGCGGACGTCCGCAAACGCTTGCAGGATCGCCGCCTTGACGTGACGCTGACGGACGCGGCGAAGGCGTGGATTGCCGAAACCGGCTACGACCCGCTCTACGGCGCGCGCCCCTTGAAGCGGCTGCTGCAAAGCAAGCTTGAAACGCTGCTCGCCCGCCGCATCATCGAAACCGACCCCGCGCCCGATACGGTGTTCAGGGTGGATTACGACGCGAACAGAGGACTGTTTGTAGAATAGAAACAATAAAGTCGCAAAAAAGCGGGACGTTCCCTTGGGGAGCGTCCCGCGTGCGCGTATTCTTTTGTACGCTTCTATTGAGGTGGAGAACTATGCAGGTAAAAGAAGCAGTCGCCGCACGCTTTTCCCAACTGTGCAAAGAAGAGAATATAAAGCCCAACGAGCTTGCCACCCGTTCGGGCGTAACGCCGTCCACGGTCTACAGCATGCTGGACGCAAATCGCCATGACGTCTCCGTCGTGACAGTCAAAAAGCTGTGCGACGGCTTGAATATCACCTTGGGCAAGTTTTTCAGCACGCCGGATTTTGACGCGCTGGAGCAAGAGATTGTTTAATACCGGCAAGTAATTATTCTACTGTTATCTGTTGATGTTTTTAAATTTACATATACCTTTTGATCTACAATAATCGGCAAAGCAGCTTTCTGCTTTGCCGATTCGTTCTTCATGTATGATTGTTCCGCTCTATTCCCCTACTTCGCTTACGCTGATCTCTCCGTCCTTGCACGCCATGATGACCTCGGCGCTGTAGTAGGTATCGCCAAGCACGTCGTCCAGCTCGTATTGGTAGAGGTAATCGCCGTCGGTAAGCGGCGTTTCCTCCAGCGTCACGCCGCCCTTTACGGTGAACTCGCCCACCGTATAGAGGTTTTCCTCCCCGCTCTCCCAGTTTTTGCCCATCATGAGCACCTGCACGACGTCGCCGTCCTTAAGCCTTCGCTCCTTGCGGGCGCTAAAGTCGTTCTCCCCCGCGCCCGCCACCGCGCCCATCACCTCATAAGCCTCCGTCTTCCAGTTATAGCGCGCGCGTAAGTTCATCGACTCGCCGTTGAGATTGATGGGGATAGAATAAAGGTTATACTCGTCGGTCGATTCCAACAGGTTCAAATTGACGAACACGCCGTTGAGCGCCGGCCACACGCCGCGGAAGTTGTCCGCGTATTGCGCTAGATCGTCCGAAACGTTCAGATCGTCGTCCCGGCCAAGGTACATATACTCGTTGTAATCGTAATCCATTTGGTAGAGCGTGAAGTATACGCCCGCGACGTATTCGGCGCCCGACGCAATATCCAGCACAAAGCTGCCGTCGTCGTTGAGCGTCGTTACCGCCTCGATGCTAAAATCCGTATCCGCCACGGTCACGTCCGGCGCTTCGGCCTCCCGATTGTCAAAATCCACGCCCGCAAAATCGGACGGCGCTTCCCAATCTCTGCGGCTTGCGGAAAGATAGGACAGGTAGTTTTTGGAAAACGCCGCGCTTTGCGCATAGCGGTCAAGCTCGTCATTTTCCGCCTTGATGGGATAGAAGGCCGCAAGGCCGTTTGCGTTGGCGCGCGCTTCGCCATTGACGTTATACACCACCGCGTCAAAGAGCGCGGAGAGCACCCCGTCGCCCGTTTCAGAGAGCACGGACTGCGCGTTCATCACCATATCGCCTATGTCCACAAGGTTAAAATATCCCTCGTCATCCGTGTTGCCGCCATAATTCTCCGCCCGCGCGATGCCCTGCGTGAGCGTACGGAACTTGTCCACATCACCCGTATCCAACGTCATTTCGCCCGCCATCGCGTCAAAAGCCTCAGCAAGCGCTTCCACCTTGGAAAGGTCCGTCACGGAAAGCGTGCAGCTATCCGCCCAAGCGTCGCACTTCTCCATGTAGCTATCGCACACGGCCTTGCCCACGTCCGCGCCCGTGGCTTGGGGATTGGCCGCAATGTAGTTGACGAGCTTGGTATAATCCCAGCCGCTGCCCGGCTCGATCTCCTCCGAGGCGATCATGTAGTTTCCATAGGGGGAAAGCTGCATCGCCCCCTCCAGCGTCGCCATCAGGCACGCATCAAAGCCGATAAACTCGAAGTTCGCGTCGGCCGAAGCAAAGCCCGCGTTCAGATCTCCAAGGGAAAGGCCTTCCCCTTCAAACATCTCGTCAAAGGCCACGCCGCGCATGCCGCCGCCGTGATTCCAAAGTATAACGCCGTAGTTATCGGCGGGATAGTTTTCCACGCCGTAGCGCAAAAAGCTCCCCAGCGTCTCGGCGTCCCCCATGGAGGTGAGCGGCAGGGTCTCAAGCGTCTCGTATCCGCCGCGCGTGTAAAGCCTATGATACTGGATATGCGACGCGTCCACAAAATCCGTATGCCACTTGCTTGTGCCGCCGGTGCATACAAGCAGGTTCACGCTCTCCGGTATCTCAGCCTGCGCGCACTCCCAAAGGTTCTGCGAACAGCTTGCGTTCCTTGTTTCCAAATCCGTCCCGCAAAAGTATAGCAGCACCGTCCAACTCTCCCCCGGCGCGTGGGGAACGTCGGCCGCTACCGCCGTATAGCTGCCCACCTGCCCCGGCTCTGGCGACGCGATGAGGATAAAAGCAAAAAACGCCGCGCACAAGAGAATCACGATACCCAGCACGATCAGCAGCACCTTCCAAGGGCTGCGCTTTTTCTTGGGCGCAGGCTGGTACATAGTTTCCATAAAAGCACATCTCCGTTCGGATTTGTCAAATTCTCCGTCTGCGCTTATCGTAACAGAAAACGCGCCCCCGAACAAGGGGCGCGTTTACGGCGCTGCGTTTAAGCCCAGAAGCTATACATCTGCCAATAGACCACGTTGAAGGTCATGATAAGCCCGATAAGGGCGTTGAAGGTCAAGCCGCGGCGCTGCTTTTTGTCAACCTTGCCGGTCTTGAACAGGACCGCCAGCGCGAAAACGACGGGAACAGCGGCGAGCAGCAGGAACAGCGCGCCCTGCGCCATGACCTGCGCCTTGGTGGAGATGTAGCAAAGCAGCGTAACAACGAGCGCCGCCAAATTCAGGAAGGAGAGCGCGACAGCGCCGTTATTGAGCGCGCGCAGACCGCCAAGCGGCTGCGGCTTTCTGCGAATGTGCCGCACGAGTGCAACGAAAAGCATGACAAGCGCGTAAAGGAAGCTCACGACGTAGAGCAGGAGCGACAGCAGCATGACGAGCGCCTCGCCGCCGCCCACGCGCAGATAATCCTGTGACATCATGGAAAGCTTTTCCACACGCCCGTTCTGCACATCGGCATAGAGGGGATACTTCGCGCCCATGGCGCTTAAAATGTACACATCGGGCGCGACGCGCGTGATCGCGTCCGGCATGCCGGGAATATACGCGCCGCCGTCGGCGTGCTGCATAACGGGTATGAGGCTGGTTGCGCTATAGACCTTCAGCATACCCTTTTTGACGGTACGGCTGCTCATATAAAGGCCTTTCGCGTCGGGGGACGCGCCCGCAGCATCCGTATACGCTTCGCAAAGCTTCCCGTAGAGCCGTTCATACAGCCCGGAACAGTAGACCCCCTCGCCGGACTGGTTCGTCATCACGACCATACCCTCGCCGGTCTTGGGGTCGAAGCAAAGCTGCGCGGAGCAGCCCGCCGTATTGCCGCCATGTCCCAGCATCTCGTGCGTGCCGTAGGGCGTTACCCACATGCCGTGGCAGTTCTCCGCACGCGCGCCGTCCGGGAAATAACGCGTGGGGCTATAGAACAGCGCGCGCGTTTCCTCCTTTTCAAACAGGGCATACGCACTGCCGGGCGCGGCGGTGAGCGATTGCGCAAAGCGGCAGAAATCGTCGATGGTACCCGCGGCCATACCCGCAGGATAGAGCGGTATCGCAAAGACGGGATAGTTGAGCCGCGCGCCGTCCGGCGCATAGCAGGCAAGCTTCTCCCG
This sequence comes from uncultured Oscillospiraceae bacterium, assembly GCA_964571055.1. Lineage (GTDB taxonomy): Bacteria > Bacillota > Clostridia > Christensenellales > CAG-138 > JAQVRG01. Next base: position 20,600 of record CAZNAL010000020.1, on the reverse strand, counting down.
CTGGCGTTTTACCCATTCGTTATCGGATAGATCCGCGTTGAGGGCGGTATGCGTCATCCCCAACGGCGCAAAGATGTTCTTTTGCACATATTCGTAAAACGGCATGCCGGAAACGCGCTCCACGATGTAGCCCGCCAACGCCGCGCCATAGTTGGAATAGGCGACGGTCGTGCCTGGCTCGTAGATCTGCGCGGGCTGGGAAGAACGAAGCTGCGCTTCCAAGGATCGAAGCGGACGGCCCGCGGGCACAAAAAGCTCGACGAGCGTTTCCTGAAAGCCCGCGTTGTGGTTCATCAGATTTTCCATGGTGATGGGCGTATCGTAGGAAAGCTTGGTAAGAAAGCCCTCGGGAAGATACGTGCGAATATCCACGTCCAAATCGAGCATGCCGCGCTCGTTGAGCTGCATAACGCTCGCCCAAACCAGCAGCTTGGTGCAGGAGCCCCACTCAAAGACGGTATTCTCGTCGTTCTCTACGCCGTTTTCCCTGTCCGCGTCGCCGTAGCGGCCAAGGTAGAGAATATCCTCTCCCTCGAATACCGCAACGGATACGGCGGCTGTGGTCGCCTCGTGCTCCTGCACATAGGCGTCAACCGTCGTTTGCACCGCGTCGTCCTGCGCCGCCAGCGCCGGTGGCGCTATATACAGCAGTGCGGAAACCGTTAAACATAAGGCCGCGATTTGTAGATACTTTTTCATGGAGGTGCTTCCCTTTCCGCATCGTTTTATTGATATCATACTACCATGTGCACGAGCACGATACAATGAAAGGAAGATTAAAATACGATTAGAAGCGCATGGGATCGTATATTTCTAACGCACAGCGCCGAATGCGCCGCGTTTGCATTGACAGCGCGTGGGGGAAAGGCTATAATGCAGGTACCAATCAAACTTTTTGTTAGGCTAACAAATTATTTTTAAGGAGATTAGCATGCAGAATATCGTGATCGCACTTGGCGGCAACGCGCTGCAGGAAGCGGGCAAGCCCGCCACCTCGCAAAACCAGCTGGAGGTCGTCAACAAGACCTGCGAATACATAGCCGACATCATCCAAAGCGGCTATCACGTCACGCTCGCGCACGGCAACGGCCCGCAGGTGGGACGCATCATCTCCCAGCAGAACTATGCCGTGCCCGTATCCCCCGCCATGCCCTTTGACGTTTGCAGCGCCATGAGTCAGGGCATGATCGGCTATCATCTGCAGCAGGGCATGCGCCGGGCGCTGCGCGCGCGGCACATGGATACGCCTGTTACCACCATCGTGACCCAAGTCGTGGTGGACGGCAATGACCCCGGCTTTCAAAACCCCACCAAGCCCATCGGCGCGTTCTATACGCCGGAGGAAGTGGTGGAGCTTAAAAAGGTCAACCCGCACCACATTTTTAAAGAGGACACCGCGCGCGGCGGCTGGCGGCGCGTCGTAGCTTCCCCCGAGCCGCTCGAGATCATCGAGCTCGAGGCCATCAAGCGCCTCGCCAACGAAAAGATACTCACCATCACCGTGGGCGGCGGCGGCATCCCCGTCGTGCGCGAGGAGGACGGCAACATCCACGGCGTGGCGGCGGTGATCGACAAGGATTTTGCGAGCGAGAAGCTCGCGGAGGACCTGGACGCGGACGCGCTGGTGATCCTCACCGCCGTGGAGAAGATCTCTATCAATTATAAGAAGCCGGAGCAGAAGGATCTCGACGTTATGACCGTCGCGGACGCGGAGCGCTACATCGCGGAGGGGCAGTTCCCCGCGGGCTCCATGCTCCCCAAGGTACAGGCGGCGCTTCGCTTTGTGAAGAGCAAGCCCGGCCGCGTCGCCATCGTAACGTCGCTTGACAAAGCCGTGGACGCGCTTGCCGGCAAGGCGGGCACAGTGATCCGCTGACGCTTTCCGCTTTTGAACCTATCGAACGCAAACCAAAACAGCCCGTGAAGGTTTATCCTTCCACGGGCTGTTTTTTGTTTAGCGTTTAGAGCAGCTTTTTCGTTTGGATGTACACGTCGCCGCTGCCCAGCGTCAAAATAAGATCGCCTGGACGCATGTTCTCGTCGAGATAGGCGCGGATATTCTCAAACGTGCCAAGGTATACGGCGCTGCCGCCGCCCTCGTTGATGCCCGCCACCATATCGCGCGCGTGCACGGAGCCGTCGTCCTTCTCGCGGCCGGGATAGATGTCCGGCACCAGCACGGCGTCAGCTTGCGTAAAGCAGTCCACATGATGTGAAAACAGCGTTTTCGCGCGCGTGTAGCTGTTGCATTGGAACACGCAGTACAGCTTGCCGTGCGGCACGCGGGAGGCCGCGTCCAGCGTGGCGCGTATCTCCGCAGGATGGTGCGCGTAGTCGTGGTACACCTTCACGCCGCCACGCTCGCCGTAAAACTCAAACCGGCGGCGCGTGTTGCGAAATTCCGCGAGCGCCTGCGCGATGGTCTCCATACCAGCGCCGAATTGCAGCGCCGTCACCGCCGCCGCCATCGCGTCGATGATGATGTGCTGTCCCGGCACGTGAAGCTGCAGCCGCCCGAGATTTTCCTTCCCGCGCATGAGGTCGAAGGAGGGCGCGCCCTCCTCGTCAAAGCAAACGTTCGCGGGCGTGTAGTCCGCGTCCGCCATGCCGTAGCTTATCGTCCGCCCGGTATGCGCCTTGAGAAGGCTCCGCACGCGCAGATCGTCGGAGCAGCCGATGAACAGGCCGTTTTCGGGCAAAAGCGCCAAGAATTTGCGGAACGCGTCCGTGATCGCGTCGATATCCTTATAGTAATCCAGATGATCGTCATCTATATTATTGATGAGCGCGACGGTAGGCCGCAGCGTCAAAAAGCTCTCCACATACTCGCAGGCCTCGGTGATAAAGAGCGCGTGGGAGCCTACGCGCGTGCCGCCGTGCAGAAAATCCACGAACCCGCCCACATGCACCGTCGCGTCCAGCGCGTCCTTTTCGCTGATGAGCGCGAGCATGGAGGTGATGGTCGTTTTACCGTGACACCCCGCGATCCCCACGACCTCCTGATACGCTTCTGAAATCTCACCCAAGGCGACGCTGCGTTCCATCTCGGGTATGCCGCGCTCCCGCGCCGCCGCGCGCTCCGGGTTATCGGGCTTGATCGCCGCCGAGTAGATCACAAGGTCCGCGTCCCCTAAGTTATCCGCTTCCTGCGTATACATGACGGGCACGCCAAGCTGTACAAGCCGCTCCGTAAAGGGCGACGCCGCCTTATCAGAGCCTTGCACCTCATACCCGCGCGCGCGTAAGATCATCGCCAGACCGTTCATGGAACAGCCGCCGATGCCAATCAGATGGATTTTTTTGTGTTCCGAAATATGCGCCATATTCTCTCCTTTATCCGATGCCAAAAAGCCGTTTTCGCTTTTTCGCCTGCTATACTATCACAATTCGCTCACGCATGCAAACGGCGCGCCGGCAAGCCGCTCCGCCGCCTTCTCCGCCGCCGCGCGCGAAGGGAACAAGCCGTACACGCAAGCGCCGCTGCCGCTCATGCACGCGCCCAGCGCGCCAAGCGAACGAAGCCTTTGCAGATTTTCGCCGATCTGGCCGCACATTTTTTGCGCGGGCGGCGAAAGCGCGTTCCCCAAGGCGCCTGCAAGCGCCTGTAAGTCGCCACGCCGTATGGCGTCTATGGCGCGATCGCTCCCCGCGTTTTCCGTGGGCAGCGCAAGGGATCGAAACAGCGCCCCTGTCGATACGCCGCCGTTTCCCTTGAGCAAGACGATGGGACAATGCAGTGCGGGCAGCGGCGTAAGCTTTTCCCCCACGCCCTCGCAAAGCGCCACGCCGCCGTGCAGGCAGAAGGGTACGTCCGCACCGATCTCGCGCGCCAAAGAATAGAGCGCATCCTCTTGCGCCGCGCCGTAGAAGGTCTGCATGGCCCTAAGCACGGCCGCCGCGTCCGCCGAAGCGCCGCCCAGACCCGCCTCCGACGGGATGCGCTTTTCTATATGCATATGCGCGCCGCCCGTATGATACCGCGCCTGATACAGCGCCGCCGCCCGGTAGGCCGTGTTGTCCTGCGGGAGTTCCGCGTCCGCCGTGACGGCAACGTCCGGCGCGATCTCTATATGCACCGTGTCCGCAAGGCCGATTTCAGCCATGACGGTACGAAGCTCATGATACCCGTCCGCGCGTTTATAAAGCACGTCGAGCGTCAGATTGATTTTTGCGTGCGCCTGTAAAATCATGCCTCTATTATAGTCTATTTTTTCTCGCATTTGTACATAATCCTGCTTATGAAACGATTCATTTCTCTTTTATCGATGCTGCTTGCTTCGCTCTGCCTGCTCTCCTGCGCGGTGCGCCTGCAATCGCGCCCGAAGAACGGCGTGCTGCGGCTTCATATCCTCGCGTCCTCCGATTCGGTAACGGATCAGGCGGTGAAGCTTCGCGTGCGGGACGCGATCCTCGCGCTGGAAGGGGATCGTCTCGCCGCCGCCTCCTCACGGGAGGCGGCGTGTGCCACAGTGCAAGCGGACGCCGCGCAGATCCAAGAAACGGCGGAAAGCGTTCTTGCCGCCGCGGGCTGTATCTACGGCGCGCGCATGAGCGTGGGCGTTTATCCCTTCCCCAACCGGCGCTACGGCGGCGCTTTCTATCCCTCCGGCGATTACGCGGCGCTTCGCGTGGTGCTGGGCGAAGGAAAAGGTAAAAATTGGTGGTGCGTGCTCTTTCCCCCTTTGTGCATATTGGAGGTCGAGGATGGGGACATTGAATATGAGGAGGACGGCGACGTGAAATGGAAAAGCCTCCTTCAAGAATGGATAGATAAAGGAGACACGACCCATGAACAGGCGCAATAGCGTATTGTTGCTCTTGGCGCTGCTGCTGCTATTTTGCACCTTTGCAGCACGCGCGGCAAGCCTTCAGATGGGAAGCACCGGCGAGGAGGTCAAGGCGCTGCAAACCAAGCTCAAGCGTTGGGGCTATTATGCGGGCGCGGCGGACGGGCATTTCGGCGCCGCCACGCAAAAGGCCGTCATCGCGTTTCAACAGAAAAACGGCCTGACGCCGGATGGCGTGGTGGGCGAAGCCACGGCGCGGGCGCTTGGCATGCAGCTTGGAGGCGGCTCCTCCTCCAAAAAGGAGGAGAGCGGCGGCGGGGGCGGCAACGACGCGTATTTGCTCGCGCGGCTCGTTTACGGCGAAGCGCGCGGCGAACCCTACAAGGGTAAGGTCGCGGTGGCCGCGGTGGTATTGAACCGCGTCAACAGCGCCTCCTTCCCCAATTCCGTGGCGGGCGTCGTTTACCAAAGCGGCGCGTTCGACGTGGTGGCAGACGGGCAGATCAACCTTGCGCCGGATTCGGAGAGCATCCGCGCCGCGCGGGACGCCATGAACGGCTACGACCCCACCAACGGCTGCCTTTTTTATCACAATCCCGCCAAATCCACCAGCGCGTGGATGCGGAACAAGCCCATCAAGGTAACGATTGGCTCCCACGCTTTTTTCTAGGAGCCGGAAAGGACGATACGGCATGAACGAGAATACATGGCGCGCGCTCCATCGCGTCGGCATCCCCGTGGCGCTCGGGATCGCGCTGCTTTCGGTCAGCATATGGGGCGCCGCGCGAAGCGCCAAAGCCGATAGCTATGAGATCGCCACCTCCAATATGTATACGCGCGCGTTTGTGGAGCTGTCCGATACCATGGACGAGCTTTCGATCACGCTTGGGAAGCTGCAAGCCGTGAACGCGCCCAACCAGACCGTGCTGCTGCTGGATGATATTTGGCGGCTCTCGGGGGCCGCGGCAAGCCTGCTTTCGCAGATTCCGCAGGCGTATCTCGACACGGAGCCGCTCAACCGCTTTGTGGTGCAGCTTGGCGATTACGCCCACACGCTCACGGAAAAGGCGGTGCGCGGCGTACCCATGCGCGCGGAGGACGCCGAACAGCTCGACAGCTTGTACGCCATCAGCAAGGGCATCACGAGCGACCTTCGCACACGCCTTGAAAACGGTGATTTCCCCAGCGACGCGCTTTCGCAGGAAACGTTCTTCGCGTCTTCCGATACGCAATCCGCAACGCCCGAAATAAGCCCTTCCTCTGCGGGCGGCACAAGCGCAACGCCTGATGCAAGCATGCAGAGTGCCTCCCCCATACCTTCAACAAGCGCGCGCATCGCGTCCCCGGAAAGCGAAGGCGGCGAAAAGGATCAGGAGAGCATCACGGAATTCCCCACGCTCATCTATGACGGTCCCTTCTCCGAAAGCACGGAAAAGGCGGAGCCCAAGGGGCTTACAGGCACGCCCGTCACGCAGGAGGAGGCGCAGGCAATCGCCGAAAAGGTCGTGGGACACAGCCTGACCTTCTGCGGCTTTTCGGACGGACGCATCAAAAGCTTTGATTTTTGCGGGCAGAACGCGGCGGGCAAAAACGTGGACATTTCCATCACCGCCAAGGGTGGGCATGTGCTTTGGCATATGAGCCAAGCCGAAACGGAGTTGAACGGCGTCCCGCCCGAAAGCGAGACCGCGCGTTACCGTGACGTCGCGCTCAATTACCTAACGCAGATGGGTTTTAGCGGCATGCGCGCCACCTACGCGCAGTACTACGGCGGGTGCGCCCTCATCAACTGCGCGGCGACGCAGGACAACGTCATACTCTACAACGACCTTATCAAAGTGTGGGTGGACAGGGAAACGCTCGGCGTGGTGGGCATGGACGCGCGCAACTACCTTTTCAGCCACACCGGGCGCAGCATCGCACCGCCCGCTATCACCCTGGAGGAAGCGGAAAGCCTGCTCTCCTCCCGTCTCGCGGTGGAAGACCGCGCGCTCGCGCTCATCCCGCTTTCCTCGCAAAAGGAAGCGCTCTGTTATGAGTTCAAGTGTACGCTGGGCGCGGACGAATACATACTCTATCTGAACGCGCAGACGGGCGAGGAGGAGCAGATCTTCCGCATCATCGACAGCGAGGACGGCGAGCTTGTGCTCTAGCGGCATGTCGCAACCGACGTTTTTCCATTGCAGCGGTATTGTACCGCTGCAATTTGATTTTTTATTGACAGTCTTTTCAATATATATTATCATGTAGTATCAATCGGATGGAGCGCTCTATGCGGCATTTTTCCCAATACCCGGACGCGTTCTACCGCGCGGCTATGGATCATATACTACAGGAACCCCTGCCCCCGCTGCCCGCAGACCCATGGAGCGAAACGGGTTACGCCATCGCGCGCATGCGCATGCTCTCACGCAAGGGGGGCGGCCGGTTGGACGATACGATCAAGGAAGCCCTGTTTTTAGCCATGCGAAGCGCCCAAAGGTGCGCTTCCCCCAACGCGCGGCGCGTGCGGCGGGGCTTAGCCGCAAAAGCCGCAAACAACATAGGCCGGAACGTAGCGCTGCGGAATCGTCCCTCCTACCTTGACGGCTGCGGAGACGCCGCGGGCTGTATCGCCCGCTTATTGTACAGAGACGAGGTGTAACAAAATGCAAATTACTTGGTTGGGACATTCCTGCTTCGTGCTGCAAAGCGAAGCGGGTACGACATTGATGATGGACCCCCCTTCTCCCAAGACGGGGTATCTGATACCGCCGCGGCAGGTGGACGGCGTGACCTCCAGCCACGACCATTACGACCACGCGTATTTCCCACTCGCCGAGGGCGCTGCGCGCTTTACGGTACCCGGCGCGTTCGCGCTCAAGGATATGCGCATCACCGGCTTTTCCACCTTCCATGATAAGGCGCAGGGCGCGCTGCGCGGCAAAAACATCATGTTCCTCGTAGAGGTGGACGGTATCCGCATCCTGCACGCGGGCGATCTGGGCGCGCTGCCGGACGAAGCAACGCTTAACGCCATAGGGCAGGTGGACGTGCTGCTCGTGCCCGTGGGCGGCAACTACACCATCGGCGTGCGCGAGGCGCTGGATCTTTGCAACCTGCTCCACATCCGGGTGTCCATCCCCATGCATTACGCGACACCGGACTGCAACATCAACCTTGCGGAGCTCATGCCTTTTTTGAACGCGTCGCGCGACTGCGCGATCCACCGCATGCGGGAGGATAAGCTGACGCTTACGCGGGACAGTTTGGGCGAGGATCGCATCGTGGTGCTGGAATACAAGCACCCGTGGAAAGAAGACGAGGCATAAGATGCTAATACGCAATATCGCAGAACCCGCGGAGCTTTTCCGCGCCGTAAACGCCTGCAAGGGACGTGTGGAGCTCGTTACCGACGAGGGGGACAGGCTCAACATGCGCTCCACCCTCTGCCAGTACATCGCGCTCACGCAGATGTTTCAGGATCGCCGCGTGGACGGCATCGAGCTTGTTTTGAGCGAGCCGGAGGATTTCGAAAAGCTCCGGCCGTACCTTGTGTTTCATGAATAATGCGTAATGAATAATTAGGGGTCGGTACAGCAAACAAAAACTGCGGCGGAAACGATTGTTTTCCGCCGCGTCGCATTTTTCGCTTTGCTGCTTTTCGCTATGCCGTTTTCCACGCCGCCTTTTTTCTGGCTGTTTCTTTTTCGTTTATGCAGAAGCTTATTACCTTATGCCGAACAAACTCCCCCATTATTCATTATTCATTTAATTGCTGATTCCTTCCTCCAGCGTCAGCGCGTTTTCCGTCAAATACAGCGCCAAGTCCTCCCCCACGTAGCGGAAGTGCCACGGCTCGTACTCGACGCCCGTGACGGCCTCCTTCTCCTTGGGGTAGCGCAGGATGAAGCCAAAGCGCGCGCAGTTGTCCCGAAGCCACGCGCCCTGTATCGTTTCGCCGAAGCTTGCGCGCATGGCCTTGTTGTCGATCGCCGTAATATCAAAGGCAAGCCCTGTCTGGTGCTCGCTGCTGCCCGGCGGCATGGACGCGACGGGTTCGCCGTCCGCGCCGTAGTTCGGGTCTTCGTGCAGCTTCTTTTCCCAAATGGACTGCTGCTCCTCGTAGGTGCGGTACGCGCTTACAAGGTAAAAGCCGTCGATACCCTCGGCATGCGCCGCTTCCAGCATGGCGCGCAGCGCGTCCGCCGCCGCCGCATCCGCCATTTCGTCCTCCCGCTTGAGCGTAAGATTCGCAGGCAGCGCCTTTTCCGCGACGCGCACAAGGCTTGCGGGCACAAAAGCCGCTGCAAGCGTGTTCGCGTTCTCCCGATTGACAATTCGCGCGTAAGGCTCGTTGGAAAGCCCCGCGTCGGCGCGCGCTTGCAGCACGCCGCCCGCCGCGTTCACCGCGCCCGGCTCCTCCGCATCCGCCGCCGTGATCGTGGCTTCCGCGGGCGCCGCGGGCGCCGCGGCCAGCATGGGCGCCTCCGCCATCACGTCATACATCGCGGCCTCCGGCGCGGCTTCCGCTGCCGCTTCCATCGCGACGCTCGCAGCCTCGGGCGCCGCGTCTCCCTTCCTAAGCCCCCCGCGCATGGAAAACAGGCTCACGCCCACAAGCAGCACGGCGCAGGCCGCGACGGCGCCCCACACCCGCGCGCGGTACAGCGGCGTTTTTTCGTTCCGCTTTTGCTTTTGCTGTATGGCGCGATACATCGCGTCGTAATCCACGTCCTTGTCAGCATCCTCCGCAAGCGCGTAAAGGAGCGTATCCAGTTTGTCAGCCATGTATCTCACCACCCTTCCTGATCGTTTCCAGCAGCTTCGCCTTCGCCCGGGACATCCGGGACTTGACCGTTCCCTCGCTCACGCCGCCAAGCGACGCGATCTCCTCGTAGGCAAGGCCGGAAAAATAATGCAGCACCACCGTCTCCCGATAGACCTCCGGGAGCGCGTCGATGGCAGCGCGCACGAGCTTCTTTTGCTCGTTGTTGAGCGCCGAAAGCTCCGGCAGCGCCGATTCGTCCGGGTCGGGGCCATCGAAAAGCGCTTCGGTTTCCGTGGGAAACTCCCGCTTCTCGCGCCGCTTTTTATCCATGCACAAATTATACGCCACGCGGTACAGCCAGCCCTTTTGCTGCGCGTCCGTCATGCCGGAAAGCTCTCGTTCATGCTTGATGGCGCGCATAAACGTATCCTGCGATACGTCCATAGCGTCGCTATCGCTTTTGAGTATGCCGTACGCCGTCCAATACACCATGCGCGCATACGCGTGATAGGCGGCGTCAAAATCCCACTTTGCCACGGCGCTCTCCTTCGACATCAATAATACGAATGGGTGCCCTCTTGGGTTCCCATAAAAAATTATAACACATTCCAGTATAAAAAATTATAGCACAATACCGTCATTTCCTATCCCTTCTTTTCTCTTTTTCTGTTAAAATAGTAGGCAAGATGTAAAGGGGGTGATGCGCGTTGCGTACCATAGGCTTCGATAATGAAAAGTATTTGACCACGCAGTCCGAGCATATCAAGGAAAGGCTGTCCCGTTTCGGCGACAAGCTGTATTTGGAGTTCGGCGGAAAGCTCTTTGACGATTACCACGCCGCGCGCGTGCTCCCCGGCTTCGCGCCGGACAGCAAGGTCAAGATGCTGCTGCAATTGAAGGACGAGGCGGAGATCATCATCGCTATCAAAGCGGCGGACATCGAAAAGAACAAGGTGCGCGGCGATCTTGGCATCACCTACGATCTGGACGTTTTGCGCTTGATCGACGCGTTTCGCTCCATCGGCTTGTATGTGGGCAGCGTCGTGCTTACGCAATACGCGGGCCAGCCCAGCGCGGACGCGTTTATTACGCGCCTTGAAAAGCTCGGCGTCAAGGCCTACCGGCACTATCCCATCGCGGGCTATCCCGCCAACGCCGACCTCATCGTCAGCGAAGATGGCTACGGGCGCAACGAGTATATCGAAACCACGCGCTCCCTCGTCGTGGTGACGGCCCCCGGCCCCGGCAGCGGCAAGATGGCGACCTGCCTATCCCAGCTTTACCACGAAAACAAGCGCGGCGTGCACGCGGGCTACGCGAAATTTGAGACCTTCCCCATATGGAACCTGCCGCTCAAGCATCCGGTCAACCTCGCCTACGAAGCCGCCACGGCCGACCTCAACGACGTAAACATGATCGACCCCTTCCACCTTGAAGCCTACGGCGTTACGACCGTCAACTACAACCGCGATGTGGAGATATTCCCCGTCCTCGAGGCGATCTTCAAGCAGATCTACGGCGCGTGCCCCTACAAATCCCCCACGGATATGGGCGTCAACATGGCGGGCAACTGCATTGCAGACGACGCGGCCTGCTGCGACGCCGCGAAGCAGGAGATCATCCGCCGCTACTACGCGGAGGCCTGCGCCTTCCGCCAAGGCCTTTCCAACGAGGACGGCGTGGTGAAGATCAAGCTTTTGATGAACCAAGCGGGCATTACGCCGGACATTCGCCCCGTGGTGGGCGCGGCACTTCAAAAGGCCGAAGATACGGGCGCACCCGCCGCCGCGCTGGAGCTCCCGGACGGCCGAATCGTCACAGGCAAGACAAGCTCTCTCTTAGGCGCGTCCTCGGCGCTGCTGCTCAACTGCCTTAAGGTGATGGGCAACATTCACGATTCCATACCGCTGATCGCGCCCATCATCATAGAGCCCATTCAGCATCTTAAAACCGCGCACTTGGGGAATTCCAACCCAAGGCTCCACACGGACGAGATCCTCATCGCGCTGACCATCTGCGCCGCCACCAACCCCACGGCGGAGCTTGCCATGCAGCAGCTTGGAAATCTTCGGGGATGCGAAGCGCACTCGAGCGTCATCCTCTCGAGCGTTGATATCGGGGTATTCAAAAAGCTCGGCGTGAACATCACCTGCGAACCGCAGTATCAGAGCAAGAAGCTCTATCACAAATAGAAACGGAGAGCGCGATGGAAAAGGTATGGGCGTTTTTGGACAAGCCCTTCATGCGGGAGCTCATTACGATCCTTCTTACGCTGCTCGCTTTGTTCGCGGCGTTTCGCGTCGTCAACAGGGCGCTTTCGCGCCTGCCTAAGTCCAAGCTCGCCGCGCGCGTCAGCCCCGGCGCCCTTTCCTTTTTGCGGAGCTTCTGCTCCATCGCGCTCAAGGCGCTGCTCATCATCATCGCGGCGGGCGTGGTGGGCGTACCCACCTCGTCGCTGGTAGCGCTTCTGGGTTCCGTCGGCTTAGCCGTCGGCCTTGCCATGCAGGGAAGCCTCTCGAATTTTGCGGGCGGACTCATGATCCTCTTATTCAAGCCCTTCGAGGTGGGCGACGTGATCGCGGAGCCGGGCGGCGAAACGGGAACGGTCACGGACGTGAGCATGTTCTATACCACGCTCCGCGCGCGGGATAACCGCCTTGTCATGCTCCCTAACGGCACCCTTTCCAACGGGCGCGTCATCAACTATTCCGCGTCGCCCTATCTAAGGCTGTCGCTACCCTTCAGCGTCGCCTACGGCACGGATAGCGAGCGCGTCAAGCGCGTGCTGCTTGCAGCCGTCAAGGAGAATCCGCGCGCGCTTACCGACCCCGCGCCCGCCGTTCTGCTTTCCTCCATGGAGGAGAGCGCGCTTTCCTTTACGCTGCTCGTCTATTGCACGATCGAGAATTACTACACGCTCCCGGGAGACGTGAACGAGGCGGTCAAGGCGGCGTTCGAAAAGGATGGGATTCTCGTCCCCTTCCCCCAGCTTGACGTACATATCGCACAATAATGTTTTGCGCCCGGCCATACGACCGGGCGCTTCCTTTGTATACGCCTATTGCGTTCGCGCTTTCTACACCCGCTCGTAGCGCAGCAGCTCTATCTTATTGGAAACAAAGCCTTCCTTTTGCTCGATCTGGCCGCAAAGCGCCGTAGAGAGGTATTTTTTGTTATCGTCCGCAAAGACGGTAGCGACGGGGGATGCAAGCGTGGCCTTCGTTTGCACCGCGCCCAGGAAATTTGCGCCGGACGAAATGCCCACGCCCAGCCCCAGCACACGCGCGAGCATGCGGGACATGTTCATGGCGTCACGGTCGTTGATTTTGACGATGCGATCGATCCGCCGCTTATCGACGATGGTGGGGATGAAATCGTCGCCGATGCCCTCGATGCCGTGCGGCCCGTAAATTTTCCCCTCGCTTAGCATGGGGGCTGCGTCCGGCTCCACCGCGACTGCAAGCGTTGGATGATCCTCCTTTAAGCGCTTCGTTACCCCCATCAGCGTCCCGCCCGTGCCGACGCCGGACACGAACGCGCCCACCTCGGGAAGCGCTTGGAGGATTTCGGGGCCTACGCCGTAATAGTGCGCCAGCACGTTATCGTAGTTGTTGAACTGATCCGTGCGGTACGCGCCGACGTCCTTGGCGAACAGGTAGGAGCGCTTGAGCGCTTCAATGAAGCCGCCCTCCTCGCGGGAAACGGGATGCACCACCGCGCCGTACATGCGCATGAGCTCTGTGCGCTCACGGCTCGCCCAGTCCGGCATGAAGATGTGCACAGGATGCCCCAAACTGCTGCCGTAGGCCGCGATGGAAATACCCGTGTTGCCGCTCGTCGTCTCCACGATGGGCTGGCCGGTCTTGAGCTCCGCCTTATTCTGCGCCTGCTGCAATACATAGGCGACCATCCTGTCTTTGATGCTGCCCGTCAAATTATAGCTTTCGAGTTTGGTATAGATACAGCCGTCCCTGCCCTCGTAACGATAGTCGATACGGATCATAGGCGTGTTGCCGACTGCGTTTGCTATGGTCTCCATGGATCTTCCTCCTTTGGTATTTCTACTAATCTATGTGCAAACCCAGCAAGTGGGGTGCAAGCCTTTTTCGATAGGCAAACAAAAAAGCCATACGCACGCCTGTGCATATAGCTTGGAATTGCCTTTTTTATGAAGGCCTTCCTCTGTTGCCGGCACAAGCGTAGCTCTTTGGAGCCGCCCGCGCCTTACGGCCTTACGGGCGTCCCTGCCTACAACAACAGAAGCATACCTCAAAATTCATCATGCGCCAATTATAAGTGAACCACTAGGAATTGTCAAGACCTTTCTTTTTGCAGCCTGTCAAGCACCAGCCGATACCCGTTTGCGCCGTAATGCAGGCATTTGCCCACACGGGAGACCGTCGCCGTGGACGCGCCCGTTTTTTCGGCGATGGCGCTGTAGGTAAGGCCCGCGTTCAAAAGCCTCGCCACCTCCCAGCGCTGCGCGATGGAGCCCACCTCGCTGATGGTGCACACGTCCTCGAAGAAGCGATAGCACTCCTCCTCGTTTGTAAGCGCGAGGATCGCCTTGAACAATTCGTCCGCCGCCTCGTTTTTCAGCTTGCTTTCGTACATTGCCATACCGTCCCTTTCGCGGCCTATTGGATGACCGCCTGCAAGAAGGCGCGCAGCCTTTCGCTCTTGGGCGCGCCGAAGACCTCCTCCGGACGCCCCTCCTCCGCGATATGTCCGCCGTCCATGAACATGACGCGGCTGGATACCTCGCGGGCAAAGCCCATCTCGTGGGTCACGATCACCATGGTCATTTTGCGCTCGGCAAGCTTGCGGATGGCGCGCAGCACCTCGCCGGAGATTTCGGGATCGAGCGCGCTCGTCGGCTCGTCAAAGCAAAGGATGTCAGGCTTGAGCGCAAGCGCCCGCGCGATGGCGACGCGCTGCTGCTGCCCGCCGGAAAGCTGATGCGGATGGTTGTCCGCCTTGTCGGATAAGCCGACCTGTTCAAGAAGCGCCATGGCGTTTTTCCGAATGTTATCGTGTATGCTGGCCCTGTTCGCCTTGTAATCCGGCGCGGCTTTGGCGAGCAGCTCGCTTGCAAGCATC
>CAZNAL010000020.1:0-5953 GCA_964571055.1 uncultured Oscillospiraceae bacterium | reverse complement strand
TCACATTTTGCAGCGCCGTATACTGCGGAAACAGGTTGAAATTTTGAAATACAAGGCCGAAGCGCAGCCGTTTTTTGCGGATGTCCGCGTCGCGCTGCGTGGCGGGGTCGGCCGCGTCAAAGAGGGTCTCGCCGTTAACGATGATCTTGCCCTCGTCCGGCGTTTCAAGAAAGTTCAAGCACCGAAGCAGCGTCGTTTTACCGCTGCCGGACGAGCCGATGATGGAAAGCACCTCGCCCTTGCCCAGCGAAAAGTCGATGCCGTTTAGCACCTCCGTCGCCTCAAAATGCTTTTTGAGTCCCTCTACCCGTAAAATACTGCCCATGTCTCTACCCTTTTCTTTCCGTATCGCGCGTTTTCTATACCCTGAAATAATCGAGCTTCCTCTCCAAATACCCAAACAGCAGCGTCAACCCCCCGCAAAACAGCAGGTAAAACGCGCCCGAATAAAACAGCGGCCATATCAGCGCATAGGTCGCTATATACTCCTGCGCCATCATGATAAGCTCCTTGACGGCGATGATGCGCGCAAGCGACGTGTCCTTCACGAGGGTGATAACCTCGTTGCTCATGGGTGGGAGAATGCGCTTGACGACCTGAAGCAGAATAACCTTAAAAAAGATCTGCGTCTTGGTCATGCCCAGCACCTGCCCCGCCTCATACTGGCCCTTGGGGATGGACTCGATGCCGCCGCGATAGATTTCGGAAAAGTAAGCGGCGTAGTTGATGATAAAGGCCACGAGCACCGCGTCCAGCCGCCCGAAGGCCTGCACGTCCCACAGCAGCCCGGGGCCGTAAAACACGATTATGACCTGCAACATCAGCGGCGTGCCGCGGATGATCCAAACAAAGGTACGGGAAAGATAGCGAAGCGCACGCGCCCTGCTCATAGAGCAAAACGCGATCAACAGCCCCAGCGGCAGCGCAAACACCAGCGTCAGCGCAAAGATCTTACAGGTGATGGCAAAGCCTTCAAGCAGCCTTGCGGTAACGGTCAATACATCCATAAAAGTCCTAACATTTCGTAACAACAAGAATGGGGATTGTCAAGGGGCAGAGCCCCCCGAGGCTTCCTTCGCTCGCGACGACATGCGCGTCGCGAGCGAAAAGCCTTGCCACGCAAGGCTTTCCCCGCAATTTGCAGCGACCGCGAACGCAGTGAGCAGCTGCAAATTGTAAGCATCGGCAAGGGTAAAACCCTTGCCGATAAAGCGAAGCTTTACTGATTCGACAACAGCGAATCGGTCAGCGAATAAGCGTCCGCGATCTTATCGAGCGTTCCGTCGCCGGTAAACGCCTTGATTTGTTCGTTCAAAGCGGCGGCGACATTGCTGCCCTTGCGGAAGGCGACGCCGTATTCTTCAACCGCGAGCTCCAAACCGTCCGCCATCTGCAAATCTGCAAAGTCGGTACCTTCGCCCACCATGGATTTGGCGAGCGTGTAGTCGAGCACGCACGCGTCGGCGGTGCCCGCCTTGACCTCAAGCAGCGCGTCCGTCTGCTTGGCGACGGCGACATAGTTCGCGCCGGAAAGAACGGGGTCCTCCTTGATGACGGTCTCGCCCGCGGAGCCCATCTCGGCTACGAGATTCGCGGCCTTGAGGGAATCGACGCTGTTGAACGTTGCAGCCTTGTCAGCCTTCACGACGACCACCTGCATGTTCTTGATGTAGGGATCGCTAAGCTCCATGTTCGCCTTGCGCTCCTCGGTGATGGTAAGACCGTTCCAGATGCAGTCGATATTCTTGGAGGAAAGTTCGGTCTCCTTGGTGTCCCAGTTGATCTCGATGAACTCGGGCGTTACGCCGAGCTTCGCGCAGAAGGCTTCCGCGAACTCCGTATCGAAGCCCACCAGCTTACCGCTCTTATCGTAGAAATTCATGGGTTCAAAGATCGTGATGCCGATCACCATCTTGCCCTTGCCCTGAATGTAGGCAAGGTCATCCTCCGCGCCGCCCTCGGGCGCGGGCCATGTCGCTTCGGCTTCCGCCAACACGTCGGGATCGGGGGTGGCGACGGGCGCTGCCGGCGCGGCGGCGCAGGCGCAGGCGGTCACGAGCAGCATCGCTGCAAGCAGGATCATCATAAACTTCTTCATCATTGTATCTCCTTTAAATTAAGAATCACCGTTTCATGTCTCGCCTTATCCGGCGACGGGAATGAGTATACCATGGTGCTTTACCAAAGTAAAGCGTTAAAGCAAAATTTCTTTATATATTTTTTGACCGCGCCTATCGCCTATTGTACAATAGAAGCAAGCAATTCTGCCCGTTCGGGGCGTGCTTCCCATTCAATATTTTTAGCGCGGAGGAAGTTTCATGAAGAAGTTTGAAAACAATATCGGCGTATGCGTGCCGGAGATCCTGCTGCCCAACGCGGGCGTAGATATGCAAAAATGGGCGGTGGTCGCCTGCGACCAGTATACCTCGCAGCCCGATTACTGGAAGGAGACGGAGGCGATCGTAGGGGACAGCCCCAGCACGCTTCGCATTATGCTGCCGGAATTCTACCTTGACAAGCCGGACGAGGCGCAGCGGATCGACGCCATCAACGCCGCCATGGACGCCTATATGCAAAACGGCGTGCTCGAAAGCATTGGGCAGGGGCTGATGCTCGTGCGCCGGCAGGTGGACGGCAAAACCCGCCTTGGCATGATGATCGCGCTGGATCTGGAGCGCTACAGCTACGAAAAGGGCAGCAAAACGCTCATCCGCGCCACGGAAGGCACCATCGTCGAGCGCATCCCGCCGCGCCTTCGCATCCGCAAGGATGCGCCGCTGGAGATGCCGCACATACTCGTGCTCATAGACGACCCGCAAAAGACCGTCATCGAACCTTTGGAGGCGGACGCAAACGACGCGTCGCTCAAATACGACTTTACGCTGATGCAAAACGGCGGCACGGTCAAGGGCTGGTTCATGCAGGACGAAGCCGCGATCGACCGCACGATCAACGCGCTCACAGCGCTCGTAGACCCCGCGAAGTTTGCCAAGCAATACGGCGACGACCAGCCGCCGCTGCTGTTCGCGATGGGCGACGGCAACCATTCCTTCGCAACGGCCAAGGCAAGCTGGGAGCGCATCAAAGCGACGCTTACCCCCGAAGAACAGGAAGGACACCCCGCGCGCTTCTGCCTTGTGGAGCTTGAAAACGTGCACGACGCGGGCATCATCTTTGAGCCCATCCATCGCGTGCTCTTCAACCTCGACGCGGACAAGGCGCTGGACTATCTGCAAAAGAAGCTCTCCACCGATAACGGCGGCTGCGAGCTGGTAAAGTTCGGCACCCGCACGGACGCGGACGCCGCCGCGCAGATCGCCAAGCAGCAGGACGCGCACGTGCTGCCCTTTGTAACGCCCAAGGCCTTCGGGTTCTTGAAGGTCACAGCGCCCAAAGCGCAGCTTGAGGTGGGTACGCTCCAAAGCGCGCTGGACGCCATGCGCGCGGATATGCCGGACATGACCATCGATTACATCCACGGCGAGGACGTGGTGTACGACTTGGGCGCAAAGCCCGGCAACATGGGCTTCCTCCTTCCGCCTATGCCCAAATCGCAGCTGTTCCCCACCGTCGTGTTCGACGGCGCGCTTCCGCGCAAGACCTTCTCCATGGGCGAAGCGCACGAGAAGCGCTACTATCTCGAATGTAAGAAGATCAAATAAAGATGCAAGCCTTTTCGCATTCCGCCGCCGCCGTCATGCTGATTTTGCTCATGACGGCGGTGGGTTGTTTCTGCGGCCGCATGGGCTGGATGAAGCACGAGCACAAGGCTTTCCTTGTGAAATACATCATGAATATCGCACTCCCCTGCATGTGCGTAAGCGGCTTGATGGGGAAGGTCTCCCACGCGCTGCTGCTGCAGATGAAGACGGTGCTGCTCGTGAGCGTCTGTGCGCTGTGCGCGATGCTTCTTCTTTCGTTTCTGCTTGGAAGGCTTTTGCGTCTGCCGCCCGATAAGCTCGGCGTGTTCGTGGTGATGTGCTTTGTCGCCAACTCCATGTTCATAGGCTACCCCATGTGCACAGCACTCTTTGGCGACGCGGCGGTGCCCGTGGTGCTCACCTACTACATCGTCAACACCCTCGCCTTTCAAACCGTGGGCGTGGCCTTTCTCAACTACGGCAAGGCGCATACGCAAAAGCGCACGGCGCGCGAATTTTTGAAGGATTTTATCAAGCCTCCGCTCTATGTGATCGCCGTGTGCGTGATCTTGATCCTCTGCGACGTGACGCTCCCCAAGCTGCTGCTTGATTTCGCGGGCTATATGGGCGACACCGTATCCCCCATAGCACTTCTTTATACGGGGTTTGTCATCTACGAGCTGTACGCGTCCAAGACGGCCGCGCCGAAAACGCGCAGGGAAAGACCCGCCGTTAAAGCAAGCCTTATTCTTGTGCTGTTGTTCCGCTTTGTGCTGGCGCCCCTTTGCTGCATCCTGTTCTGCGCGCTTTTCGGTATCGGGGGAAGCGTCAAAAGCATCCTCACGATCGAGATGGCCATGCCCGTCATGACGCAGGTGGTGGTGCTGAGCGCCGAGTGCGGCGCGGACGAAGGGTACGCAGCCCTTGGCATGACGCTAAGCACGCTCGCGTGCTTTGTTTCCGTACCGATTTTGATGCTGTTTGTGTAGAGCCTTACTATTCTTGGGGTTTGGGGCGATAGCCCCATTCATTCCGGCTTGGGCGGCTTTGCCGCCCAAACGGAGCGGATCAAGTATCCGCTTCTTTGCGCGATTTGCGCCCGCGCCGAAGGCGCAGTAAATCGCGAAAAAAATCGCCCGAAGTCCAATAGACTTCGGGCGAAAGCATAGCAGCTACAGATCGTCCACATCCTGCACGGGTTCGTCGTCATACTCGTCCGTGCCCGTATAGCTGCCCAGTACATCCGAGGGGATCTCCCCCCGGTTCATGCGGCGCATCACCTCGGACGCGCGCATGGCGACTTCATCGGCTGTCTGTTCCTTCTTCTTCATGGGCATAGTCTTGCACAAGACCGTATTTTTTATACATGTCGTTGAGCCTTCCGCTTTCTTGCAGCTCGCCAAGCACCAGATCCGCCACCGTAATGATGGCGGGCGTGTCCGACGCGCACGCGATGCAGTATTTCACCTCGCCGGGGGATACGTTGCTCGCGCGGAAGATGTAGGGCATATACGGCACGAGGGTATCGGGGTTCACCTTGGTCTCCGTCTGGTATTTTTGAATATACAGCTCTGTCATGACCGCCGCCTCCACCTTGTTTTCCATCACGGCTTGGATCATATCGGGGTAGGAGGCGTATTTGACGATGGTGATGTTCGCGCTCGGGCGCGCGTCCACATAGCTTTGAAGGAGCAAAGCAGACGGCGTATTCTGCACGCATCCCGCGCGCACGCCCTGCAGCACGAGCCGCTGGGTAGCCGTCGCGGTGATAAAATAGCAGGGATCGCGATAGTAGGGACGGGAATAGAGATACTTGGACTGCGCGCCCTCCGGCATCATGGCGATCGCCACGTCGATGGAGCCCTGCGCGATCTTGGGCCCCACGGTCATGCTGTCCACGGGAACGTATTTGACGCTGTTGCCTGCGGGAATGTCCGGCAGCAGCCGCTGCGCAAGTATGTCGCCAAGCTCCGCCTCCAGCCCCGTACCGTCAAGGCCCATGCCGGGCATATCCTCCCGCACGCCCACGCGAAGCACGCCGCGCTCCTGCACGGTGCGCACCTCCGCGCTGCTAAGGGCGTTTGGCTCCACGCGGGATAGCGCCGCGATCAAAACGATCAGAAGCAGCGCCGCGATCACGATGAGCGCGATACGCCAAGGCCGCCCTTCCTCGCCCGCAAGGGTAAAGGTAAGGCCGAACTTCCGTTTTTCGCCCACTCTGCGCGGCTTATGCTTAAAGAGGCTCACTTTCATGCGTTTATTATACCCGTCAACGCGTTCGTTGACAAGAAAAGCGGCTTTCTATATAATGT
>CAZNAL010000019.1:0-24934 GCA_964571055.1 uncultured Oscillospiraceae bacterium | reverse complement strand
TTGTTCTTCTTATTCTTCTGCACTATACAGTTTTCAAGGTGCGTTGTGTCTCGCTTGTTTCATGTCCTCTCGGGCGGGACAGCTTGTATAGGATAGCAAACTTTGATTCGGTTGTCAACATCTTTTTTTGAAATATTTCTAAAAAAAGCGGATTTGCGATTTTTCCCCGATTCCGCTATAATATGTACCGTTATACAGGCGCTGCTCATAGCGTCTTGGGAGGTCATTTCTATCATGCTGGATCAACCTGTCGGCGTATTTGATTCCGGTTTGGGCGGCGTCAGCGTGCTTCGCGAAGCCGTCCGAATCCTGCCGCACGAAACATTCCTATACTACGGCGATAACGCCAACGCCCCGTACGGCGACCGCACTGAGGAGGCCATCACCGCGCTGACCTTTGACTGCGCGCATTTTTTGCAGAAGCAGGGCGCAAAGATCATCCTGATCGCCTGCAACACGGCGACCGCCACCTGCGTCACCCGCATCCGCGAGGAGCTGGACATACCGGTCGTGAGCATCGAGCCCGCCATTAAACCGGCATGCGAAACGCCCGGCAACGGCAAAATCCTGATGGCCGCCACGCTTGCCACCACGCGTTTGGATCGTTACCGCGCGCTGCAAGCGCGCATGCCGGATCCTTCGCGCGTCATCAACGTGCCTTGTCCGGGGCTGGTGGAGCGCATCGAGCGGGGCGTGTTTGCCGAGGACGCATTTGACGACCTGTTTGACCGCTATTTCCAAGCCTATTGGAATATGACCATCGACGGCATTGTGCTGGGCTGCACGCATTACGTTTTCATTCGAGACGCCTTTGCGCGTTATGCCAAAACACATTTTCGCGGAGACGCGCATCTTTACGATGGCAATTTGGCTACGGCAAGGCAGCTGCAACACATATTAGAAGAAAAAGGCCTTGCAAAAACGCAAGGCGAAGGCTGTGTAAGGTTTTTCACAAGCGGCGACGCGGCGCGCTTTGCGCCGCTGTTTGAGAAGCTCCTCAAGGTATCCGAATAGGCTTCAAGGGACGTACCTCGTCGATGGGGCCGCCGCCAAGGCACGTATCCCCGTCATAAAACACGACCCACTGCCCCGGCGTCACCGCGCGCTGGGGCTTTTCAAAATCCACCGTGCAGCCCTCGCCGCACATGCGCACGCGCACCGCCTGATCCGGCTGGCGGTAACGGAACTTTGCCGTGCACGCAAACGTTTTTGCGGGCG
This sequence comes from uncultured Oscillospiraceae bacterium, assembly GCA_964571055.1. Classification (GTDB taxonomy): domain Bacteria; phylum Bacillota; class Clostridia; order Christensenellales; family CAG-138; genus JAQVRG01. The sequence continues at coordinate 23,716 of CAZNAL010000019.1, read as the reverse complement.
CTTCGCCCGCGATAAAGCTGATTTTTGAAGCCGTCAGTCCCAGCGAATACAGCTCCTCGTGCTCACCCTGCTGCACGATCAGGCGGTTATTTTCCATATCCTTGCCGATCACAAACCAACTCTCGCCGCTGCCGAAATTGACGCCGCCGATCCCCAAGCCCTTCCGCTGCCCAAGAGTATAATACATCAGCCCGTCGTGCCGCCCCAGCGTACGGCCGGAAAGATCGATGATCTCGCCCGGCTGCGCGGGAAGGTATTGCATGAGAAAGCGTTTGAAATTGCGCTCGCCGATAAAGCAGATACCGGTGGAATCCTTCTTTTGTGCCGTAGCAAGCCCCGCCTCCGCAGCCATTCGCCGCAGCTGAGTTTTTTGCAGCCCGCCAACCGGAAACATAGCGCGGGAAAGCTGCGATTGCGTCAGTCCCGCCAAGAAATACGTCTGATCCTTGCCGCTGTCCGCGGCCCGCAGCAGCCGCACGCCGCCGCGCTTTTCAAGGCGCGCGTAATGCCCTGTCGCTAAGGCTTCCGCATCCATGGTCATGGCAAGGTCTAAAAAGGCCTTAAATTTGATTTCACAGTTGCAAAGCACATCCGGGTTGGGCGTGCGTCCGGACTTGTATTCATCCAAGAAATAAGAAAATACGCGTTCCCTGTATTCCTTGGCAAAATTCACCGTATAGTAGGGGATGCCGATCTGCTCGCATACGCGCCGCACATCCTCGTAATCCGCTGTGGCGGTACAAACGCCGTTCTCGTCCGCTTCTTCCCAGTTTTTCATATAGACGCCGATCACGTCAAAACCCTGTCGTTTCAGCAGCAACGCCGCGACCGAAGAATCCACGCCGCCCGACATGCCCACCACGATAGGCTTATTCATTGCGTACCACCCGCCGCTTCTTCCAAGACACCGGGGTTTCGCAAAAGCGCGTTCCCCAGATAGAGATCGCCTACCATGCCGAGCTTTTGTCCGTTCTCCAGCATCCAAACCCTCTGTATCTCCGGCATTTCCGTCAGCGTATCGATCACGCCGTAGATGAACAGCCACGCGCGCCGTTCCCGCGGCAAAGGCTGCTCCGCTTCTACGGAAAGAGCACGCAGCTTATCCGCGAATCCTTCCTTCCAATCCACGATCATCATATCGCCCGACATATACACGTCCCGAATATCCGCCTCAGTAAAATCAGCGGCGCGCACGCCGGGCGACGGCTCCGCCTCCAAGTACGCCGCAAGCCGCGCATACGGATCGTATGCCTCTTTCCCGCCGACCGTCCAAGGAACGCTGCAAAACGCGGCGCCATCCGCCTGCGGATACGCAAACGTCACCGTATGGCCGATTTTATCCGCAAACATTTCCCGCGTCATAGAATCCCTGCCTTGAAGAAGATATGGCGCGCCAACCGTGGGCGCAATCCATATCCGTACGCCCTCGATCCACGGAAGATACCCCGTCAGCGTGAGCGTGATGGACGCGGCAAGCAGTTCCTTATCAAATGCCGCATCCGGTTCCCGTATGGTCATCTCCACGATCCCCGGCTGCCGCATCGTCTGTAGGTTCGTCAAGGGAACGTCTGCATTCGCCGCAGCCTCGTCCGTCGCGTCCGTAGCGGAGGAGAAAACGATCCGCGGCTCCTCCTGTAAGGATAGATCCGTCGGCACAGCGGGCTTATGCAGGTTCTCAACATCCTCGTTCGTGCAAAGCCGCGTCAGAAGCGTAGCGGTGATGCCGTCGATGGTCGAGGCGCCCTCATAGCTGATCAAGCCTCCCGCCGCCGTTAAAAAGCGCTCGTTCTCCGATAAATAGTACAGCGTGCAATTTCGCATCTCGAAGCTTGTCGAGCCGGTGTTAGCCGACCGCTCCTCCTCCAGCGCTTCATATTCAAGCTCGATGTTGCGCACATACGCGTCCAAGGTCTCAAAGATGGGTCCGATCGCGCCCAAGGGGCGTCCGTGATAGCCCGGCTCCATATCGTTATAATAGAGATTGACAAACGACGCCTGCGACGCCGCAAAAACCGTAGAAGCAACCGCGGCGCGCGTGATCAGCCACTGCTTTTCGTCCAGTTCTATCTCTCCCGAAAGAAAGACATTGCACACCGAGTCGGATATCTCAACGGAATCAAACCGAACGCCCCACTGCACGACCGACTGCACAGACTGGCTGCGCGGCCCCTCCAGCAGCGCGCGCAGCGTCGCTTCCACGCGGCTCATGCCCGGCTGCAATTCGATTTTCCGCGTTTCCACGGAAAGCTTACGGTTATCCGTCGCGGCAAAATACAGCGAAGCCGTAAAGCTCTGCTTCCTCGCTTCCGCCTTGACAGGCGGCATAGAAGCGGACGTCGGTATCTCCGGCACGACCTGCGCCTTTTCTTCACACCCTGCGCAGCCGGCGCATAAAAGCAGGCACAATAGGACGGCAAGCAGCCTGCTCATCTGTTTACTCAGCATATCATTGCCCTCCCATCGCGGCGATACAAGACGCATAATCCAATAGATACAACGCCCCCTGCTTTCGCACAGGCAAGTGGCACCCGCGCCGAGTATTTTCATTGCCGCCGTCAGCAAAAACGAGATCCGCGCTCGCATAGAGCAGCTCGCCGTCCGCGTCGCGCATATAGCTGTTGACCGTAAAGCTCTGCAGGCTTCCCAAGGCGCGCAACGCGCTTTCGAATTCGTCCGCTTCCGGCTTGAACGTATTGTCACTGTTTTCATCTGCGAACAGCGCATAGGCGGCGGTATAGTCGCCCGCCTGTATGTGCGCTAGCGCCAAGGGCGCCAAATCGTCCTCCGTTTTGATAACGTCCTGCACAAAAGACATCGGCTCGCCCGGCTCCGCGCCTTGCGCCTCCATCCCCAAAGCCGCGGGGGACAGCCTTTCGCCTACGCCCGTTCCGCTTTGATCCACCAAGAGCAGCACGCGCATACCGTCGTTATAGCCGGTAAGCGTGTTGACGAGCGAATACAGGGCAAGCCTGCGATCCGCCAGCGCGGATTGCTCCGCTTTTTGCACCAGCGCGTCGTATTCCGCCTGCGTATATCGCTTTTGCTCCCACGCGTTTTCCAGCTCGTTCAGGGTGCGGCGCAGGGCGCTTTCATCCATAAACTCCTTGGACAGCGTGACATAGAGAATACCGTCGTCCATGGTGATATCCACGATCGAGGTTCCCGCCGGGAAAAGCCCGTTCAAACCTTCAAAAGCCTGCGCACCCTCCAAGAGCATGTTGACGATCGCGTGCTCGGCGCGTTCGTTGGCATGCACCTCCACAGCGCATGTCACCCCATACAAATAAGGCTCGCGCAGCAGCTGATAATAGCAGGTCACGTCGATGTTCTTCGCCACGCCCGCTTGGGGGTCTAGCGCGGGCAGGTCGCTTCGGATCTCATCCTCGCGGATATTGGGGCTCATGCAGCCGTTCAAAAGCAACATGCACAGAAGGATGCAGCACACTCCTATAAGGCGTTTTCTCATGCTTCCGCGTCCCCCTTTCCCAACGGCAGGCGCACCGTAAACACGCTGCCCTCGTCCAATACGCTTTGCACCGTGATCGTGCCGCCATGCCGCTCCACGATCTCCTTGACGATGGATAGCCCTAAGCCCGTGCCGCCCGTACTGCGGGAGCGCGCTTTATCCACGCGGTAAAACCGCTCAAAAAGCTTGGGAATCGCTTCCTCTGGCACGCCGATGCCCGTATCCGCAACGCTGAATTCCGCTTGGCCGCCGCGCGGCGCTACCGTTACGCTTACAGCGCCTTCATCCGTATACTTAATGGCATTTTCGATCAAGTTGACCGCCACCTGCTCCATGCGCATAGGCTCGAACGCACAAGCGGTAGGCATAAGCTCACAGGTGAGCGCAATGCCCTTCTGCGCGGCAATGGGCTGCAAACGCGTCATCACGCGCTCTACCAGTATGTCCAGCCGCCCTTCCGAGGTCTCCAGCGGCGCGTCCGTCGTATCCTCCTGCACCAGCCGCAGCAGTTCGCTGACGATGCGTGTCAGGCGATCGACCTCATTGTTGATGTCCGCAAAGAACTCTTTTGCCATGGCGGGATCCGGCTTATCCTGATACAGCATGGATTCGGATAGTATCTTCATAGCGGAAAGCGGCGTTTTCAGCTCATGTGAAGCGTTGGCGACAAATTCGTCGCGCACCCTGTCGTGCGCCTCGATCTGTTCGCTCATGCGGTTAAACGCTTTGCCCAGCTCCACCATCTCGCCCGCGCCATGCACCTGCACGCGCGCGCCGCCCTTGCGGCCCATATTGCGAATCGCCGCCGTCAGCTCCGCGATCGGTTTGGTGAGCCAGTTGGAAAGAAGAAGGCTCACAAACATAATGCCGATACAGACCAGCACAAAAATCAGCGTGATGCGGCTGATGACCTCCCGCACGCTGTTCTCAACATCCTGTATGAGGCTGGAAAAAAGGATCACGCCGATGCAATCGCCATTTTGGATTAACGGCGCTGCGTAGTATACCGCCCAGACCGTCTCCTCGTCCGGCGCCAGCAGCCCCACGCTTTCCGCCGTTCTTGTGATGCGATGGAAACCGTGCGCCGCATCCACGCCGCGTACCAGCACATCGCGCACCTCTCGGTAGGGCACGCGATAGCCGTTATGCTGCGAGGCGGAGTCCACCTGCACGACCGCGTCCCGATCCAAGAGCAGCAGCCTCCCGCCCATGCTCTGCGCGCGCGAAAGCACGAAGGCGTAAACCTCCTGCGCGCTCGATTGCGCATAGGAAGGCGCGACCTCCAGCGCGGCGCGCGCCGTTTCCTTCGTCTGCTGCTGAATGCGCTGGGAAACCAAGAATTCCTCTACGATGCCGGATACCAGCACGGCGACCGCCACGAACGCGGCGGCTGTGACCGCCACGAAAATCAGCATCATGCGCGCCCGTATGGAATTGAAAAAGCTATTGCGCAAAGAAATACCCAACACCCCACTTGGTCATGATGTGCTTGGGATTGGCGGGCTCCTGTTCGATCTTTTCACGCAGGCGCCGAATGTGCACATCCACGGTCCTAAAATCGCCCAAATAATCGAAACCCCATATGATCTCCAGCAGCTCTTCCCTGCTGTAAACCCTGCCGGGATTGTTCATGAAAAGCTGCAAAAGGTCGAACTCCTTCACCGTCAGGTTCACGCTTTCGCCGTGCGCCTCCACGGTGCGGCTTCCGATGTTGATGTGCAGATCCCCCGCCGTGATCTCCGTTTTCGTCGGCTCCTGCCGGCCGCCTGCGCGCCGCAGTATCGTTTTGATGCGCGCTTTGACCTCTAGGATGTTGAAGGGTTTGGTCATATAATCGTCCGCGCCGTACTCCAGCCCCAGTATCTTATCCATATCCTCACCCTTGGCGGTCAGCATGATGATGGGGATGTCGCTGTTCTCGCGCACGGTCTGGCAAACCTCAATGCCGGAAAGCTTAGGCAGCATCACGTCCAGCAGCACCAGATCGTAATCGCTCGCCTTGAGCTTCTCCAGCGCCGTTTCGCCGTCGTTAGCGGAATCGATCTCGTATCCGTCTTGCTCGAGGGCAAATTTCAAGCCCTTCACGATGAGAGGCTCATCGTCCACAAGCAGTATCCGTTTTGCCATGGCGCACCCCTGCTTTCTTATTGATCTTACTTTGTAATATAGCACGAACAGCCGCCGCGGCGCAACGGAAAACATATATGATGCCAAAAGTTCATAAAATAGGCTGTACAATTTGTCGCTTTTTTTGCTATACTATTTGGGTTAACGTAATGTACGCCCCATTAGGCTTGCAAAACCTTCGGAAAGGATCGTAACGGTTTGAAACGTTTTTCCTGTGCCGCGTTGGCGCTGCTGCTCATATTGTTTACGCTGCCGCGCACCGGCCTTGCGGCTTTTGACCCGGAGAGCGTCTCTACGCCCTATATCGTGCTCATGGACGCCGCCACGGGTAACATCCTGTATGAACGGCAGGCAAACGAGCGCGCCTATCCCGCGAGCACCACAAAGATCATGACCTGCATACTGGCGCTTGAGATGTGTTCCTCCCTTGACGAAATCGTGACCGCGGGCGATGTGGTGGAGGATCGCGGCTCCACAGCGGGCATCAGCCGCGGCGAACAGATGCCGCTGCAGGATATGCTCTATGGCACGATGCTTAGAAGCGGCAACGACACGGCGCGCGCCGTAGCGGAGCATTTCGGCAACGGGAGCGAGGCGGCGTTCGTGGAACTGATGAATCAAAAGGCCGCGTCGCTGGGCATGGTCAACACGCATTTCGTCAAATCCAACGGCCTGCACAAGGACGATCATTATTCCACCGCCTACGATATGGCGCTCTTAACACAGTACGCGATCCAAAACCCCGCCTTTGATCAAATCGTCTCCACAAAGAGCTATCACGCGGCGCCTACCAATAAGGACAGCGACGGCTATGATTGGAACAACTCCAACCGGCTTTTGTTCACCCCGGAGGATACCAAAACGGGCGAGCTGAAGGAGGACATCACCTATCCCTACGCCACCGGCGTAAAGACCGGCGATACGGCGCAGGCGGGGCGCTGTCTTGTCGCCTCCGCGCAGAAGGACGGCGTAACGCTCATCCTCGTGCTCTTTGGCGATATGGAAAACAAGGTCTCCACCGAGTACCGCTTTGAAAACGCCGCGAAATTCTTCGATTGGGGCTTTGAGAACTACGCCTCCATCGACGCGAGCATATTGGGCCTGGAAAATACCATGACGCTTCCTGTTGCGGACGCCGACAGCGCGGACCCCGAAAACGGCAACCTTTGCATCAACATCCTGCTTGAGGGCGTGCATATCAGCGGCTTGAAGGAAGACGTCGCCGCGATGCAGGCAGACACCTCGCAGATCACCAGCTCCTATGTGCTGGAGAATACGCTGCAAGCGCCCGTAAAGGCGGGCGATCTTGTGGGCACGATCTACTATAAATATAACGGTAAGCCCCTGTGCTCCGCCGAGATGGTCGCTTCCCGCGACGTGCTTTGCGCCTCGCAGGTCAACGACACGACGCCCGGCGCCAGCCCCATTATCGTTAAGGACGATAAGAAAGCCGATAAGGACGGCGGCCACGCATGGCTGTTTTGGGCTCTGCTCTGCTGCGGCATCCTGCTTATCGTGGTCGTGATCAAGCTGCTCGCCGTGCGCAATTCCCGCAGACGCGTCGGCCGCCGCAGGCGTTCCCCGTATCGAATCTACCGCAGATAGTTTTATTTATAAAACAGCGCGACGGCCATCAAGCCGCCGCGCTGTTTTGCGCCGTGCCGTTATTTGACAGCCAGCATCTCGATATACCCGCGCTTGCCGATGGGTTCAAGCTGGATACGCGGGTTGCTCTCGTCGTAAGAAAATCCGATCACGGAGGGATCGTAGGCGTTCATCGCGCTTTGCACCGCTTCGATGGCCTCACAGTAATCCTCCTCCTCGAAGGGTTCGCCCTGAAACATGAGATACTTAGCGGCGGGAAGGTCGATCACGTCAAACCCCTCCGGCACTTCGCCGTGATAATCCGCCGCGACCTCCACACCCTGCACATACTTGGACGTGCCGGGTTTGCGGTATGCTTCGGGCAGCCACAGGCATACCGGCTCGCCGCTGATGGATTTCATGCTCGTCAACAGCCCCCATACGTCGCAGCCGACCTCTTCGCAGTACGTCCAGTATTCCTCCGCCTTTTCGCCTCGCTTGATCAGCGCCTTGCGCGCGGGCTTCTCGATCACTTGAATAAATACGTTTCTTACATTCTCCATCGTTCTTTCCTCCCTTTTCGTTCTGTGAAATTTTGCTTTGTACTTTACGCCGAAGGGTGTGAATAAATACAGGGGTACGGGGTGCTTGGCATACTCCCGCGGGTTGCAGCCGAATTCCCGGTAAAATGCGCGCTGGTATCCGTCCACGCTGCCAAAGCCCATTTCAAGCGCCGTATCGACGATCCTGCAGGCATCGTCGCGCAGGCGCAGCGCGGATTGCGATAAGCGCAGACGCCGGATATAATCCGCTGGCGCAAACCCCGTCAGCTCGTTGAACAGCCGTGCCGCATACCACGGGGAAAACAGCGACGCGCGCGCCAAATCGGCAAGCGATATGGTTTCGTAAAGATGCGCCTCGATATAATCCTGCATGCGCTGTACGGCTTCGATCTGTTCCTGCATTTCTTTCTCCTCCTGACAGCGCTTATTATACGAAAGAACGATTTTTGATTCTCGACGATTCTTGCGATTTTCATTTTTCGATTTGCGCGCCGCCGTCACGGCAAAAAACAACGGCAAAGGCCTGTAGCCCTTGCCGCTGCGCTCCCGCTTTACGGCTGCGTGCTTTGAAGATACGAATCCACGATCTGCAGCACCGTTTCGTCACGCAATATGATAGAGATTTCGATGCGGCGGTTGGCGCTGCGCCCCGCTTCCGTTGTATTATCGGCGATGGGGCGCGTGACCCCGTAGCCCGCGGAACAAAAATACTTAGCATATGGCTCCAGCGCGCCGTTTTCATGCAAAAGCAGATAGTTGAGCACGGCGTTGGCGCGGCGCGTGGAGAGATCGCGATTGTATTCCGCGTCGCCCGTATCGTCCGTATGCCCGGAGATCACGATACTGTCCACATAATCCGCATTGCCGGGCGTGGAAAGGAACTGACGGAAGGCTTCGGAAAGCTTATCCAGCACCGTTTCGCTCCCCGGCTTGATCTGATCGGAATTATAATCGAAGAAAAGCCCTTCATTTAATATGATGTTGCCGTTATCGCCTATGCGCACGCGCGCGCCGCCGCCCAACACGGATTCGATGCTCGTCTTGATCTTTTCAAGCGTCGATAAGCGCAGCAGCGCAATGGTCTGCATTTGGCTGCGTATCTGCGTAAGCTCTGTATTGGTAGCCGTAATATACGCCATCTGCTCGTTGATGGTCTGCGTATTGGCGGCAATGGTCTGTTCGTACTGCGCCAACGCCTCCTTGTCCGCCGCGATATTGGCGCGCGCCGTTTCCAAATCCCCCTGCAACAGCGCAAGCTCCCCCTTTGCGTCCTCTACCTGCTGCAGGGTAGCGTTGAGGTTGGACTGCATGGTGAGCATTTCCGTCTGCGCGTTTTTGAGCTGGTTGCCCGTCATGATGTTTTGAATATACGCAAGCAGCATCAAAAAGAACAGGATCAGGGCGATGGCGGACATCATATCCGCGAAGGAAGGCCAAAACCCCTGTTCGCCTTCGGCGTTACGCGTCATAGCGCCCGAACGGAATCCCGAATCCAGCCGTTTCATTGGCGCCCTCCCGCGCCGCGGGCGTCGCGCAGCGCCTTGTTCAGATCGCGGAAGCTCACGTCCATGCGCTCGATGCTGCCGCGCAGATCATAGCTGATCTCGCCAAAATCACGCGTGCCTTGGTTGAATTTGGACACCGTATCGGCAAAGCCGTTTAACTGCCCCTCCGTTTGCGAAAGCGTACCGCTTAAAGCTTCCACCGCGCGGTTGAGCGCGTTCTCCACCGCGTCCGCGTGCGCGCGCAGCTCGACCTTGAGGCGGCGCACCATGCTCACGTCGTCGTAGAGCGCATCCGTTTCCAGCTCCGGCGCAACGTAATGATCCAGCCAAAGCTCCGTCATGACCTCCAGCCGTTCCCGCTGCGCCTGCGGGCTCATCACGGTACGCAAAAAGGTAAAGAGAATGGAGCAGCCCACGCCCACAAGCGACGTATAGAACGCCACGCCCATGCCGGAGAGTGCCGAAAGCAGGCCGCCGCCCACGTTGTCCAAGACGCTTAGCCACTCCCCCTGCGCGTTGGCGCCAATCAGCTCCGTAAGGGACTGCACGGAAAGCGTCAGCCCCAAAAAGGTGCCAAAGAGGCCCAGTGTCACGAACAACGACACCGCGTTATTGATGAGGCGCTCGCAAAACAGCAGCCCGCGAAGGTGGGCGGCCATGGCGTTGTTGATCACGGCGGGCGTGTTGGTGCGGGAGCCGTTTTGCCGGTATACCGCCGCAAAATCGCGCTTTGCGCCCTCCAAGAAGTCACAGCCCGCGCGGTCTTCCGCCACAAGCTGCTGCATGCGCTTGTAGCGCGCCGTCAAATAGAGCAGCAGCGCCACAGCAAAAGCAAACAGCACGAGTATCGCGATCACTACCACCGTGCCGACTACCGGCATATCCTTGCGCATATGAACATCCTCCGTTCTTCTGTTATGAGAAGGGGTCCCGTTCCAATATACTAAATTTCGACAGGATATGCAACGCCGGGTTATCAAGCCCGGCGTTGCATCATCTTATATTTCCTTTTGTAAAACCGCGATGATGAAGTTTAGGTATTTGCCGCCGCCCGCCTCCATGGATTTGCGGTCATTAACGGCATACTCGTTTTCGCACGCGAGCCAATCCCGCCAAAGCTCCTCGTTCCCCTCCGTTTCGTGCAGCGACAGGAGCTTCGCAGTACTTTGTGCAAACATCCGCCGCCAATACGCCATGTCGTGCATATAGTCAAGCTGCTCCGGCGTCCAAGAAAGCAAAAGCTCCGGCGGCAGCGCGTCGTGACAGTCCCGCTTCATGCCGGGAAAAACGAGGTAGAGATAGCCGCCCGGTTTCAGCACGGGCAGCAGGCAATCGTCCAGATACTTGGGATCGCGCCCGAAGTAATTATAGGAATCCACGCTGACGACGGCGTCAAAATATGCCTTTTCAAAGGGAAGGTTCGTCGCGTCCGCCTTGACGGGGATTAGCTGCTCCCGCGGCACGCCCATCTCGTCAAAAAAGCGCTGGTTATCGCTAGGCTCGCTCCAAAGATCCGCCGCATACACGCGAAAGCCATACTCCTTGGCTAAGAACACGGAAGTCACGCCTTGCCCGCTCCCCAGATCCATCACCACCGCACCCGCGGGTATCTTGTTGTCGCGCAGCAGTTCCTCCTCCAGCTTGATGGGATTCGGTCCCATGATCTTTTCCCGTATGGCGGGAATATCATACTTTTTGCTTCTTATATACTCCATGTGTTTTCTCCTCACCGTTTCGTGTTGTTTTTATTGATCTTCGCGATATTCTTGAACTTTTGCTCCTTCTGCGCCAAATATGCCGCGGCATTCGAAGCATATTCAGCCTCCTGCTTGAGCCTTTGATAGGAAAGCCACCGTGCCTCTGTCAGCTCCCCGTTTTCCAACGCCGCGCGCACGGCGCAGCGCGGCTCGTTCGTGTGGCTGCAATCGCTGAAGCGGCAGCGTGCAAGCAGCGCTTCCACATCCGAAAAGGTCTTGTCGATCCCCTCCGCGTCGTCCCACATGCCCAGCTCCCGCATGCCCGGCGTATCGATGACCATACCGCCACCCGGCAGCAGCAAAAGCTCGCGCCGCGTCGTGGTATGCCTGCCCTTGTCATCGTCGCGCAAGCCGTTCGTCGTAAGCCTTTCCTCTCCCAGCAGGCGGTTGATGAGCGTGGATTTGCCGACGCCGGAGGATCCGATCAGCGCCACGGTTTGCCCGGGCGCGATATAGCGAAGCACGGCTTCGCAGCCATCCGTCTCCATCGCCGTTGTGACGAGCACATCTGCGCCCATCGCGACGGCTTCTACCTCGCGAAGCCGCGCTTGCACATCCGCGCACAGATCCGCTTTCGTCAGCACAACGACCGGCATAGCGCCGCTGTTCCAATCGATAGAAAGATACCGCTCCATACGGCGGAGGTTAAAATCGTTGTTGAGCGACATGCAGATGAATACCGTATCGATATTGGCGGCCACGACCTGCTCCGCAAAAGCGCTGCCCGCGGCCTTGCGGATAAACACGCTCCGCCTTGGCAGCACAAGCTGAATCACGGCGTCGCCGTTCTCGTCCGTCGCGCGATCCAGCAGCACAAAATCGCCCACCGCCGGATAATCTGACGCGCTTTGCGCCGAAAAGCGAAGCTTCCCGGAGATCGTCGCCATCATCTCGCCGTTTTCGCCGGCGACGCGATAGAGATCGCGTCCCTGAAAGATCACGCGCGCCGCGCACAGCGCCGGATAAGCCGCCGCCTGCGCCAAAATTCGTTCGTTCAAGCCGTAATGCGGCATCAAGCCGTCCCCCTTCGCGATGCGTTTACACGTTTATACGCTTTGAAGCATAGGGAACGCGTGTTGGATTGTCAAGCTCTTTATCGCAAAAAATCATACAAACGCGATAAAAAATTCCATTGGTTTTCGGGAAAACGTGTTACAATATGAACAAAAGGCATTTCTTATCGTTGGAAAGGGTTGGATTCTGTGTTTAAGGTCTTTTTGGTTGAGGACGAGATCGTCGTACGCGAAGGGCTGCGCAACAACATCCTTTGGGAGCAGTACGGCTTTACCTATGTAGGCGACGCCTCGGACGGGGAGATGGCGCTTCCCATGATCCGAGAGGTGCAGCCCGATCTTTTGATTACAGACATCAAGATGCCCTTTATGGACGGCCTTGCCTTAAGCGAGCTTGTGCACAAGGAGCTTCCCAAAACCAAGATCGTCATCATCAGCGGCTACGACGACTTCTCTTACGCCCAGCAGGCGATCCGCATGGGCGTGGAGCAGTATCTATTAAAACCCATCACCAAGGATAAGATGGTGCAGGTGCTTCTTGAGCTGCAGCAAAAAATGGAAGCCGAGGTGCAGCAGGAGGAATACCTGCAGCAATTTCAGCGAGAGGCGCAGGCGTATGAAACCTTTTCCCGCCGCCGTTTTTTCGAGCAGATCGTAAACGGCGATCTAAGCGTTTCCGAAATCTACGAGACCGCGCAGGCGATGGATATGGACATCAACGCGCAGGCCTATAACATCATTTTCTTTTCCCTAAGCGGCGCGGAGCATAAGGGCAGCATGCCGGATACCTACACGGACGCGCTCGCGGACGTGCAGGACAGGATCACGCAGTTTTTTTCAAGCCACAGCGCGCTTCTTCTGTTTCGCTGGAACCTGACCACCTACGCGGTGCTCGTCAAGGGCGGGCAAAGCGACGTCGCCGCGCGCACCGCCTCGTGTATGGAGGAGATTCAGCGTATCTGCGAGGCGTTTGACGGCGCGATCCATTACTATATGGCGTGCGGCACACCCGTCACGCGTATCAGCGCCCTGCCCGCCTGCTTTATGGAGGCGAACCGCATCATCTCCTACCGCCACATCTGCCCCGAACGGCACATCCTCTCCGAGGACTGCATCCACGACTTCCGCAAGCCCGAAAGCGCGCTTGCCGATACGAGAGACTGCGTTGTGGAACCTGCGCTCATCCGCAATTTTCTTAGCGATGGCAGCGAGGAGGAAATCGACAATTTCGTGGATCAGCTGCTTTGCTATGTTGGCGAGGATACGGTAAAATCGCTTCTTTTCAGCCGCTATTTTACCATGACGATCTGCTTTGCGGCGGCGGAATACATCGAAAGCCTCGGCTATGACACGGATGCGCTTTTGACGCCGTCGCTGCGCGGCATGAGCCAATCCGCCCGCCCCGACACCGCCAAGGCGTGCGTGCACGCGCTTCTCAAGCAGGCGCTGGAACTTCGGGACAGAGAGAGCAAGAAGCAGAAGCGCGATCTTTTGGTGCAGACCCTCGCCTACATCGACGAGCACTACGCGGACGATTCCATTTCGCTCAACAAGGTCGCCAAGGAGGTCAACATCAGCCCCAACTATCTCTCCGCCGTATTCAGTCAGGAAGAGGGGCAAACCTTTGTGGAGTACCTGACCTACAAGCGCATCGGCGAAGCGAAGCGCCTGCTGCTGCACACGGACAAGCGCTCCAACGAGGTCGCCTTCGCGGTGGGCTATAAGGACCCGCACTATTTTAGCTTCGTATTTAAAAAGACCACGGGCTTTTCGCCCCGTGAATACCGCCGCAGAGGAGTGCAATAAGCATGGCAGCAGCAAAGAGCGCCGGCAAAATGCGCATGCAAAACAGGCTGTGGAAGATGATCCTGATGGTGGCGCTTCCTCTCATGCTCGTGATCGTGGTGATCGCATCCATCGGCATATGGTACGCGTGGCAGTATAACGCCATACTCAACAACGTCACCACGGCGTCGGATTTCAACCAAAACTTCAAAGACGACGTCGATCTCAAGATGTACTACTATGTCATCGACAGCCAGTATTCGGAGGGGCTTCCTATCGAGGAGGTACAAAGCGCGGAGGCGATCGCCAGCAAGCTTTCCGCCATGAGCACGGAGAAGGAAAGCATACGCGCCATCACGAGCGTGCTGAACCTTTGCCATAACCTTGAGGAGAAGATCTACCAGATCGCGTACACACAGGATTACGACGCGCGGCAGGATCAGCTTGAAAACAACATCTACATCCTCACAGACCTCATTCAGGAATACATGTACACCTACCTCTATTACGAGGCTGTGCATTTGGACGCGCTGCAATCCCGCATGATATCCGGCATGGTCGCGCTCATGACGGTCATCCTCATCATGGCGCTGCTCCTTCTTTTCGTACTGCTGGGGCACTCCCGCAAACTCAGCCGCCGGATCGTCGATCCCGTGGATAAGCTCTGCAAGCGCTTGGAAGACATCGGCAGCGGCGAGCTTTCCGTATGCGAACCCATACAGGCGGACGTGGAGGAGGTGCAGCTCCTTTCCGACGGCATCGAGCAGATGGTAGGACACCTGCAGCGCTTGATCGAGGAAAACACACAGCAGGAGAAGCAGCGCCGCCAAACCGAGCTCGCGCTTTTGCAGGCGCAGATCAACCCGCACTTCCTATATAATACGATGGATACCATCATTTGGCTCATCGAGTCGGGCGACATCAGCAAGGCCGTCACCATGATCAACAGCCTTTCCAACTTCTTCCGCTTCTCCCTCAGCCGCGGGCAAAGCATCATCACGCTTGCGGAGGAGGAGCAGCACATTCGAAGCTATTTGGAGATCCAGCAGGTACGCTACCGCGACCTGATGGAATACGAGATCGATATTCCAAGCGAACTCAAGCAATACACGCTGCCAAAGCTCACGCTGCAGCCGCTGGTGGAGAACGCCCTCTACCACGGCATCAAAATGAAGCGCCGCAAGGGCAGCATTCGCGTAAGCGCCGCGGCGCGCGACGGCAAGATATTTCTTGCGGTCAAGGACGACGGCACCGGCATGACGGAGGAGCGGCTTCTCGCGCTTCGGGAGTCGCTTACGGACGGCGGACACGAGGGCTTCGGCCTTCGGACGGTGCACCAAAGGCTGCAGATCCTCTTTGGAAAAGAGTACGGCTTAACGCTGCAAAGCGTTGAAGGCGAGGGCACGACGATCACGGTCACGATCCCCATGCAGATCCATGACGATAAGGAGGCGGTAGTATGAAAAAAACGACGATCCTACTGTTGTGTCTTTTACTGCTATCAGGCTGCGCGCCTGCGTCCAATACGGCCGAAGCAAAGGAAGGCGAGCTCATCGTGGTGGGCTTTTCGCAGGTAGGCGCGGAGTCGGAATGGCGCGTCGCCAACACGGAAAGCATGAAAACCGCGCTTTGCGAAGCGAACGGGTATGAGCTGATCTACGACGACGCGCGGCAGGAGCAGGAAAACCAAATCCGCGCGATTCGCAGCTTTATTCAGCAGGATGTGGACTACATCGTGCTCTCCCCCAACACGGAAACCGGATGGGATTCCATTTTGCAGGAGGCCAAGGACGCGCAGATTCCCGTCATTTTGGTGGATCGCCGTATTGAAACCACCGACGAAAGCCTCTTCACCGCCTACATCGGCTCCGACTTCGGCTTGGAGGGCGAAATGGCCGTGCAGTGGTTGGACGAAATGCTTCAAAAGCGCGCGCAGCAGTCCGCCCCTGTCAACATCGTGCACATTCAGGGCACGCTTGGCTCCTCCGCACAGATCGGGCGCTCGCGTGCGTTGGAAAGCGCCGTGTTTCACCATGCGAACTGGCGCGTCATCGCAAAGGAGGATGGCGATTTTACCCGCGCCAAGGCTTATGAGGTCATGAGCGCCATCGTAAAGTCCAAGCCGCAGATCGACGTGGTCTATTGTGAAAACGACGGCGAAGCGCTGGGCGCGATCGACGCCTTGGAGCAGGCGGGCTACGAATGCAACGTGTGGAACGGCGTGATCGTGATCGCCTTTGACGCGACGCATCTTGGCCTAAGCTACTGCCTTGACGGACGCATCAGCCTCAACGTCGAGTGCAATCCCCTGCAGGGGCCTTACGTCGCCAACATCATCAGCGACTTGGAGCAGGGCAAGCCCATCGAAAAAATACAGCACATCGAGGAAACGCAGTTCGACTGCTTCACCATCACCCAAAAGATTATCGACAGCCGCGCGTATTGAGCCGGCGAAATCGCAGACGCGAGGGACGCCCTTTGTGGCGTCCTTTTTTGCTGAAACGGTATAAGGGTAAGCGGGGATTTTTTACGGTCACAGTCGAATAATTTATGGTGCGCATACAGAGTGTGTAGGCCTAGATAGTCTGCAAATGTTTTAAGTTTGTTGACATTTTTACGCGCTTGGGGCAAAGCCCTTTTCATTCCATTTTTGATATGCTATAAGTAAATTACGGCAAATCAATACACATTTGCGACACATTATATTTTAAGGAAAGGGAAAAGAATCATGAAGAAACACATTGCTATGCTCCTCGTTGTTTTGATGGCGCTCTCTCTCGTCGCTTGCGCCGCCCCCGCCGCCGCCCCCGCTCCCGCTGCTCCCGCAGCTGAGCCCGCGGCCCCCGCTGCAGAGCCCGCCGCTCCCGCGGCTGAGCCCGCTCCCGCCGCCGACGGCCCCATCAAGGTCGGCATCATCAACAACGACCCCAACGAGTCCGGCTATCGTACCGCGAACGACAAGGACATGAAGGCCACCTTCACCGCTGAGAACGGCTATGACGCTTCCTTCGCTTACAGCCTGAAGAACGAAGAGCAGATCGCCGCCGCGCAGAAGTTCATCCAAGACGAGGTCGACTACCTGCTGATCTCCGCCGCCGGTACCTCCGGTTGGGATTCCGTGCTGCAGGACGCGCAGGCCGCCGGTATCAAGGTCATCCTGTTTGACCGTACCATCGACGCCGATGTTAGCCTGTATGAGGCCTCCATCGTTTCCGACATGGCTCTCGAGGGCAAGACCGCCGTTGATTGGCTGACCTCGCAGAACCTTGCAGAGTACAACGTCATCCACATCCAGGGCGTTATGGGCTCCTCCGCGCAGATCGGCCGTACCGGTGCTCTCGATGAGATGGTCGCCGCCAACGCCAACTGGAACCTCGTCACCCAGCAGACCGCAGAGTGGAACGCCGAGACCGCACAGCAGATCGTGCAGGCCGTCATCGACTCCGGCAAGCCCTTCAACGTAATCTATGCCGAGAACGACGATATGGCCAAGGGCGCCGTCGCAGCGCTTGACAGCGCCAATATCTCCCACGGCGTAGGCAAGGACGTCATCGTGATGGGCTTTGACTGCAACAAGTGGGCACTCGAAGAGCTGCTCGCCGGCAACTGGAACTATGACGGACAGTGCAACCCCTTCCAGGCTTCCTACATCGACAGCATCATCAAGGACCTCCAGAAGGGCATCGCTCCCGCCGAGAAGGTCGTTATCATGCAGGAGAAGGGCTTCGACGCCACCACCATCACCCAGGACGACGTCAACAACTACGGTATCTAATTGCTGCTTAATCACAAACGGGTAGAACGTAACGAACTGATGCACGCGGTACGGCGAATATGGATAGTATGTCCGTTGATCCGCACCGCGTGCATTCTTTTCCCAAAAGCATCCGGCAACCACAGTTCTCACGGATCACAGATCGCAAAAGCGCCGTACAGCGGCGCGTCACTCGATTATTAGGGAGGCGAAAACACTATGCAAGAGGGCGCGGTACTCGAGATGCGCGGCATCTGCAAATACTTCCCCGGCGTTCGTGCCCTTCAAGATGTGGACTTTACCCTGCGCGAGGGCGATATTCACGCATTGATGGGCGAAAACGGCGCTGGCAAATCCACCTTGATCAAGGTGCTGACCGGCGTTTACCCCAAGGACGCGGGGCAGATCTTCATGAAGGGAAGTCCTAAGGCAGCATTGATAAGATCACCGCAGGACGCCCAAAAACTGGGCATAAGCACCGTTTATCAGGAAATCACGCTTTGTCCCAACCTCACGGTTGCGGAAAACATGTATATAGGAAGAACCAAGGGCGCGTTTACGAATTGGAAGGAGATCAACGCGGGCGCGGCTAAAATTTTACGATCCCTCGGCATCCCGGCGGAACCGACGCAGCAGCTTGCAAGCTGTTCTATCGCCGTGCAGCAGATGGTCGCCATCGCGCGCGCGGTGGATATGGAATGTAAGGTGCTCATACTCGACGAACCGACCTCGTCGCTGGACGAGCGCGAGGTCGCGAAACTCTTCAAGCTGATGCTGGATCTGAAGGCGCGCGGCGTCGGCATCATCTTCGTCACGCACTTCCTCGATCAGGTTTACGAGGTGTGCGACCGCATCACGGTGCTGCGCGACGGCATGCTCGTGGGCGAATATGTGATCGAAGACCTGCCGCGCGTGCAGCTCGTCTCCAAGATGCTCGGCAAGGAGCTCGACGATCTTTCCGGCATGCAGAAGCACGAAACGGCCGCGCAGGAGGAAACCACCGAAACGCCCGTTTTGGAGGCTGAACAGCTCGCGAGCACGGCGGGCGTCAAACCCTTTGATTTCACGATACAAAAGGGCGAAGTCAACGGCTTTACGGGTCTGCTGGGTTCCGGCCGCAGCGAATGCGTCCGCGCGATCTACGGCGCGGACAGAGTAACAGGCGGCGTTATCAAAATGAACGGCAGAAGGGTGAAGATATCGAAGCCGCTCGACGCCATGAAGCACGGCGTAAGCTACCTCCCCGAGGATCGCAAACGCGACGGCATCGTGGGCGATCTTTCCGTCAGGGAAAACATCATCCTGTCGCTGCAGGTCATGAAGGGCTTCTTCAAACCCTTCACACGCGCACAGGCGGAAGCCTTCGCGGATGAATACATCAAGCTGCTCGATATAAAGACAGCTTCCACGGATACGCCCATCAAATCCCTTTCGGGCGGCAACCAGCAAAAGGTCATCCTCGCGCGGCAGCTTCTCTCCAACCCCGTCTACCTCATACTCGACGAACCGACACGCGGGATCGACGTAGGCACCAAGGTGGATATCCAAAAGCTTGTGCTCAAGCTCGCCGCCGACGGCAAAAGCGTGACCTTCATCTCCTCCGAAACGGACGAGATGCTGCGCACCTGCTCGCGGCTTATCGTCATGCGCGACCGCAAGGTTGTGGGCGAGCTGCGCGGCGACGATCTTACGCAAAGCAAAATTATGACTACGATAGCCGGAGGTGAGGAATAATGCCTTCCACAACGAATAACACAGCCGCCGGCGCGTGCAAAGCGTTTCTGCTGCGCCTTGTGAAACGCCAGATCTTCATCCCCGTTGCGGCGCTGCTGATCCTCGTGCTCTTTAACCTCATCGCCGACCCGTCCTTCTTCGCGATCACGCTCGATCAAAACAGCGCGGGCGATCCGGTGTTTTCGGGTTACCTCATCACGATCCTCAACAACGCCTCCGAGCTTGCCATCCTCGCCATCGGCATGACGCTTGTGACCTCCGCTTCGGGCGGGCAGGACATCAGCGTCGGCTCCGCCATCGCGATTGCGGGCAGCGTGGTGCTGCGCGTGCTGTGCGGTACGAATTCGCGTCCCGAAACGCTGCAAGCGCCCATCATTGTGGCGTTCCTAGCATGCTGTGTGGTCGCGATGCTCTTTGGCGCGTTTAACGGCGTCTTGGTTTCCGTATTCAAGATACAGCCCATGGTCGCAACGCTGATCCTCTTTACGGCGGGGCGCTCCATCGCGGCGTGGATCAACAACAACGAGCTGCCCATCATCAGCGAAGTTTCCTTCGGCTACTATGGTAACTTCATTCCCGGCATACCCATCCCGACGCCCATATTTATCGCGATTGCCTGTATGCTCGTGATAGCGCTTGTGCTGAAATTTACGAATCTCGGGCTCTACGCGCAGTCTGTGGGCATCAACGCCGAGGCTTCAAGGCTCAACGGCATCAACCCCACTTGGATCAAGTTCATCACCTATGTGATCCTCGGCCTTTGCGTCGCGGTCGCGGGCTTCATCAAGGTCAGCCGCTTTTCGACGCTCAACTACTCGGTCATCGCAAAGGACATCGAGATGGACGCGATCCTCGCCGTAGCGCTGGGCGGCAACGCGCTAAGCGGCGGCAAGTTCAACATGCCCGCCTCCATCTTGGGCGCGTATGTGATCCAGTTCCTTACGACGACGCTGTTCAAATTCAACGTGGTTTCCAGCGCCCTTCCCGCGTACAAGGCAATCGTTGTGATCGTGCTGGTCGTTTTGAGCGCGCCGCTTGTCCGCGACAAGATCGCGGAAGTTTGGAAGAAAATCTCGCCGGCGAAAGCCGTAAAGGAGGCGAATTAGGATGTCTTTATTGAATAAAGCGCGCAAAAATCTGTCCGACACCAATTTGCTTCTCGCCATCACCATTTTGGTATTCTTCGCGATGTACGCCTGCGCGGTGCTGTTTTTAGGCTCCGGCTTCCTAAAGCCGCAGACCTTCTTCAACATCCTCAACGAGAACGCCGCGCTGATCATTCTCTCCTGCGGCATGAGCCTTGTGATGATTACCGGCGGCATCGATATTTCCGTCGGTATGGTAACGGCGCTCGTGTGCATGAGCTGCGCGGTGCACCTTGATTATCACGGCGGCAGCGTGCCGACGGCCATACTGCTTGCGCTCTTTATCGGCCTGATGTTTGGCCTTGTGCAGGGCTCCCTCATCGCTTTTCTTGAGATACAGCCCTTCATCGTAACGCTTGCGGGCATGTTCTTTGCCAAAGGCATGACCACCATCGTCAACGCCACGCAGTTCAATGTCGAACATGAGGCGTTCAAGGCTCTCAAAGCGACAAGAATCACCGTGCCGGGTATGGGCTCCGTCAACAAACTGGGGAACTATGTTCCCGCCTATGTGGAGATCGGCGTGATCGTCGCCCTGCTCGTGGTCGTTCTGCTGTTTGTCCTTCTCAAATGGGCAAAGCTCGGCCGCAATTTCTACGCTGTGGGCGGCAACAACCAAAGCGCGAACATGCTGGGCATCAACGTCAAGCGCACGAAGTTCTTGGCGCATCTGCTTTGCGGGCTGCTCGCGGGCATCGGTGGGTTTGTGTATTTTCAGCACGTCGGCTCCGGCTCCCCCTCGCACGCAAGCGGCGCGGAGATGAACGCGATCGCTTCCTCCATCATCGGCGGCACGATGCTCACCGGCGGCGTAGGCAACATCATAGGCACCTTCTTCGGCGTGCTCTCGCTTAGCACCATCAAAAACATCGTATCCTCGCTGGGGCTTGACGAGGCGTGGTGGACCAACATCACCGTGGCGGCGATGATCTGCCTGTTCCTCGTGATCCAAAGCGTCGTGCTTTCCCGCAAGAACAAGGATAAACTATAAGCAAATCCACAGACACAGCAAAGGGAACCGCGAAAAACGGTTCCCTTTTATTGTACCTGCTGTTTCTATCGCTTACTTTGCGAAGCCTTCGATGATGTCTACGATCTCTGCGCCGATGCGCTTCTGCGCTTCTTTGGTGGCAGCGCCGATATGCGGCGTGCAGGAAACGCTCGGATGGCTGTAGAGCGCGTGGTTTTTCGCGGGCTCCTCTGCGTACACGTCCAAGCCGGCGGAACGCACCTTGCCGCTCTCGAGTGCTGCAAGCAGCGCGTCCTCATCCACGTTGTTGCCGCGGGAGGTGTTGATGAACACCACGCCGTCCTTCATCTTGGCGATGGTCTCGGCGTTGATGAGCGCCTTGCCGTCGATGGCGGGGGTATGCAGGGAAATGAAGTCGGATTGGCTGAGAAGCTCGTCCATCTCCACATACTTCATGGTGTCGCATTCCAAACCGGGTACCTTGTGAATTTTATACGCCAGCACCTTCATGCCAAGGCCCTGCGCCATACGGCCCAGCGCCTGCCCAATGCGGCCGTAGCCGATCACGCCCAAGGTCTTGCCGCCGATCTCGATGCCCTTGCCGTAGGCTTTCTTTTCCCACTTGTCCTCGCGCATGGTATAGCCCGCGATGGAAATGTAGCGCGCGCAGGAGAACATATGCGCAAGCGCCAGCTCCGCGACGGAATTGCTGGAAGCGCGCGGAGTGTTCTTGACGGTAATGCCGTTTTCCTCGGCATACTTGACGTCGATATTGTCAACGCCCACGCCGCCGCGAATGACGAGCTTGAGCTTTCCGCCCTTGGCGGCGTCGATATGCTCCTTGCGCACCTTGGTGGCGCTTCTTACGACGCAAGCGTCAAAGTCCTTGAGCGCGGCGCCCAAATCGGCGGGCTCATAGAACTGCTCCACGACCTCGTGACCCTTTGCCTTCAACGCAGCGATCGCGTCCTTATCCATACCGTCGGTAATTAAAATACGCATAGCTCTTCTCCTTACTTATGCTCTTTTTCGAACTTGTCCAGAAACTCCACCAACGCTACGACGCCCTCCTTGGGCATGGCGTTGTAGATGGAAGCGCGCAAACCGCCCACGCTCTTATGGCCCTTGAGATTATCAAAGCCCGCGGCCTTGGTGGCGGCGACCACCTCGGCGTCAAGCTCGGCGCTCTCGGTCACGAACGGGATATTCATAAGCGAACGGAACTCCTTCTCGACGGTACCTTTAAACATCTTGCTCTGGTCGAGGAAGTCGTACATGACCTTCGCCTTATCCTTGTTGCGCTCGTCCATCGCCTTCAGGCCGCCGATGCTCTTCAAATACTTGAACACCTCGCCGCAAACGTAGATGGACCAGCAGTTGGGGGTGTTGTACATGGAGCCGTTGTCCGCGTGCGTCTTGTAGGCGCAGTAGGTCGGTACCCAAGCGGGCAGGTCGGCGGGCTCGCGGAGGAGATCCTCACGCATGATGGCGATGACCATGCCCGCGGGGCCGATGTTCTTCTGCACGCCGCCGTAAATCACGCCGTAATCGGATACGTTGCAGGGCTTGGAAAGGAACATGGAGCTTTGGTCGCTCACCAGTATTTTGCCCTTGGTGTTGGGCAGCTTTTGCCAGGTGGTGCCATGGATGGTTTCGTTCTCACAGATGTAAACATAATCCGCGTCGTCCGGAATGTTCAGATCGGAGCAATCGGGAACATAGCTGAAATTCTTATCCTTGCTGGAGGCGGCCACGGTTACTTCGCCGTATTTTTTCGCTTCCGCGATGGCCTTTTTGCTCCACGCGCCTGTTTCCACATAAACGGCCTTGCCGTTTTTCATCAGGTTCATAGGGAGCATGGCGAACTGGAGAGTAGCGCCGCCCTGTATAAACATTACCTTGTAGTTATCGGGGATGTTCATCAAATCCCTAAGATCCTGCTCGGCTTCGTCTATAATTTTTTGGAATACCTTGGAGCGGTGGCTCATTTCCATCACGCACATGCCGCTGCCTTCGTAATTGAGCAGGTTATCCCTTACGCTTTCCAACACTTCCACAGGAAGGATGGAGGGACCGGCGGAAAAATTGTAAATCCTGTCGTAAACCATAGTGTCTCTCCTGTTCTATCATGAATTCTATGGCTCGGGCGCTATCCCGATCCAGTTTGAATTATAAACTGGTTTTACCAGGAAAACAAGGCTTGTTCCCGGCAAAACGGGGGACGTGGGCCACGGGGAAGAAAATATATTTTTTTGCGTCCTCTTGACGAAAGCATTCGTCCGTGATATCCTCGAAATGTATCATATGAGACAA
>CAZNAL010000018.1:21646-25868 GCA_964571055.1 uncultured Oscillospiraceae bacterium | reverse complement strand
TGGGAAGGCGGTGGAGCCGAC
Organism: uncultured Oscillospiraceae bacterium; assembly: GCA_964571055.1. GTDB lineage: Bacteria > Bacillota > Clostridia > Christensenellales > CAG-138 > JAQVRG01. The sequence goes on along the minus strand of CAZNAL010000018.1, from coordinate 25,847 downwards.
GGACTGGATAGTGCCCGCCATGATGCTCTCCTTCCTGCTATACGGCATGGTAAGGGGAAACGACGTGTACGGCGCGTTTGCGCGGGGCGCTGCCAACGCGCTTCCGCTCATCGCGCGGATACTGCCCTATATGGCCGCGATGATGATGGCGATCAGCGGCTTTCGCGCGTGCGGGGCGATGGACTTTCTGAACGCGCTTCTTGCGCCGCTTGCCACGGCGCTGCGCTTTCCGCGGGAGCTTGTGCCCATGTTTCTGCTGCGCCCCTTTTCCGGGAGCGCCGGCATGGCGCTGCTTGCGGACGTGTACGAGACGGCGGGCGTGGACGCGTTTCCCTCCTTCGCGGCGTCCGTGATGCTGGGCTCGTCCGAAACCATCTTCTACACCATTGCCCTTTACTTTGGCGCGGTGGGGGTCAAAAAAACGCGCTATACGCTGCCCGCGGCGCTTCTTTCCATGCTGGCGGGCGCGGCGGCCTCCGTATGGCTTTCGTCGCTGTATTATAAGTAACGGTTGTAGCGGAATTGCGAATCCGTCATTTACAAAGGCGGGTTATACTGATAAAATTAAGCAGTAAAGATATGTAACGCTTGTGAAATCGGCGTATCGCACAAAGTGATGGAGAAAGAGTAAGCGCAAAAGTATGAAACTTGACGTTATTCCCGTCGCGGGCAAGATCCATGTCGCCCGCCTTATGGACACCACGGCCATCGTCGTAGATGTGCTGCGCGCCACCACCTGTATGGTGGTGGGCATACAAAACGGCATCGTAAAGATCATTCCCACGTCGGACGCGGCGGAGGCCGCCTCCTTCGTGACACGCCTTGGCAGCAGGGATAGCCTCTTGGCGGGCGAAACGGGCGGCGTTAAAACGCAGGGCTTCGATATTGGCAATTCGCCCTTCGAGTTCGGCGAGGAGGCTGTCAAGGGACGTACGGTCATCATGTCCACCACCAACGGCACCACCGCCGTATGCGCGGCGGCGAGCGCTGACAATGTGTTGATCGGCGCGATGGTCAACGCTACGGCTGTCGCAAAGCGCGCGGTAGAGCTGGGGAAGGACGTTGTGATCATCTGCGCGGGTACGGACGGCGCCATCTCCGCCGACGATCTGATCGTTGCGGGCGCTATCGCCGAGGAGATCATCAAGGGTGTGGACAGAGCCGTCTGCACGGATACCGTTTCCATCAGCCGCTGGCTTTACAAGGGCTATATGGACAAACGCGTCGATATTCACCAGATCAACCATTGCAAGCGGCTCATCGAGCTGGGCTTTGAAGACGACGTAAAATTCTGCTTCCGCCGCGACATGACGGACGTTGTTCCCGTATACAGCTACGGTATCATTCAATAACGGTGGGAGATGCGGCGATGGCGGGAACGATCGGCATGGCGCTTGTGGCGGCGGGCTTGGGCTTGGCGCTGTGGGCGCTGCTGCGGTTGACCAAGCGCAAGCGTGCGGAAAATGGCTGGTCGCGCTGCACGGCAGACATGCACAGCGCCGTCGCGCGCAAGGCGCCGTTTTCGTCGCTGTCCGATCCCGTGGTCACCTATACCGTAGCGGATAAAACCTATATGACCCGCATGCGCACCGCGGACGCGGGCACGGTACACCAAACCAATGGGCGCTACGCCGTGCTGTTCGATCCGCGAAAGCCGGAAAACGCCGTATTCGAGGTGGATACCCACAACGCCGCCGTCACGCGGCTGCTTTTTTTGTGGGGCGGGAGCCTCTCCTGCGCGGGCTTGGCGCTGTGGCTGCTTTTCAAATGACGCGTTTTCTTGTGCGCGTCTTTTTTATTTTTCTATTGACAAACCTATAAGCAACCGATACAATAACACATGCAAGTCACCGGTAACGTTCCCGATAACGTTGCCGAAAGCCGGCGGCAGGTTCCTGCGCAGCCGGGCCAGCACCAAGGATGCACCGCAAGAGGAAAGGGTAGGCGTTTGCCTGCGGCAAGGAGCGATATGCGAGGCGCGACCATCAAGGACGTGGCGAAAAGCTGCGGCATCAGCATCAGCACCGTTTCGCGTGTGCTCAACGACAGACCCGACGTGAATCCCGAGACCCGCGAGAAGGTGCAAGCCGCCATCCGCGCGCTGGGGTTCGTGCCCAACAACAGTGCGCGCAACCTTGTAAAGACGGAGACCGCGAACCTTGCCGTGATCGTGCGCGGCTTCAACAACCCCTTCTTCGCGCGCCTTTTGAAGGCTGTGGAAGCGGACGTTTACAACAGCGGCTACGCGATGGTGCTGCATCATATCGACAGCCGCGCCGACGAGATCATGGCGGCTGCCATGCTCGCGGCGGAAAAACGCCTGTGCGGCGTGATGTTCTTGGGCGGACGCTTCGATTACGCGCCAAGTGACCTTAAGACGCTGAGCGTCCCTTACGTTTGCGTCACCTACACCAACACCTTCGGAAGCCTGGACGACGCGGCCTACGCAAGCGTTGCCGTGGACGATTATAGAGAAGCGTGGCGCGCCGTAGAATACTTATATGAAAGAGGGCACCGCCGCATCGCCGCGATCGTATCCGGCAAGGCGGATCGCTCCGTCAGCGAGCTAAGATACCGCGGCTACCGGGACGCGCTGAAGCATTTCGGCATAGAACCGGACGAGGCGCTCGTGCGCGAAAGCGAGGATTTTTCTTTGGAGGGCGCGTATCGCGCCACCCTGTCGCTGCTTGAAAGCGGCGCTGCGTTCACGGCGCTTTTCGTGATCGCCGATATGATGGCCGTCGCCGCCGTCAAGGCGCTGCGGGACTGTGGGCGTAAGGTACCCGCGGACTGCTCCGTCATCAGCATCGATGGGCTGGAGGTTTCGGCCTACATCGACCCCGTGCTCACCACGCTTGCACAGCCCGCCGAGGAGATCGCCCACGCGGGCGTGAAGCAGCTCATCGGGCTTATCGAGAACACGGGCGGGAACGAGCATGCCTATTTCCCCGCGATCTTGCGCGAGGGCGGCTCGGTCAAAAATATGGTTTGAATGAAGTTTGCGCTAACGCGCAATATAATACAGGAGGAGAAAAAGAAACATGAAGAAAATCGTTGCGATTCTGTTGGTATCTCTCATGATGCTCAGCGCCGTAGCCTGCGCGGCTCCCGCCCCGGCTCCCGCCGCTGAACCCGCCCCCGCTCCCGCCGCCGAGCCCGCGCCGGCTCCCGCCGCCGAGCCCGTTGCCGCCGAGCCCGAAGCGCCCGCCGGCTCCGTTTATTATCTCAACTTCAAGCCCGAGCAGGATGAGCAGTGGCAGAGTCTTGCCAAGCTCTACACCGAGCAGACCGGCGTGCCCGTCACCGTCGTGACCGCCGCCTCCGGCACCTACGAGACCACCCTTAAGAGCGAGATCGCCAAGACCGAAGCTCCCACTCTTTTCCAGGTCAACGGCCCCGTGGGCTACAGCAACTGGAAGGATTATTGCTACGACATGAAGGACAGCGAAGTGTATTCGCATCTGTCCAGCGATGATTTTGCGCTGCTCGATAACGGCGCGGTCGTCGGTATTGCCTACGTCGTGGAGACCTACGGCATCATCTACAACAAGGCGCTGCTCGATACCTACTTTGCCTCGGATTGGTCCACCGTCAAGAGCATCGACGCTTTGAACAACTTTGCCGCTCTCAAGGCTGTTGCCGAGGAGATCCAGGCGCACAAGAAGGACATGGGCGTAGAGGGCGCGTTTACCTCTGCGGGCATGGACGGCAGCTCCGACTGGCGTTTCAAGACCCACCTTGCGAACCTTCCCATCTACTACGAGTATGAAGCCGACGGCATCGGCGATACCGAAGCCATCAAGGGCACCTACCTCGACAACTACAAGAACATTTGGGATCTCTACATCAACAACGCGACCTGCAAGCCCTCCGTCCTGTCCTCCAAGACCGGTGACGACGCGGTTGCAGAGTTTGCGACCGGCTCCGCCGTGTTCTATCAGAACGGCACCTGGGCGTATGGCGACATCGCGGATCTGGGCGATGAGAACATCGGCATGCTGCCCATCTACATCGGCGTAGAGGGCGAGGAGAATCAGGGCCTGTGCACTGGCACCGAGAACTTCTGGTGCGTCAACAAGAACGCGGCCGCCGAGGACATTCAGGCGACCTTGGACTTCATGAACTGGTGCGTCACCTCCGACGAGGGCCGTCAGAGCATGGCGTTTGACATGGGCTTCGTGGTTCCCATGGATACCTTCGG
>CAZNAL010000018.1:0-21546 GCA_964571055.1 uncultured Oscillospiraceae bacterium | reverse complement strand
GCCGTCAGAGCATGGCGTTTGACATGGGCTTCGTGGTTCCCATGGATACCTTCGGTGCGGATTATCTGGCCGACAACCCCCTGCTGCGCGCCGCCAACGAATACATGGCCGCCGGCAAGAAGAGCGTGAAGTGGTGCTTCCCCACCATGCCTTCTGAAGAATGGAAGAACGGCGTTGGCTCCGCGCTGACCGCTTATGCCGCGGGTACCGCCGATTGGTTCGGCGTCGTCACCGCTTTCGTGGACGGCTGGGCTGCTGAAAAGGCTGCCAGCAAAGCCGCGTAACCAACAAACCAAACCCCTGCGGGGCGGGCGCTCGCCCGCCCCGCTTCTTCTTCTCACCCGACCTCCGAAAGGAGCCGCATTATGGAAAAAACCATCAAACGCTATTTCCCCATCTTTGCTTTGCCTACGATGCTGGCCTTCTGCATCGGCTTTTTGATCCCCTTTATCGAAGGCATTTATCTTTCCTTTTGCAAATTCACCACGGTGCTCGACGCCAAATGGATCGGCTTCGGCAATTTCAAGGACGCGCTTGCCGACCCCATCTTCGCACACGCGTTTTGGTATACGGCGGCGTTCGTCGTGGTTTCGCTCATCATCGTCAACCTCTGCGCGCTGGGTTTGGCGCTGCTGCTCGTGCGCGGCTTTCGGGGCACGAATCTCTACCGCACCGTGTTCTTTATGCCAAACCTCATCGGCGGCATCGTGTTGGGCTATGTGTGGCAGCTCATATTAAACGGCCTTTTGCTCCAGATCGACCGCACCATCACCTACAGCGAGGCCTACGGCTTTTGGGGCTTGATGCTGCTGATCTGCTGGCAGCAGATCGGCTATATGATGATCATCTACATCGCGGGGCTGCAAACCATACCCGGCGAGGTCATCGAATCGGCGGAAATGGACGGCGCGACCCCATGGCAGGTGCTCAAAAACATCAAGCTCCCCATGATCATGCCCTCGATCACCATTTGCACATTTTTGACGGTGACGAATTCCTTTAAGCTCTTCGATCAAAACCTGTCGCTCACCGCAGGCGAACCCGCGAAGATGTCCGAGATGCTCGCCCTCAACATCTACAACACCTTCTACGGCCGCGTGGGCTGGGAGGGCGTGGGGCAGGCAAAGGCCGTGATCTTCTTCGTCCTTGTGGTGGGCATCGCGCTTTTGCAGCTTAGAATGACAAAATCGAAGGAGGTGCAGCAATAATGAAGACGAAAAAGAAATCCGACGCGCTGCTTTCATTCGCGTTTGCCATCCTCTCCGTGGTGTACGTTCTGCCCATCGTGGTGGTCGTCATCAACTCCTTTAAGAAAAAGTCCTTCATCAGCCTTAAGCCCTTCGCGTTTCCCGACGCCAAGAGCTTTGCGGGCTTGGAGAATTACGTTCGCGGCGTAGAGAAGATCGAGTTCTTCAAATACTTCGGCTACAGCGTTATCATTACCGTCGGCTCCGTCGCGGCGATCCTTATCTGCTGCTCCATGTGCGCGTGGTTTATCACCCGCGTGAAAAGCAGGCTCAGTAAGGCCATGTACTACCTCTGCGTGTTCTCCATGGTGGTGCCCTTCCAAATGGTGATGTTCACGCTTTCCAAAACCGCCGATATGTTGAAGCTCAATACGCCGTGGGGGATCATCATCGTCTACCTTGGCTTTGGCGCGGGACTTGCGGTGTTCATGTTCTGCGGGTTTGTCAAAAACATCCCCATCGAGATCGAGGAGGCTGCCATGATCGACGGCTGCACGCCGCTGCAAACCTTTTTCCGCGTGGTGCTGCCCATCATGAAGCCCACCTACATCACGGTCGGCATACTCGAAACCATGTGGATATGGAACGACTATCTGCTGCCGTACTTGGTGCTCGATCTCAAGAAGTACAAGACCATCCCCATCGTCATCCAATACCTGCGCGGCGGCTACGGGCGCGTGGATATGGGCGCGATCATGGCGTGCCTGGTGCTTGCGATCATCCCCATCATCGTATTCTACATCAGTTGCCAGAAGTACATCATCAAGGGCGTTGTGGACGGAGCTGTGAAGGGCTAAAGCGCTTCGCTTTCGCGCCGCCAGCCTACGCTGCCGGCGCGAGTCTACATGCAAAAAGCATGCTCGAAGCTGCGCTTTGTCGCACACTTTTTGCAAGCAAGGTGTCAAAACGCACCGTCATGCCGCTGCGTTTTGACGATTGAAAGCCGCAGCGGAAGCGGCGGCATGCGCCGCCCAAGCCGGAATGTATCGCCTGCGGGCGGGCATCATTTCGTTGCGGGTAGAATCTTACGGGGTTCGGGGAACCGCAGTTCCCCGGAGGTTTTATTCGTGAGCGGCGGCGTGTACGCCGCGAGCGAGAAGCCTTGCGCAGCAAGGGTGGCTTTGCAATTTGCAACGACCGTGAACAAACGCAGAATTGCGTTTGCGAACAGTTGCGAATTGTAATCATCGTCAAAGGCCGATAGCCTTTGACGATAACCGGAGGTTTTATGAAACGTGCAAGCGGCATTTTATTGCCTGTGTTTTCTCTCCCTGCGCCGTACGGCATAGGGGATATGGGGCAATGCGCCCGTGATTTTGTGGATTTTCTGCACGCTGCGGGGCAACAATACTGGCAGCTTCTTCCCATTGGCCCCACCAGCTACGGCGATTCGCCCTACCAGTCCTTTTCTTCCTTTGCGGGCAATCCCTACTTCATCGATTTGGAAGCGCTCTATCGCCGCGGGCTTATCACCGACGCGGAGCGGGAGGCGGCCAAATGCCCTGTGGGGGATATCGATTACGGCGCGCTGTATGAGGAGCGGTATCCGCTTTTGAAAAAGGCGTTTCTCCGTGCCAAGGAGAAGGGGGAAGGACAGCAGGCGTTTTTGGACGAGCAGCACATGTGGCTGCACGATTACGCGCTGTTTATGGCCTGCAAATTCTATTTTAAGGGCAAGGCGTGGACGCAATGGCCGGAGGATATCCGGCTTCGCTACCATAACGCCATGGCGTACTACCGCGACATACTGAAAGAGGACGTCGAGTTTCATGTTTTTTTGCAAAAGGAATTCTATACGCAATGGTTTGCGCTGCGCGCATACGCGGCGGAAAAGGGCGTCAGCATCATAGGCGATCTTCCCATCTATGTGCCCATGGACTCGGCGGACGTGTGGGCTGCGCCGGATCTTTTCCAGCTGGACGAAAAGGGCGTACCCAAGGGCGTTGCGGGCGTGCCGCCGGACTATTTCAACGCCGACGGCCAGCTTTGGGGGAATCCCCTCTACGCGTGGGAGCGCATGCAAAAGGACGGTTACGCGTGGTGGATGCGCCGCATGGGCGCGTGCGCCAAGCTCTTTGACATGACGCGCATCGATCATTTTCGCGGGCTTGCCTCCTATTGGGCGGTGCCCTACGGCGAGGAGACGGCGCGCAACGGCGAATGGGTGGAGGGCCCCGGTACGGCGTTTGTGGAAGCGCTGCACCGCAATCTGCCCGATTATCCCATCATCGCGGAGGATCTGGGGTATTTGACGGACGATGTGCGGCGGCTGCTCGCCGCGTCCGGCTATCCGGGCATGAAGGTGCTGCAATTCGCCTTCGATTCGCGCGAACCGAGCGACTATCTGCCGCATACCTATCCGCGCGCCTGCGTGTGCTATACCGGCACGCACGACAACACCACCCTGCAGGCGTGGTTTACGGAAGCCAAGCCGGAGGACGCGGCTTACGCCAAGCGCTATCTCGGCCTTAACGCGGAGGAGGGGTATTGCCGGGGCATGGTGCGCGGCGGCATGGGCTCCGTCGCCGACCTGTTCGTGGCTTGCATGCAGGACTATCTGGAAACGGGCGCGCAGACGCGCATCAACACGCCGGGCACGGTGGGCGCAAACTGGCGTTACCGCATGAAGCCGGGCGATTGCGACCCGGCGCTTGCCAAAGAGATCGCGGAGATGGTAAAAATGTACGGAAGAAACGGATAACCAGACTGCTGATAAACGCTTTGGGGATTGTTAAGGGGCGCACCCATTAACTTTCAATCGAATCTGACGACATGTGCGTCAGATTCGGGCAGCCTTGCATGCAAGGCTTTCTCTGCGATTTACAACGCCCGTGAACGAAGTGAACAGTTGTAAATTGAAACCCTCGCCAAAGGTCGAACGACCTTTGGCGATAAGTAAAAGCGCGGCTGCCCGCGCTTTTTTGCTGTATAGCGGAATAAGAGATCATTCGACGTAGTTTACCACCTGTGCGCGCCCAAGCCCCGCTTCTTTCACAAGCTTCAGCGCTTTGTCGGCGTTACCCACGTTTTCAGGCTTGTGCGCGTCGCTGCCGATGATGAAGCGCGCGCCCAAGGCCGCCGCGCGTGAGAGCGCGGCCGCGTCCCAAACGGGGTGGGAATTGTTGATCTCCAACAGCACGCCAAGCTGCGAAGCGCCCTTTGCAAGCGTTTCAAGGTCGGCCTGCGCGTAAAGCGAGGGGTGGGAGATGATGTGGATATGATACTTTTCGGCGGCGCACAAAAGCGCGTCGGCAAGGTAAACAGGATCGCCGCGGCCGATGTGCAAAGACTCGAGCAGCGCGCGCGAAAGACCCATGTCGCGCGGCCATACGCCCTTGTGAAAGCCGAGGATGCGTACATCGCAATCCCGAAAGCCGTCGGGCAGGTCGCAAAGCCCGCGCGCGAGGAGGTTGCACTCCATGCCAAGGCATACGTCGATGCGATCGGCATAGACCGCCTTCAAGCGCAGCATGTCCGCTTGGAAGGAAGCGAGCTTTTTGCCGCGCACGCCGTAAAAAAGGTGGGCGGGCCCGTGCTCGCTCACGGCAACGCGGGAAAGCCCCCGTGAAACGGCGGCTTGTACGTTTTGCTCCGGCGTGCCCTTGCCGTGGCTCAATAGGGTGTGGGTGTGCAGATCTTCGCTGATGTAGGGCATAGGCTAGTCGTCGTGGTGCGCGCGGTTGCTCTTGCGGGAGACCAGCACCAGCAGCGCGCCCGTCAGCGCGTACATGGATACGTTGGATTCGCGGCCGACGACGGCCTTCACGTCGTCCACGCGCGCGGTGCAGAAAAAGCTGTCCGCGACCTGCGCGGCGGGGCTGGTGATATAGTTGCTGATAAACGCGCAGAACGCGCCGCGCTTTTTCGCCGCCCGCAGGCTGTCCAGTATGTTCTTGGTGCGCCCGCTTCGTGAGATGCCCAAGAAAACGTCGCTGGGGCTGAAACGCTCCGAAAAGAGCTCCATCACCACGGGGTCGGAAACGGAAACCGCGTCATAGCCCAGCATGTTGAGCTGTAAGAAGAAATCGTCCGCAAGCATGGCGGAGCTGCCCGCGCCGAAAATGAAGATGCGGCGCGCGTTGTTGATGTGCTCTGCGAGCGCGCCCAGATCGTCCTTTCGGATGGCCTTGAGCGTATCTTCGATGGAGCGCATATAGGAAAGGAATATCTTTTCCACGACCACGCCGTCCGGGTCGTCGTTGCGAACCGGATCGCTCTTGAGCGATGTGATGGACGCGCTGCCCGAGGCGAGCGCCACGCGGAAATCCATAAACCCGTCGTACCCCAGCTTTTTTGCAAGCCTCGTCACGGAGGGAACGGACACGCCCGCCGCTTCGGCGATCTCGTTGATCACCATGAGCGCGGCGCGATCGGGATTCTCTAAAATAAAGTCGGCGACCCTGCGTTCCGCGGCAGGCAAGGTGGAATAGGCGGAACGAATTTTCATTCTGGCAGGCATAAACGCACTCCCTTTCAGTCTATGGTAAGGCGTTTCATCAAGGCCATCGGAAACACCGCGTTCATTTTATTACATATTTGTTCATTTTGCAAGGAAAATTGTACGGAATCCGTAAAAAAAAGAATGTGCGTCTTCGCTGTTCCTTTCGCGATAAAAAAGAGAAGGTTTTCTTGACCGCAAAGCGCGCGTGGAATACAATGGGCGCAAGAAACCAAGCAAGGGGAAGTGTGCGAAACGTGAATCGAAAAAACGTTCTATTGGTGCTCTCATGCTATATCATGTGGGGCTTGCAGCCGTTATACTGGGATCTTCTCACGGGCTACGACTCCCTTTTTATCTTGGCAAACCGCATTTTGTGGAGCGTTGTGTTCTGCGTGAGCATCCTGGCCCTTCGCGGGGAGCTAAAAAAGCTGAAGGCGGTTTTTACCGACAAAAAGACGATGCGCTTTCTTGCGCCCGCGGCGTTTTTCCTTCTTCTTGATTGGGGGCTGTTCATCTGGGCGGTGCAGTCCAATCATGTGCTGGATACCAGCATGGGTTACTATATGGGGCCGCTGGTGGTGTTTGGCTTGAGCCTGTTCATGTTTCACGAGCGCTGCAACAAGTGGCAGATCGTGGCGATCCTCTTCGCGGTGGCGGGCGTTCTTGTGAGCGTTTTTCAGTTCGGCCGCTTTCCGGGCCTTGCCATCGCCCTCTGCTTGGCGTTTGCGATCTATGGCGCGCTCAAAAAATACGCGCAGGTGGAGCCGCTTGTGAGCATCGCCGCGGAAACGCTGATGATGGCGCCCTTTGCGCTCGTGTTTCTGCTGTGCTTCCGCATGGGGGACAACGGGTTTGGCGGTGTGGATCTGCGCGACTTTTTGCTGCTCGCGGCTTCGGGCGCGGTGACGGCGATGCCTATGATCCTCTATTCGCTGGGCGTGATCCATCTGCCCTTTTACGTGCTGGGCTTCTTCCAATATATAAGCCCCAGCATCAGCCTGCTGTGCGGCTTGGCGATGGGCGAAACGCTATCTTCCGATAAGCTGATCACCTTCCTTTTTATTTGGACGGGATTGACGATATTCTCCTTGAGCACACTAAAGAAAGCCAAGGCGCAGGCGTCGCCGGACGCGCAAACGGGGGACGCGTCCGATTGAAGGAAGCGGGCGCGATAACAAACACATGAGGAGGCGCTTGGAATGAAGCTGTTGATTTTGACCTGCAATACCGGCCAAGGGCACAATTCCTGTGCCGCCGCCGTCAAAGAGGAGTTGGAGAAGCGGGGCGGAAGCTGCGACGTCGTGGATTCGCTTTCGCTGATCTCGGTGAAGGTATCGGAGTTTATTTCGGTGTGGCACGCGCGCATCTACCGCTACGCTCCCAAGGCGTTCAGTACGGGCTACGCGTATGCAGAGAATCATCCCGAGCTTTTCGACGAGGGGAAGACGCTCAACACCTTTTTTTGCACGGGTGCCGCGAGGCTGGAAACGCTGCTGAAAACAGGCGGCTACGACGCGCTGCTCTGCGTCCATGTGTTCCCGGCCATGATGGCGGCGGAGCTAAGGCGGCAGGGCAAGGGCAGGCTGCCCACGGGCTTTCTAGCGACGGACTATACCTGCAGCCCCTCCGTGGAGGAGGGGGACGCGGAGCTGGTGTTCATACCGCACGAGGATTTGATCGAGGAGTTCATATCGCAGGGGATCGAAAGAAGCCGCATCGTGGTAAGCGGCATTCCCGTGCACGGCGCGTTTGTACCCTGTGCCGACAAGTGGGCGGCGAAGGCTTGCATGGAGCTGCCAACGGAGGGAAAAAACCTGCTTTTGATGTGCGGCAGCATGGGAAGCGGCCCCATACGCGAGCTCGTGTACCGTTTGAGCGCGGGCCTTGGAAAGAACGACAGCCTGTGCGCCGTGTGCGGCTCCAACGAGCGGCTGTACGAGGCGATCGAAAAGAACAAGCCGGACAATGTTCGGCTCTACGGCTTTACCGACGCCGTGCCGCAGCTGATGGACGCGGCGGATGTGTTTTTGACAAAGCCCGGCGGCATCAGCATCACGGAGGCGGCGGCGAAGCGCCTGCCTATGGTGCTCGACTGCACGGTGGACGGGTGCGAGGCGCGCAATCTCGCCTTCTTCCTCTCCCACGGCTGGGCGCGCTCCGGGCGCGACGTTGAGGCGGTGGCGCGACAGTGCGAGACGCTGCTCAGGGACGACGCGGCGCGAAAGTCCGCGGCGGCGGCGCTTTGCGCGCTGGACAACAAGGGCGCCGCGCGGATCATCGACGCGCTCACGAACGCCGTGACGCGCTGGAACGCGTAGCTTTGTGCGGCCAACCGAATACGACGCTTACCGGCGCTGCCTCGTGGGATAGTAGGGGCAGCGCTTTTCGATGCATTCATGGTTCTTCGCGTGGTACGCGCATACGATCGTGCCAAGCGGCATGGGAACGCCCAGCGCTTCCGCAGAAAAGCGCGCGGCTTCTTCGATGCTCAATCGCCCGTCGCGCTTGCAGCAGCGGGGACCGCCCACGCTTGCGATCCGGTTAAGGCACGCCGCCGTAAGCGTCTGCGGCACAGGCCAAACGTCCGCGTTGAGCGGGTCGGAGCCGAGAACGATGCTTGCGAAGATGCCCGCGCCCGCCGCGGCGCCGCACATGCCCCACGCGCCGCAGGCACCGCCGGGCACCTGTGACCCGCGCGCGAGCGCTTCCCGAAGCGCTCCCTCCAGCTCGACGCTCCCGCCGTTGTTACGGTAGGCTGTGAGCAGTACGGCGGGCACGAGCACATGATGCTCCGGCCCGTGCAGGTGTACCTGCTTGAGACGCACAACCGCCTCGAACAGCTTGAGCGGGTCGCGTTCCGAGGAGCGCAGAAGCAGGCCGAAGGCCGCGTCCATACCGCCCGTGTGGCACGCGTCGCAAATAAAATGCCCATCCGCACAGGCGGCGTTGGACAAAAACTCCCGCTTGCAAAGCGCGCATACGCGCATGCGGCTCTCCGCTTCATAGACGAGCGGCTTGCCGCAGAGCATGCAGTCCGCATTGTGCGAAGCATCCTGTATTTTTTCCGTATCCATAGAAACCTCCAAGAAAACCTTGATGGCAGTATAACACGCAAAAGGCGTTTTCTCTACCGTGCAGCGCTTTTTGCTGCGCGCGGATACAAAAAAGCTCCGCGTTTGCGGAGCCTGTTGTTTAAGTTCGGTCTGTGAAAGGGGGGAACTTCATTACCATGGATCACTTGCATGATTATAATAGCATGCGGCGGGGAAACGTTCATCACAAATCTGTTACAAAAGCCTAAAACTTCTGTTGAGTTTTAATGATATTTCCGCTTATTCGTCCTTTTGCAGCATCACGGCGAGCACTTCCTCGTTGGTGGGCTTCATGCCGAGCCTCGCGACCTGCCCGAAGCTTTCGATGGTGTTTTCCACGTTCCGGCGTACAAGCCCGTCGCCGCCCGAAAAGCACGCGTGCGTTTGCATGCTTAGCTGCAAGCCCATGAGCGCCGTATCCAGCGCGTGGCTTATTTTGGAGGCGCAGCTTGCCTTTGCGCCGTCGCAGAGCATGCCGCCGATGGTGCCGAGCGTATAGGTGATCACGTCGGAGATGGTTTCATACCCGCCGCCCATGAGGTAGGCGATACCGCAGGCGGCGCCGCCCGCGGCGTGCACCGCGCCGCAGAAGGCCGAAAGGTTGCCCACGGTGCGCTTTTGCAGGATCGCGATGAGGTTTGCAAGCGCGAGCGCGCGAAGCGTCTCCTCCCGGGATTTGCCGAGCGTGCGCGCGTATTCCGCTACGGGAAGGGATACGGTGATGCCTTGGTTGCCGCTGCCAGAATTGATCACCACGGGCATCGTGCAGCCGTCCATGCGCGCGTCGGAGCCCGCCGCGGCGTTGGCGCGCGCGCGTACGCGCACATCGTCGCCGCCGTAGAAGGCGAGAAGAGCGCGCCCCTCGTTGACGCCGTGATCGTGCGCAAGGCCTTCTTTGGCAATGGCGGCATTGTAGTCGATCTGCTTCTGCAAAAGCGGCGCGATGCGCTCAATATCGCAGGCGTCGGCAAATTCCAGTATGCCGCGCACGGACATGAAGAACTTGTCCGGCGCGTCCTGCTCGCTTTGCGACGCGTCCGTCTGTACGGCCTGCCCGTTTCGCGTGGCGGAAACGATGTTCGTGTGCCCGCCCGAAACGGTGACGTCCGCCGTCTCCGCGCCCGCCGTCGCCACAACGCGGATGTAGAGCTCCGCGACGTCCTTGGCAAGCGCACACGCGCAGTAATCCGTTTTGCACAAGCGCTGCGCTTTTTCGATCATTGCGGGCGTTACGCCCTCGAGTATGCACAGCTCGCGCGCGGGGTCCGCAATGAGCGCGCCGAGGATCGCCGCCGCCTCCACGCCCTTGAGCGCGCCGGCGTTGGGGATGAAGACGCTGTGCACGTTTTTGATGACGCTGCCGCTGCAAGAAAGGCGCAGCCGCTCCGGCTCCCGCCCCAAAAGCTTCGCGGCGCTTGCCGCCGTAAAGGCGACGGCGCCCGGCTCCGTACAGCCAAGCGCCGGGACAAGTTCGTATTCCAGTACGCGGATATAGGCGTTCATACACTGTTCGTCCATACATTTGCTCCTCTTGCCTGTTCGTTTTGAAGAAAATAGAAATAGAAAAAGGCGGTCCAAGAAGGGATATGCGCCGCGCGTTCCGCGGTTCTTGTCTATTTTATCATAGATGCGCCCGCGCGCCAACAGGAAATGCCAAGCGCCTTTACGCGCGCTCATGCCGGCATATGGCGTCGAAGGTCTCGGCGCTGATGTCATGCTCCATCTTGCAGGCGTCCGCGAAGGCCGTCTCTCGGCTTACGCCGATGCGCATCAAAAACGCCGCGAGCGTTTCGTGGCGCTCGTACATGCGCGCGGCGATCTCGCGGCCGCTGCCGGTAAGCAGGATGCTGTTGTCGCGCGCAAGCTCGATGTAGCCGTTTTCCCGCAACAGCTTGATGGCGTGGCTCACGCTGGGCTTGGTGACGCCGAGCGCCGCAGCGATGTCCACGGCGTGGGCGCTGCCCTTTTCCCGCTGCAATATGAGGATGCGTTCCAAGTAGTTTTCAATGGATTCGTTGATCTGCATGCGCCCCGTCCTTTCTTATTATATTTATGTTAGCATCTTCTAACCGTTTTGACAAGGCTTACGCGCGGGCCGGGTTTCACACGCGTAAAATATCCAAAACGCGTCCGCGCTTGTTGACGGAAAACGGAAAAACAAGTAAAATAATGACAATGGGGTATTCTATATAACTATACAATATGGGATCGCATAAGCCGGAATGAACGCACCGCTTTCCGCGTGGGAACGGACTTCTCTTTTTCCTTGACGCGTCGCGCCTTTTTAGGCAGAGAACGGGAGTAAAACACAAATGGATAAGCAGTCGGATATGCCAGCGGAACAACAGCGATACGAGGCGTTGCGTGCGGAGAACGAGGCGCTGCGCGCCCAAGCGGAGCGCGACGCGCTGACGGGGCTTTTTAACCGCGACGCGTTTTTGGCACGCGCGGCGCGCATGATCGGCGAAAAACCCGCAGGCTATTATATCATGGCCTGCTTTGACATCGATAAGTTCAGGGTGATCAACGACCGCTACGGAAGCGAAAAGGGCGACGCGGTGCTGCGGTTTATAGCGGGCGTTTTCGAGCGTGGCTTTACGGCGGCGGGCGGCATATGCTGCCGCGTCATGGCGGATCAATTCGCCGTGCTGTATCCAAAAAGTTTTTCGGAGTCCGGCGCGCTTGCGCGCCTGCGCGCGGCGGCGGCGGCCTTTGACGGCTCCATCCCATCCATCACGTTTAGCATAGGCCGTTATACCGTTACGGATAAAACGATGCCCGTCAGCGCCATGTATGACCGCGCGGCGCTTGCGGAAGCGTCCGTCAAGGATCGCTTCGACGTGTGCATTGCGCAGTACGACGAATCCATGCGCGAAAAGCTTCTCTTGGAGCGGCAGATCATCAACGACATGCAGGGCGCGCTCAAAAACGGGGAGTTCGAGGTTTGGCTCCAGCCGCAATACAACCACGCGAGCGGCGCACTTATCGGCGCGGAAGCGCTGGTGCGTTGGCGGCACCCGCAAAGGGGCGTTTTATTGCCCGGGTATTTTCTACCTTTATTCGAGCGCAACGGCTTTATCTATGAAATGGACAAATTCGTGTGGACGCGCGTGTGCGCGCTGCTTCGCGATTGGCTGGACAGCGGCGTAGAGCCGCCGCCCGTTTCCGTCAACATATCCGGTTACGACGCGCACCGCGCCGATTTCTTTGCGACCATCACGTCGATTCTAGAGCAATACCGCATACCCGTGACGCTTTTGCGGCTGGAATTCACCGAATCCGCCTTTGCCAGTTTTACCGACGACGTCATCCAGATCGTATCCCGCCTCACCGACTACGGCTTTGTCGTGGAGATCGACGATTTTGGCGGCGGCTATTCTTCGCTCAGCATCCTTCGGGACGTTTCCGCAAGCATATTGAAGCTGGACGCGCGCATGCTTACCAACACCGGCAACGCGCAGCGTGGCGGCAACATACTGGAATCCGTCGTGCGCATGTGCAAATGGCTCGGCCTTCCCGTGATCGCCGAAGGGGTGGAAACCTGGGAGCAGGCGGACTTTTTGAAATCCATCGGCTGCAATTATATGCAGGGATACCTTTACGCGCATCCCATGCCGGTAAGCGAATTCGAGGAACGGATGGCGCATGACGGCAAAGAGCATACGCGTGACGTCATGGATCCGATGGATAACGATACGCTCTGGGACCCCGCCTCCATGGAAACGCTGCTTTTCAACAGCTATGTGGGCGGCGCTTGTATCTTTGCCTGCAGCGACGAGAAGATCGAGGTGCTGCGCGTCAACGAAAAATACGCCCAGATCATGCTTGGTGCCGGCGCGTCCATCGAACGCGCGCTTGCCGCGGATGTGCGCGCCTATATGGACGCGGAGGATAAAAAGCATGTGCGCGACGCTATACTGCGCGCCATCGAAACGGGCGAGGAAGCCGCCTGTGAGCTCTGCTTGCATGATCTGACCGAGGGGCAGGCGCGCACCTACATCTGCCTTGCGCTGCGCGTGCTGGCGCGGGCGGGCGGGGAGGTGCTGCTCTACGGCTCCGTGATCGACCTTACGGCGCAGCGCATCGCGGAGCAAAGGCAGCGCGAGGCGCTCTCGCAGCTGCAAATCATCTTGGAGAACGTCAACGGCGGCGTGTCCGCCGTGACGGTAGACGCCAACGGCAAAATCAGCTACGTCTTCGCCAACGAGCAATATTACAGCATGTTCGGCTATACGCGCGAGCAGTACGAGCGGGAGGTACAGGACGCGTTCCTGCTTGTGCACCCGGACGACAGGGCGCGCATCCTTTCCGTCGTGCGGCGGGTGATGGCGCAAAAGCAGCCCGAAACGTACGAGTATCGCTGCAACAAGCGGGACGGTACGATGGTGCATGTGCGCTGCAACGCCTCCGTCACAGGGATGGAGGGCGTAAGCGGCGACGTGCTTTTATCCGTCACCACGGACATAACGCCGCTTGTGGAAGCGGAGGCGCGCCTAAACGAAGCCTCGGCGGAGCTTCACAGGCTCAACGAGCAGCGCAGGCAGCTCTTGGAAAACCTTCCCTGCGGCGCGGGCGTTTACGAATACGCCGCGGAGGGCTTGCGCGTCGTTTACCTCAACGAGCGCTACAAGGAACTGGTGAATCGCAGCGCGGAGACGCTGAGCCTCCTGCCCGTGCTCGACGTTGTGCACCCGGACGACAGGGCGGGGCTGCTATCAGAGCTTGACGACGCCGTGCGCGCTTCGCGCACGCTCGCGTGCGACCTTCGCATCCTGCACGGCAGCGGCGATTATCGCTATTTCAGGCTGAATGGAAGCATCGCGCGGCAGGAGGACGGCAGGACGCTCATCTACGCGACGTATACGCCCATCTCCACAGAGGAAATCTCCATACGCGAAATGCTGCCCGTGGCGCTGGCCGCCATGATGGAATCCTCCTCCGACCTTTCCTTTGTGAAGGATCGGGATCTCAACTATATCTGCTGCAGCCGCGCGTTTGCGAACATGGTGGGCTTGCAGGACGAAACAGAGATCGCGGGCAAGAGCGATTATGATATTTTCGAGCGCCCGCTTGCCGAAAAATACCGCAATGACGACCATAAGCTCATGGAGAGCGGGCAGTCGCTCATCAACTATGTGGAGCATATCCCCTCGGAGGACGGCGGCGTCCGCTACTCCAACACATCGAAGTATCTGCTGCACGATTCGCTGGGCAACGTGATCGGCCTCTACGGCGTGGGACGCGACGTCACGGAGAACCGGGAGGCCTACGCGCGGCTCAAGCTTTTGACGGATACCATACCGGGCGGCGTGGCGATGCTGGAGCTTTCCAAGAGCGCGATGCGCGTCATCTATATGAGCGACGGCATCTGTATGCTTACGGGCTACGATAAGCCGGATTACGAAGCGCTTACGCGGGATAATCCGCTGCACTTTGTATTCGAGGAGGACTTGCCGTTCATCCAAGCGAAGATCGGAGAGCTGCTCACCGGCGAAGCGTCGGTAAGCTGCGTGTGCCGCGTCCACACCAAGGACGGCGGCTTCCGATACCTCGATATTCGCGGCGCGTTTTGCGAAAGAAACGGCGAAAACGTGATCGCCAACATCGTCATGTTCGACATTACGGAGCCCATGCGCTTGCAGCAGCAGCTCTCCGACGTCGTGCACACCGTGCCCTGCGGCATATGCCTGTACCGCTGGAACGGCGAAACGCTGCACCCGCTGCTTGTTAACGCCCAGTTTTCCGATATGTTGGGCGAGGACGCGATGCAGTATCTCCTCATGTCGGAGCGGCTGGATTTCAAGCATGTCCATCCGGACGACATCGAGGGCTTGCTCGCAGAGGTCCAGCGCGCGCTGCATGAAACGCACAGGATGGAGTATATCTACCGCTCGCGGCATCTCAAGACGGAGCGGTATATGTGGGTGCACCTTAGGGGTACGGCGGTGGAGCAGCCGGACGGTACGCTGCTCGTCTACGTCAGCTACACGGACGTAACGCCTGAATACGACGCGGAGCGGCGGCTGCGCGAGAGCGAGCAGGCGCTGGAATTCGCCGCGGAGACCGCGGGGCTTTGGTATTGGCGCTACGACGCGCTGCGGGATCGCGCGTATATGGACGTCAAAAATCAGGAAGCGTTTGGCGTTCCGCCGGTCGTTGAGGAATATCTAACGACGTGGAAGCGCTTAAAGATCGTACAGCCGGAGGATTGGGACGCTTACGAGGCGGCCTACCACGCGGTTCGGTGCGGCGAAAAGCACGCGGGCACGGAGGTGCGCCTGATGATCCGCGGCAGCGTCCATTGGGCGCGCGTCAATCTCAACAACCTCTATAACGAAGCCGGAGAGTACGTCATCACCGTCTGCACGGGCTTTTTGATCGACGCGCAGAAGGAACTGCAGGCAAAATACGAAATGGAACGCAAAAAGCCCTCGCTTGGCGAAAAGGACTTGGTGATACAGGGTTTGTTCAACGTGACCACGGGCGAGGTCATGGAGTACGCATATGGCGACGGAACGCCCGTGCCGATCGAGGAGCGCATCGCGTTTTCCGGCAGGGAGGCGCAGCTTCGGGAGATCATCATCGACGAGGAGGAGCGGCAGCGCTTCTGCGTATTTAACGACCGGGAGGAGCTGTTGGCGCACTTTGCAAACGGCGAGACCGAGTTCAAGGTCGATTACCGGCGGCGTATGCCGGGCGGCGAGATCAAATGGGTGCGCAACATCATGCACCTCATGCGCGACCCGAACGGCTCGGACGTGCTGCTTTTCCAATACTGCTACGACGTGGAGGAGGAGAAGCTGCAAACGCTGATGTACCACAGCCTCGCGTCCGAGAGCTATGATTATGTAGCGCGGATCGACGGGCGCAGCAAGCGCTTTACGACCTTCCCCAAGGCGGGCGAAACCTATCATATGCCGCCGCGCAGGGGCAGGGACAGCGACGCGTCCATACGCGCATCAGCGCAGATTATCCATCCCGAGGATCGGGAGAGCACATTAAGCAGCATGCTTGTCGCCAACATGAAGTCCAATCTCAAACGGCAGCCGCGCGTACAGTTCGTTTACCGCGAGCTGCAGCCCGACGGCGGCGTGCGCTATAAAAAGATCATCCAGTATTACGTCGATCCGCAGCGCGAGATCATCGCTATGGTCCGCGAGGACGTCACGGCGATCATACGGGAGGAAGCGGAAAAGAACGCCGCGCTCGAAGCGGCGCTTGAAGCCGCCAATCAGGCAAGCCACGCCAAGTCGCAATTCCTTTCCCGCATGAGCCACGAGCTGCGCACGCCCATGAACGCGATCATCGGCCTTTCCACCCTCGCGGCTTCCGACGTGAACGATCCCGAGGCCATGGACGACGCCATCGGCAAGATCGGCATGTCCGCGCGCTATCTCCTTTCTCTTATCAACGACATTTTGGAGATGTCCCGGATCGAGAGCGGGCATATGACGCTCAACATAGCGCCCTTTGATTTTGATAAGCTGATCCATTCGGTCAACAACCTGATCTACGGGCAGGCGAGCGAAAAGGGCGTGGATTACGACGCCGTGGTGAACAGCTACATGGAGTCCGCCTACATAGGCGACGTCACCAAGCTCCAGCAGATACTCATAAACGTGTTGGGTAACGCCGTCAAATTCACGCGCGCAGGCGGCAGGATCACGCTTAGCATGGAGCAGCTAAAGCGCGTGGGCAGCGTAGCCACCCTGCGCTTTGTGGTAAGCGACACGGGCGTGGGTATCGACGAGGCGTTTTTGCCGCATCTGTTCGACGCCTTCTCGCAGGAATCCGCAAGCTTCGTTTCCACCTCCACCGGCACGGGGCTGGGGCTGGCCATCACCAAGAACATGGTGGATATGATGAGCGGCCATATCAGCGTCCAAAGCGTCAAGAACGTAGGCTCCGTATTCACCATCGACGTGCAGCTTACCATTCCCGAGGCGAGCGAGAACGCGGCGCGGCTTCATAGCGAGCCGGGCCTTTCCGCGCTGCGCGTGCTGGTGGTGGACGACGACGCGACGGTGTGCAAGGCTACCCAAAGCATGCTCGCAAGCATGGGGATGGAGGCGGAATGGGCGGATTCCGGGCAAGCCGCCGTGGCGCGCGTCAAAGAAGCGCGCGCGGACAAGCGGGATTTTGACGCGGTCTTCATCGATTGGAAGATGCCGGAGATGGACGGCGTTGAAACGGCGCGGCGGATTCGCAAGCTCGTCCGCGCCAATACGACGATCATCATCATGACGGCTTACGACTATCACGCCATCGAGGAACGGGCGCGCGCGGCGGGCGTGGATCTGTTCGTGGAAAAGCCGCTGTTCCAAGCCTCTATACGCGGCGCGTTCGAGAAGGTTTTCGCGGGCAAAAAGCAAAAGCGCAAGTCGATCGCGCCGCCCAAGTTCGATTTTACCGGCAAGCGGATACTGATCGCGGAGGATCATCCGCTCAACGTCGAGGTGGCGCGGCGGCTGCTGGAAAAGGTGGGCGCGCGCATCGTTGTGGCGAACAACGGCTTGGAGGCGCTTGAAACCTTTACCACGGCGCCTGACGGCTTCTTTGACGCGATCCTCATGGATATCCTCATGCCCGTGATGGACGGCATGACCGCCACGCAAAGCATACGAAAGCTGAAAAAGGCGGGAAGCCGCGAGATCCCCATCATCGCCATGACGGCCAACGCCTTTGACGAGGACGTGGAAATGTCGCTTGCAAACGGCATGGACGCGCATATCACCAAACCCATCGATCCGCAGGTGCTGTACGCTGCGATACAGAAGCTGCTGGAGGAACGGAAACAATAACCGCCTTGGGAAAGGATGGAACAACAAAGAGTGGAGACGCACGATATGAATCAAACCACAAGGGAGCGATTCGATAAGCTGCTGGACGACGCCGCAAGCGCGATCTATGTATGCGACGCGGAGACCTTTGAACTGCTGTATGTCAACCGGAAGTGCGCGGATATGGTCGGGAAACCGCTCGAAGCCGCGCGGGGCTGTACCTGCTACGGCTATTTGAAGGGCCAAAAAGCGCCCTGTGCGGAATGCTATATCCACAGCGCCAACTACGACGCGTATACCGTGCGCGAATATTCCAGCGAAGCTACCGGGCGGCATTACCGCCTGCGCGGCAAGCTGATCGAATGGAATGGCCGGCCCGCGCTCGTGGAGTACATGCTCGACGAGACGGAGCGCATCGCCGCGCAAAGAAGCCTGCGCGATCTCGTGAACGGTCTGCCCGGCGGCGTGGGTATTTTTGACGCGTATGACGACGGGCGCGTCGAGCTTGTGTATCTTAACGACGGCTATTACGCCATACTCAACGATACGCGGGAGGACAGGCAAAAGTACGAGGCCGCATCGGTATACAGCGCGGTGCATCCCGATGACGTGCCGGGGCTAGAGGAGGAGGTGCGCCAAGCCATCCGCGAAAACCGCATGGTGAACTACGACGCGCGCATCCTAGAGGGCGGCGGTGGCTACCGTTGGATGAACATACGCGGCAACATCGCGCTGCGCGCCAAGGAGAAGTGCAGGTTCTTTGCCTTCTATTCGGACATCAACGCTCTCAAGACCACGCAGTTGAAGCTGGAGACCAGCCAGCGCGGTATCGATCTGGCCAGCGCGCGCAGCGGCATCAGCCTGTGGCTGTATGACATCGACGCGCAATGCGTCGAGCAGTGGTTCAGCAACACGCGCATGGCGGCGTATCCTTCCAAAGTCCCCAACATGCCGCAGACGGTCATCGGCACGGGGGAGGTGTTCCCCGACGACGAGCCCGCCTACGCGGCGTTTTATCAACAGATGCAAGATGACGCCGAAAACAGCGAATGCACGGTGCGCGTACGCAACAAGCACACGGGGCGGTATGAGTGGCAGCGCCTTGTCTATTCGCGTTTACGCGATCCCGCGTTTCAAAGCCGCATGGCGATCGGCTTCTCCATCAACGCCGATCTGCAGAAGGAAATGCAGCTTCGCTTTGAACACGAGCTGCAGCTGCGCCATGAGCTTATCAAGAACGCGGTCAATTACTATCAGATCAATTTAACGACGCATGTGATCGAGGAATACCATTCCATGTACGACGATGTGCCCGGCATGCGCGCGGGCGCCATGGTCGGCGAGGAGTTGCGCGCGGCGCTTTTGCGCAACATCGCGCCGGAGGATAAGGAACGCGTTCGCGACACGCTTTTTTCAGGGGAGCTTGCCAAACGGTATTCCCGCGGCGAAACGTCCTTTACGCTGATCTATCGCCGGACGCTGCCGGGGCTGGGGCTTCGCTATGTGCGCTCCGTCGCGACGGTGATGCAAAGACCCAATTCGGGGGAGATCATCGCCTTTTTGTATACGCGCGACATCGACGACGAAAGAAAGGACAGGCTGGCGCTGCAAAGCGCCATGGCCAACGAGATCGACACCGTGGCGCTCGTTAGCGTCAAAAGCGGTAAGGCGCACATGCTCAAGGAAATGGGCGAGTACAGCGCCATACAGGCGGGCACGAGCTTTGACCATAACGTGGGCATTAAGCGCCTGCCGGAGGAAAACGTGCTGGAGGAGGACAGGCAGGGGTGCCTTGACTTTTTCAGCATGGAGGGCCTTCAAAGCAGCCTCGAAACAGCGCCGATGGTCGAGCATACCTTCCGGCTCCGGCTTGCCGACGGCAGGATCCTGCGAAAACGCTCCAGCGTCTACTATCTTGACGATACGCACGAGGATATCGTGATCTCGCGGCGCGACATCACAAACCTTTACGAGGAGGAGCAGCGGCAGAAAAACGCCCTGCAAAAAGCCGTGGACGCGGCGAATGAAGCGAACCACGCCAAGAGCGATTTCTTCTCGCATATGAGCCACGACATGCGAACGCCCCTGAACGCCATCCTTTCCATGTCCGACGTTGAGATGACGGAGGACGCGACAGAAGCGCAAAAGGACGAGTATTTGGAGAAGATACACATTTCGGGCGAATATCTGCTGGGTATCATCAACGATGTGCTGGATATGTCCCGTATTGAAAACAAGAAGCTGGTTTTGCAGCCGGAGCTGTATTCTCTGGACGATTTTGTCAACACCATCCAAACCGTGATCGGCGAGCAGTGCAGGAAGAAGGGGATCGAGTTCGTCTTCACCGCGCCCGCTGCAAGGCATTGGGTAAAGATCGATAAGGTGCGCTTCAATCAAATTTTCATCAACCTTCTGTCCAACGCCGTAAAGTTTACGCCCGCGGGCGGGCGGATCGCGTTTACTTCGGAGAACGTGGGGGCGGAGAAGGGGCTCGTGCACAAACGTTATACCATCAGCGACACGGGCTGTGGCATGAGCGAGGAATTCCTTCCCAAGGCCTTTGACAGCTTCGCGCAGGAGGCGCGCTACGCGGGCGCCGCGAGCAACCAAGGCACGGGGCTGGGGCTTTCCATCGTCAAGCAATTGGTCGAGCTTATGGGCGGCGGCATCACGGTGGTGAGCAAAAAGGGGGAAGGAACGACCTTTACCGTAGACATGCCGGTGGAGCTTGCGGAGCCGCCCGCGCGGGAAGCCGAAGCGCCTGTCGATCTAAGCGTGCTCAACGGCCTGCATATCCTGCTTTGCGAGGATCATCCGCTCAACGCGCAGATCGTCGTGCGGCTGCTGGGCAAAAAGGGCTGTATCGTGGAATGTGCGGAAAACGGGCGCATCGGCTGCGACAGGTTTGCCGCTTCGCCCGAAGGCTACTACGATCTTGTGCTGATGGACATCCGTATGCCGGTGATGGACGGCTTGGAAGCCACCCGTTCCATCCGCGCCATGGCGCGCGCGGACGCAAAGGCAGTTCCCATTGTCGCCATGACGGCGGACGCCTTTATCGAGGACGTACAGACCTCGCTGGACGCGGGCATGAACGGGCATCTATCCAAGCCCATCGTGCCGCGTCAGCTTTTCGAGACCATCGCGCGGCAGGTCAAGGCGAGGTAATAGGGACGTTTTAACAGTCCCATTGGTATTTCTTCATATCGACGCGGTCGTTTTTCCCGCATTCCACACCCTCCGCGAAAAGGCGCGCCCTTTGTTCTTGAAAATGCGGCGCGAGACGGCCTGCGTGGTTTACGACCCTGTGACAGGGAAAATCGCCATAGTATTCCGCCATGCCAAGAACCTTGCCGACCAGGCGCGCGTTTCGCTCCCGGCCGACCAGCCGCGCGATCTGCCCATAGGAGGCGACGCTGCCCGCCGGTATTTCCGCGACGGCGGCGAGGATCTCATAGATCAAGCTTTCATCCAAGGTTTTTGACATCCTTTTCTCCCTTGCGCGAGTTTCGTCATTTGCTTTAGTTATAGCACATTTGTTTGCAAAACAACAGCCATGCATCACGGCGCGGTTGGAGCGGGAGACGGGGCACCTTTTGCGCACATCAGCCATGCTCGCTTGCGCTTCGCGCGGCGCGATCAGGCTTGTATGCAAAAGCCGGCTGCTAAAATGGCAACACCGTTGCCATTTTTCCTCGCAAAGCTCGGACGCAGCTTCGAGCCCCTCTGATTTTCCGCCAATAGAAAACGGCACCCTAAAGGTACCGTTTTCTATTGGAGCGGGAGACGGGGCTCGCCCGACGGCGCGGGGACGCGCCGTCGCCAGCCCGGGGCGGGAAAACCGTCCACAGGACGCTTTTCTGATCCGCCCTTCGAGCCCCGTCTATTTTCAAATCCAACAAAATAAGACCCACAAGGGGTCTTATTTTATTGGAGCGGGAGACGGGGCTCGAACCCGCCACCTCCGCCTTGGCAAGGCGGCGCTC
>CAZNAL010000017.1:5189-26683 GCA_964571055.1 uncultured Oscillospiraceae bacterium | reverse complement strand
CCGAATGATAGCATAGGTACAGGCTTCCAGCCGCACATCACTAGAACGAATAAAGGAGAAACGCCATGAAAAAGGAGATCATCGTCGCCAACAACGCGCCCGCAGCGCTGGGTCCTTACAGCCACGCCAACGCGGCCAACGGCTTTGTATTCGTATCCGGTCAGATCGGCATTGACCCCGCTACAGGCAAGCTTCTAGACGGCGTGGAACCGCAGGCCGAACAGGCCTTCAAGAACCTCGCGAACATACTCGCCGCCGCTGGCTCGGATATGCAGCACGTCGTCAAAACCACCGTGTTCGTCATGGATATGGGCGAGTTTGCAAACGTCAACCGCATCTATAAGGAGCACTTTGGCAGCGACTTCCCCGCCCGCTCCTGCATTCAGGTAGGCAATCTGCCCGGCGGCGCGCTGGTGGAGGTCGAGGCCATCGCCGTCCAAGCCTAAGCGTATGGAAGCGGCGCTTCCCGCGCGCCTTTTCAACCGCAGGCCGCTCGTGCGTGCGGCGCTGGGCTTCTGTTTGGGCATTGCCTTTCATGAAACGTGCGCCGGCACATGGGCTTTATGGCTCATGTGCCTTTTTTGTGCGCTCGCCCTGCTTTTGCTTTTTCGCCGCCGGTACGCTTTGCTCGCGTTCGCGCTCGCCGCGCTTCTGGGTATGCTGCGCGCGCGGCTTTCGCTTCTCTTCGATCCTTCGCCGCTGTACGCCTTCCTCTCCCCTGTGGCGGGCGCGTTCTCCGCGCTGCGCGATTCGCTTCTTTCCATCACCGACCGCCTCTTTTACGACGCCGCTCCATTGTTTCGCGGCGTGCTTTGGGGCGATACGACCTATATTCTCCAAGCGGACGCGGAAGCGCTGCGCGCCGTCGGCGTGGGCCATATCTTAGCGCTTTCCGGCTTGCACGTATCCTTTTTCGCGGGTGCGCTCTGCCTTCTGATACCACCCGGACGCCCCAAACTGCGTTTTGCCGCAACGGGTCTTTTCCTTCTTTTCTATTGTGCGCTCGCCGCCTTCCCCGCCTCGCTGATGCGCGCGTCCGTCATGACGCTGTGTTTCCTTGGCGCACCCGTTTTTCAAAGGCGCAGCGACCTTCCTTCCGCCTTGGCGCTCGCCGCGCTTGTGATCCTGCTCTGCGCGCCCGCTTCGCTCTTTGCCGTCGGCTTCCAGCTCTCCTTTGGCGCGGTCATCGGCATCGCGCTGCTTCTGCCGCCGCTTTCGCGCCTGCTTTCGCCGCTTCCCAAGGCGCTTGCGGACAGCGTGGGCGTAAGCGTCGGCGCGACCTGCGGGACGCTTCCCCTCACCGCCCTATACTTTGGCCGCATACCCCTCTATTCGCTTCTTGCAAACCTTCTTTTGCTCCCGCTGCTGCCGTTTTCCGTGATCCCTGCCTTCCTCGCCGTCATGCTCTATCCTTTAAGCCCCGCGCTTGCAAGGCTGCCCGCCTTTATTGGGTATCACATCATAACACTCGTGCGCGGCGTTTCCGGCGTGCTCTCCAACCTCCCGCACGCGGTGCTAGCGTGCAAGACGCGTCCCGGCGCGCTGATCTGCTTGCTTTGCTATATCCTGATGCTGCTTTGCTCCGACTATGTGCTGCGCGACCGGCGCTTTAAGCGTACAGGCGCGCTGATCGTACTCATACTGATGCTTTTTTGCGTCTTTTATGCTATGATAAACGCATGAACCATACCGCCTTTTTCAAGCTCATAAAGGATAACGCGCTTTCCGGCGCGTATTTACTCCACGGCAAGGAGGAACACGTCAAGGAGACCGCCATACAGCGCATCGTAGATACCGTGGAGCCTGCGGCGCGCGATCTCAACGTGCAGTTTTTTTCGGCGCTCGACGTTTCGTCGCTGCGCGCCGCCTGCGAGCAGCTTCCCTTTTTCGCGGCGCGAAGACTTGTAGTCTGCCGCGCGCTCCCCGCCAAGGAGCAGTGGGACAAGCTTGCCGCCTACATCCCCGACATGCCGGACACGACGCTGCTGCTTTTTGCAATACGGGGCGAAGCAAACGGTACCCTCGCCGCCGTCAAAGCCTTTAAGGCTGACGACAGGCTGATAAGCTTCGATATTTTGAGCGAAGCCGAGGCGACGCTTTGGGTACAGCAGCAAGCAAAACAATATGAAACGACCCTGTCGCCCGCGGCAGCGCGCTATCTTGTCAAGCTTGTGGGATGCGAGCTGGGAGATTTGGGCAACGAGCTTGCGAAAGCGGCGGGCTATGCGGGCGCGGGAAATGAGATTACCCGGGAAATGATCGACGTTGCCGTAACGCGCAATATCGAATACGGCGTATTCGCCATGATGGATTGTCTGCTCGCGGGCAAAACGGCGGACGGGCTGCGCGCGCTCTCCGCGCTTTTGGAGCAGGGCAACGCGTTTTCCATCGCGTCCTTGATGGCGGGACGGTTTAAACAGATGCTGCAGGCAAAGATCTACGCGGAAGCGGGGCTTGATAAAAAGGCGGTCGTCGCAAAGCTCGGCGGCAGCGCCTACGCGGCGGGACTTTCCTACGAAGCCGCCAAGCGCTACAGCAGGGAAATGCTCCTGCAAAACGTAAAGGCCTTCAGCGACGTGGGGTATTTACAGGTCACGGGGCAAAGGAAGGATCGGGACGCGCTGGAACAAGCGGTGCTGCATTGCGCGCCAAATAGAAGCTAAAAAAGGAGCCTTGCGACTCCCTTGCTTTATACTGTGAACGGGGTGATTATTTCGCGGCCATTTTGGCTGCAAGCTGCGCCTTTTTACGATTCGCGGCGTTCTTATGAATCACGCCCTTGGCGGCAGCCTTGTCCACGGTGCTGACAGCATTAAGATAAGCGGCGTTCGCTGCATCGGCGTCGCCGGTCGCCATCACGGCATCGACCTTCTTGACGATGGTCTTCAGCTGCGACGTCACCATGCGATTCTTCAGGTTCTTCTTCGTCGTGATGCTCACGCGCTTTAATGCGGACTTGTGGTTTGCCAAATCGTTTCACCCCCTGTTTTTTACTCGAACATTGCAGATTATAACACGGCATTTACCGGATTGCAAGGCTTTTTCCAAGATATTTTCCATGGATTTTCATATATCGCTCCATCGGGTGTTTCCTTCCGCACCTTTGCGCATACTAGGAAAAAAGCATCGGAGGCGCACCTATGGCTTCAAGCATATACACCGATCTTGCGTCCGAAGCGCGGGAACTCCATCCCGAACAGCCCGGCATACGCGAAGAAACCCTGCAACAGGGGGATATCCTCGTCACGCGCATCCGCGTGGAAACGAACGAAGCGGCCGAAGCGCTTCATAAGCCCGTCGGCCGCTATGTAACGCTGGACGTACCCAAACTTTCGGAACGCCCGCTTTCGCTCTTTTCCCAAACGAGCAAGGCGCTCGCGAAGGAGCTTCAGCAGCTCTTCGCGCCACTTGACGCGTCCGCTACCGTGCTGACGGTGGGCTTGGGGAACCGCACCGTCACTCCGGACGCGCTGGGCTCCCGCGTGATCGACCGCGTCTATGTGACGCGGCACGTCGCCCAATACCTGCCCGACGCCTTCTCCGCGCCCGTTCGCGCCGTCTGCGCTGTCGCGCCGGGGGTATTGGGCGTAACGGGGGTGGAAACCGCGGAGGTGGTGCGCGGCGTGGTGGAGCACGTCAAGCCCTCGCTGATCCTCGTGATCGATTCCCTCGCCTCGCGCCGTACGGCCCGCATCAGCACCACGATCCAGCTTACGGATACCGGCATCCAGCCGGGCAGCGGCGTAGGCAACGCGCGCGCCGCTTTTACGGAAGAAGCGTTTCATGTGCCCGTCATCGCCATAGGCGTACCCATGGTGGTGTACGCAAGCACCATCTCGCAGGATACGCTCTCGCTGCTTGCCGATAAGCTGGGGTTTGCGGAAAAAGAGGAGGAACTGCGCGCTTTGGCCGAACAAATCGCCGAGGAGAACTTTGGGCCGTTGATCGTAACGCCCAAGGATGTAGACGCCATCCTTACGGATATGTCCAGCATTGTCGCGGACGGCTTGAACATGGCGCTCTTCGGCGCTTCCTACGAACAGGTGCGCATGCTCATCGCATAACGAACCCGCCCCTCTCATAGATATGTTCCATGGGAGGGCTTGTCATACATGGTGCAAAAGCGAACGCGCCCACAGCGCGGCGTTAAGGGAAAGCGTTCCCGCGCGCCGCTGCTTCTTATGCTGCTGTGCGGCTGCTTTTTATTGCTGCAAGGAAGGCTGTACGGCCTTGCGCCTAGCCTGTACAGGGGCGTTTTGGGCGCACAGCTCCCGCTTGTTTACGGCGCGGGACCCACGCCCGCGCCTACGCCCGTGCCGCCGGTGCAGGCGGATATCGACGAGGGCGTGGGCGAAAGCTTCCGCATGGAGCTTGTGCGCATCCAACACAGGGAGCATGTGGATCTTTCCGGCGAAGCGCCGCGCATTCTCATCTACCACACGCATGCCACGGAAGCTTACCGCCAAACCCCCGCGTCAAGCTATGTGGAAAGCGGCGCGTGGCGCACGGAGGAGGCTGACAAAAGCGTGCTGGCCGTAGGCGCGCGCCTTGCTGCACTTCTCAAGGACGAATACGGCCTCAACGTCCTGCATGATACGACCAACCACGAGCCGCCCAAGCTATCCACCTCCTATTCCCGCTCGGTGGAAACGATGCGCGCGTACCAGACGCAATACCCATCGCTCAGCATGTTCATCGACGTCCATCGGGACGCCTACGGTTCGGACGAAGGCAAAACGGACTATCTCATCATCGACGGCAAGGAGGTCGCGCGCGTCATGTTCGTCGTGGGCACCGGTGAGGGCGCTACGGGCAACGGCTTTGGAGAAATGCCGGATTTTGAGTCCAACTACGCGCTGGCCGCCGCCGTAAGCGCAAAGCTGCAGGGGGTTGACGCGCAGCTCGCGCGCGACATCCGCGTGAAAACCGGACGTTATAACCAGCACGTAAGCGACCAATGCCTGCTCGCGGAGGTCGGGCACAACATGAACACGCTGGAACAGGCGCTCAACGCCGCCGATTATCTCGCCGCCGCCATCGCGGACGTCGCCGGCGTAAAAAAAGTGCCGCGCCGCGCGGATTGGGTTCCATAAGCCGCGCGAAATGTGGTATACTCTTTGGAAGCTAAAAATCATTCCCGCATCGGAGGTATACCATGAAGACCCTGCCCTTTACCAAGGATACGCTCTCGCGTATCGCGGACGCGTTTCCCACGCCCTTTCACATCTATGACGAACAGGCCCTGCGCGCCCGTGTTCGGGCGCTGAAGCAAGCGTTCGAGTGGAACGAGGGGTATCGTGAATACTATGCCGTCAAGGCCTGCCCCAATCCCGTCATCCTTTCCATCCTAAAGGACGAAGGCTGCGGGCTGGACTGCTCCTCTTATACGGAGCTGATGCTCGCAGACGCTATCGGCGTGCGGGACGAGGGCATCATGTTCTCCTCCAACGATACGCCCGCCGAGGAATACCGATACGCAAGGCGGCTTGGCGCGTACATCAATTTGGACGACGAGACGCATATCGACTTTTTAGCCGCAAACGGCGGCATACCCGAAACCGTCTGCTGCCGCTTCAATCCCGGCGGCGACTGGTCGCTCTCCAACGCCATCATGGACGACCCCAAGGATGCGAAATACGGCTTTACCCGCGAGCAGCTCTTCTCCGGCTTTCGGCGTCTGCAAACGCTTGGCGCCAAGCGCTTCGGCCTGCACGCGTTTCTCGTTTCCAACGCCATGGATCCTACCTATTATCCGTCGCTTGCAAAGCTCCTTTTTGATACGGCGCGCGCGCTGCACGAGGAAACGGGCGCGGACATCGCCTTTATCAACCTTTCGGGCGGCATAGGCATCCCCTACCTTCCCGATGCTCCCGAAGCGGACGTCGTTTCCATCGGCAAGGGCGTAGAAAAAGCCTACCACGCGGCGTTTGACGGCACGACGCTTCGCCCCAGCCTCTTTACGGAGCTTGGCCGCTATGTCACGGGGCCTATAGGCTATCTTGTCACAAGGGTCATGCACGAAAAGCGCATCTACAAGCATTTCATCGGTGTGGACGCATGCGCCGCCGACCTTATGCGCCCCGCCATGTACGGCGCGTATCATCACATCAGCGTCATGGGTAAGGAAAACGCACCCTGTGACCATGTGTACGACGTCACGGGCGCGCTTTGCGAAAACAACGATAAATTTGCCATCGACCGCCATCTTCCCCAAATCGATATGGGGGATCTGTTGGTGATCCACGACACGGGCGCTCACGGCCACTCCATGGGCTATAACTACAACGGCAAGCTTAGAAGCGCCGAGCTTCTTTTGCAAACGGGCGGCAGCGTGCGCCTCATCCGCCGCGCGGAAACGCCCGCCGATTATTTTGCTACGCTTGACATACTGGGGCTGGACAAGCTGCGTTAACGTCTACTCCGCGTCCGAAAGCCGCGCGTTGATGCGCTTAACCGTCTCCTCGTCCAGCTTGATCTCCCGCCGGTCATAGGTCAACAGGCCGTTGCACTCGCCTTCCACATCGCTTAACTGCGTGTAGACGGCGGCTGCAAGGCCTTTTTCTTTGGCGGGCAATATCTCGTTTTCGTAGAGCTTCGCATACGCGCGCGCGAATTCCTCCTTGGAAGCGCAGTCCTTGTAGCCGAAGGATTTCCCCGCAGGCGTATGCCCCGGCATCCTATATTTATAGCCTCCGAATTCGGAGAGCGCCACAGCCCGACCCAAGGCGTCCGGCGCAAAGCGATAGGCGCGGAAATAGACGTGCAGACTCCTTATCTCACCCACGCCCTGATCGTGCCAGCCGCTTGCGTGATCGACGATGCGGGTGGGATCGAGCCTTGTAAGCGTTTCGTATACCGCCGCCGCGTCAAACTGCCCCCAGCCCTCGTTAAAGGGCGTCCACAGGGCGACGCAGGGGCAGTTATACAGAAGCGTCACCATCTCCGCAAGCTCGCGCAGATATTCGCTCCGTCCCGCCGCGTCCGCGCGGCCGAAGCGCGCGTAGTCGTCGTCCTTTTGATGTTTGCCCGTAAAAAGCGGCGCCGTCACGGTCAAGAAATCGTATTTGCCCCCGCCGTTCACCGCGTCCTGCCAAACGAGCATGCCCAGACGGTCGCAATGATAATACCAGCGCAGCGGCTCAATCTTCGCGTGCTTGCGCAGCGTGTTGAAGCCCAAGCGCTTCATACTCTCTATATCCTGTACGATAGCCGCGTCCGACGGCGCGGTGTACAGCCCGTCCGGCCAGTAGCCCTGATCCAGCACGCCGTTATGGAAATAGGGCTTGTTGTTCAAAAACAGCCGCTTCGTGCCCGTTTCATCCGCCTGCACGGAGAACTTGCGCATCGCAAAATAGCTTTGCACGCAATCCTCCCCCATCTGCACCTTGAGGTCGTACAGATGCGGATGCTCCGGCGACCAAGGCGTGAAGCCCAAGAGCGATATGCGCGCCGGTTCGTTCGCGCGCATCTGTGCTACGACGTCGCCCACGCGCGCCGTGCAGGGAAGGGGGGCGTTTGCGACGACCGTGATCTCCACGGCGCTTTCATCATAGCAGGGCGTGATGCGCAGCGCCTCGATGTATTCGTTTGGCACGCTCTCCAGCCACACCGTCTGCCAAATGCCGCTTTGCGGCATATACCATATGCCGCCCTTTTTGCGCTTTTGCTTGCCGCGCGCGTGGTAAGACGCGTCCGTCGCGTCTTTGACCTGCACGGTCAGCGTAAAGGACACAGCCGGGCTTTCCTCCTCCGCGCCAAACGGCGGAAGGCATGGCGTGATATCCGCGCAGAAGGGAAGATACCCCCCTACATGCGCGCAAACCTGCACGCCGTTTACATACACCCGCGCCTGTTGATCCACCGCACCCAAATGCAGCAGCACGCGCCCCATGCAAAAGCCGCGCGGCAGCGTGACCTCGCGCATATACCAAAGCGTCTGCGTAGGCAGCAGCGCACGCCCGACGTGCGACAGCTCGCACTCGGGCGAGAAGGGTACGAGGATCTCGCCATCCCAGCTCTGCGGCGCGTTTTCCCCGTTCGTTATAGCATAACGCCAAGCGCCGTTTAGGTTCAGATAGCTTTCACGCGCCATCTGCGGGCGCGGGTATTCCGGCAGTATGCTCCTTGGATCTAGCTCTTCGCCCCATACGGTTTTCATCGGCACGCTTCACTCCATACGATTTGTTGCTTTATTATACTATGAATTGCCGCCCGTGTCATGATTTGCCGTCAATTCCGCAGGGAAACATTTGCTATTGCGTTTTCTTTCCGATATACTTTATGCTATGAAGAATGTGCATCTGCGCCCGCGTCTGCTCGCCGCCGGCACGCGGATGGAGGGCGAAACGGCGGCCGACGTCGGCTGCGACCACGGCAGGCTCTGCGTTTGGCTTTTGCAGCAAGGGCGCGCCGCGCGCGCCATCGGCTCGGACGTGAGCGAAACCTCCCTTGAAAAAGCCAAGGCGCTCCGCGCGCTGTGTTCCTTGCAGGATGCGTTTGCGCTTCGTGTGGGAGACGGTTTGTCCGTCCTGCAATCGGGCGAAGCCGACACGCTGTTTTTTTGCGGCATGGGCGGCGAGCTGATCGCGCGCATGCTTGCGGAGGGCGAACCTGCCGCGCGCGCGGCGCGGCGCATCGTCATGCAGCCCATGCGCGGTACGGCGGAGCTTCGCGCGTATCTTTACGCGCACGATTACGAGATCTTTGACGAGCAGATCGTATTCGACGCGGGGCGCTACTACCAGATCATCGCGGCGCGAAGCGGTACGCCGCGCCCCTTCCCGCCCGGCTTTCCGGCGGGGCATTACACCTTTGGCACGCTGCCCTTTGTATTGCACGATCCCTTGCTTATACCCATGCTGCAAGCCTACCGGGACAGCCACATGCGGCGGCTTGAAAAGGCGCAAAAGAAGGGCCGAAGCCCCGCGCAGCTTCAAGAGATATGCGCGGAAACGGACGCGTTGATCGCTTTGGCGAAGGAGATGGAACCATGAAGCTTTCGGATTTTTTGGATTGTATGGAAGAGATCGCGCCCAAGGCGCTCGCTTGGGAACGGGATAACCCCGGCCTTCTCATCGGTACGGAACGGAAGGAGATCAAGCGGGTGCTTGTCGCGCTGGACGCCACGCCCGTTACAGTCGGCGAGGCCGTCGATTTTAACGCCGACCTGCTGCTTACGCATCACCCGCTGTTTTGGAACCCCGTGCGGCGCTTCCTCCCCGACGACCCGGATACCGCCGCCGCCTATCAGCTCATCCGCCACGGCATCGGCTTGTTTGCGGCGCATACCAACCTCGACGCGGCGCAGGGCGGCGTGAACGACCAGCTTGCGCGCGTTCTGCGCGTCACGGATACACAGCCGCTGCCATTGGATGGGATCGGCCGTGCGGGGCGCGTGGAGGGCTTCCCTTGCTTGGGCGATTTTGCGTCCTTCGTGCAGGAAGCGCTCAGTACGACCGTGCGCTATGTTGGCGACGCCAAGGCGCCCGTATCCCGCGCAGCGCTCTTGGGCGGCGCGGGCGGAAGCGACCTGCCCGCGGCTGTCGCGGCGGGCGCGGACACCTTCGTGACGGGCGAATTGAGCCACGACCGCGCGCTTTGGGCGCAGCAAGCGGGCGTCAACGTCATCGTCGCGGGGCACTATGAAACAGAGCGCGTGGTGCTCACACCTTTGGCGCAGCGTTTACAAGCGCTCACAAATGATGTACAATATAAGGTAACGTGTTTGGAGGGCGCATGCCTAAAGTGCCTGTAGCCTCCGGCGCAGCCTCGAAGAAGGAGCGTAATGGAACATGAGCAGTAACAAACTTGAAGCGCTGTGGAAATACCACGAAGCGGTGCAAAAGCTGGACCAGCTGGAAAACCGCATCAAAGCCACGCCGCAGCGCCAGCGTCTCAATAAGCTGCACAGCTTTTTGAGCGAGCAGCAATCCCAGATCAAGGCTACCCAAAGCCAGATCGAAAGCCGTAAGGCCGCCGTCGATAGGGTTTCCGCCCTTTTTGACGAGCTGCAGCATCAGTATGAGCTGGAGGCGGGCGAATTCGAGATCATGGAAAAGGACGAGGAATGCACCGCCGCGGAAATGACGGAATCGCGCCGCGCCATGGAGACCTTGGTGGAAAAGATCACCGGCGCGCGCCGGGAGCTTTTCGAGACCCTCGAATGGATCGAAAAGGCCATGGCGGACTATAAAAACGTCAACGCCAGAGCCAACAAGGCCAAGAAGGAATATGACGCCGTGCGCATCGTGTGCGAGCAGGAGGCGGACGCGGCGAAGCCGGAGGTAAGCGCTTTGCAGGCGGAGGTCAAAAAAGCGCGTACACTGGTCGATCCCGCGTTTCTCAAAAAATACGACGTGGTGAAGACACACTACCCCAACCCCATCGCCAAGGTGGAAAACAACCAATGCGCGGGCTGCAACATGTCGCTGCCCACATCGGTGGTAAAAAGGGTCGCGTCTTCGGATTCGCTGGTGGAATGCGAGAATTGCGGACGCATCCTCTACATCTGATATTTGAAAACTGCATAAGGATTTGCGAGTAAGCTATGTGGCCGCCCCGCGCAAGCGGGGAGGAAAGTCCGGGCTCCATAGGGCAGGGTGCCGGATAACGTCCGGCGAAGGCGACTTTAGGGAAAGTGCAACAGAGAGACACCGCCCCGCGCAAGCGAGGTAAGGATGGAAAGGCGAGGTAAGAGCTCACCGACGGCTTGGCGACTTGTCCGTCATGTAAACCCCACCCGGTGCAAGATTGGAATGAGAGCATTTAATGGCGGCCCGTCACGCTCTCGATAATCGCTTGAGCCTGTTGGCAACGGCAGGCCTAGATAGATGGTCACACAGAGTCCGCAAGGATTTGGACAGAACCCGGCTTACGGCTTGCTCGCAGCTTTTTTCGGCCAAGGTCATTTGGACCTTGGCCGATTTTTTTCGCGCGCTCCGCCCTGTGCGCGGGAAATCGCGTCTTGTCCCGATACACGCATTTTCCGTGTGCCGCGCACATAGGTATACTATGAAATGTTGAGGAGGCGGGGGCATATGGAATACAAGCGAAACAGGCGGCGAAAGGCGGCGCGCCGCACCGGAAAAAACACGGGCGAAGCGGGCCGCGCCTTCGTCGCGATCTGCATGGTGGCGGCGATCGTCTATCTCGTATCCGCCTCTGCCGCGGGCACTTGGATCGCGCAGAACGTGGTCGTACCCGTATTTTCCGCCGTGGAACGGCTGAAGCCCGCGAAAACGGAAACGCCGCAGATGGAGGAGACTGACACGGCGGCGGCCATGCAGGTAGCGCTTGATACGTCCCGCAAGGCCGTGGACGCCGACATGACGCTTCCCGCCGTCACCTGTTACGCGCTGCAAATGGGCGTATACGCGTCGGAAGAAAACGCGGCGGCGCAGTCGGCGCAGCTGCAACAGCTTGGCGGCGGCGGATATGTGCTCAAGGACGCGGATCGTTACCGCGTGATCGCGGCGGGCTACGCTGCGGAGGCCGACGCGCGCAGCGTCAAGGACAGGCTTGTGGAACAGGGCGTGGACTGCGCGCTTTACACCTTCTCCGCCGACGCCGCCACCTACCGCGTCAGCGCGCAGGAGGCGCAGCTCGAAGAAGTGCGCGCCGGCTTTCGCGCGATCGCCGACGCGCAAGAAGCATTGACGGATTGCGTGCTTTCCTTTGATAAGGGCGATCAGAGCGTGGACGAGAGCAAGGCGGAACTTAATCGCATCGCGCAGGCGCTGCGGGAGGATATGGCGCTGCTTGGAAGCTACGAGGGGGAGCAGGCGACGCTTGCGTCGCTCCTTTCCTGCTATGACGACGCGCTTGCGGCCATAGAAAAAACCGCGCAAAGCGACGCGTCGAGCACGTCGGCCTTTGCATCGGCATTAAAATACGCACAGCTGCATGTCACGGATCGTTACGCGGCCTTTATGCAAAGCTTAGGCGGGTAATACGCCCAGCGACGCGTCGAACGCGATCTCAAAGGGTAGGGCGGTTAGGCGCATGTCGGTGTCGATCTGCGCAAATATGGTCGTTTCACCCGGCGGCAGCAGCAGCACATACTCGCCGTCGCGCGTTTGCAGCTTGCCCTCGGCGATCCCCTCGCCGCCCGCCTCCTCATAAAAGGTCACCGTCGCCGCGCACATGAGCGGCAGAGGGTAGTCGTTAACGAGCAACGCGTCCACAAACGTGTCCTCGCATTGCTCGTAGACCTGTATGTTGCGAAAGTGCAGATACCGCCTGAAATGATCCACACCCTCGATGTCAACGCCCGTCACGTCGATAAGCGGCGTGGGCGAGGGCGTGGGAGCAGGCGTGGGCGTAGGCGCTATCGTGGGCGCGGGCGCAAGCGTGGGCGTGGGGTCGCTCGGCAGCGTGTAGGCGGGCATCAGCACGGGTTCGTCACGGACGCACCCGCACAGCGGCATACACAGCATCAGCGCAAGGCATATGGCTATCCTTTTCATATCTCCCTGTTCTTGTTGATAAGCTCCTTTTTCAGATCGTACAGTTTGTCCGATATATCCACCTTATAGGCGTGCGGGTTCAGCGTACGCTTGCTTTCCTCATAGAGCGTAGCAAGCTCCCGCTTGCAGTACGCCTGCATTTCCATGACCGTAGGCGGCGTATACATCTGCTTGCCGTCGATAAAGAGGGGCACGAGCAGCTCACGCACGGTAAAGTTCTCCACCACCATGCTCTTGTAGGTCTGCTCGGGATGGTACAGGCGCAGCGGCTTAGAGGCGTCGATGGTCTCCTCGTCGAGCGCGATCAGATCGGCCACGGCCATCCCCTTCTGGCTATACAGGCGGAACACCTTTTTATAGCCGGGGTTGGTAAGCTTTTCTATATTCTCGCTGAGCTTGATCTTGGGTATGGTCACGCCGTTAACGATCTCGGCGGACATCTTGTATACGCCGCCGAGCGCCGGATTGTCTGCGGAGGTGATGAGCTTTGTCCCCACGCCCCACGAGTTGATCTTCGCGCCCTGTATCTTTAGATCCCGTATCACCATCTCGTCAAGGTCGCTGGAAGCGCAGATGCCCGCGTTCGGGTAACCCGCCTCGTCCAGCATGATGCGCGCCTTTTTGGATAAGTACGCCAAGTCGCCGCTGTCCAAACGGATGCCCACGGGTTCGTGCCCCTGTGCGCGCAGCTCGTCAAACACCTTGATGGCGTTGGGCACGCCGCTTTTGAGCGTATCGTAGGTATCCACCAGCAGCATGCACGCGTCGGGGAAGGTATTGGCATACGCCCGGAACGCGTCAAGCTCCGTGGGGAAGCTTTGCACCCAGCTATGCGCGTGCGTACCCATCACCTTCACGTCAAAAAGCTGGCCGGTCAGGACGTTGCTTGTACCGGCACACCCCGCGATCACCGCGGCGCGCGCCCCCAAGGTGCCCGCATCCGGCCCCTGCGCGCGGCGAAGGCCAAATTCCATCACAACGTCGCCCGCAGCCGCGTACACGACGCGCGCCGCCTTGGACGCGATGAGGGTCTGCGAGTTCACGAGGTTCAAAAGCGTCGTTTCCACAAGCTGCGCTTCGATGATGGGCGCCTTGACACGCAGCAGCGGTTCGTTGGGGAACACGAGCGTTCCCTCCTCCATGCCGTAAATTTCGCCCGTAAAGCGGAGGGTAGAGAGCATCTCCAAGAAGGCTTCGTCAAAGAGCTGCAGCGAACGCAGATACGCAATATCCTCCTCGGTAAAATGCAGCTGGTTGATATAATCGATCACCGACTGCGTACCCGCCATGATGCAATAGGCGCTGTTGGGGCTGCAGCGGCGGAAAAACAGATCGAACACCGCCTGATTTTTCGTCATGCCGCTTTTGAAGTACCCGTACATCATTGTAAGCTGGTATAGATCCGTCATCATGGTCAAATTCCGCATAGCATTACCCTCCTTATGCCGTATCAGTCGTCCCGTGCGTCCCGCGCGTCGTCAGCGTCAGGCGCAGTTTCCGTATCGTCTGTAGGCGCAACGTCGTCAGCGTCCTCGGTATACGCCGCGTCCCCGGCTTCCGTTTCATCCGTCGCAGCGTCGTCAGCCGCAGCCTCGGGCGCGGGCCACATCAAGCGCCCCTCCTTCTTCTCCCGCACGGCGCGGAGAATGAAAAACAGCCCGATCGCGACGACCGCAAGAAAACTTAGCATCTGCGAGACGCGCACGCCGTTTACAAAAACGCCGCCGGGCTGCAAGAGATACAAACTGTCCCCGCGCAATCCCTCCACGAACATGCGTTCAAACCCGTAGAGCAACAGGTAGGTCAAGAAAGCGTCTCCGTCATGCTTGAACTTTTTGCGGCAGCACCAAATTACGATAGCGACGAGCAAACACCAAGCGGACTCATAGAAGAAGGTCGCCAAATGCACGGGATTGGTGCAAAACACCCCGTCAAAGCTGTGCGCGCCCTCGATATAAACGGAAAAGGGGAAGTAGCGAAGCAAGGGCAGGCGCTCCATCATGCCCTGCGTCACAGGAAGGCCGAACGCCTCTTGGTTAAAGAAATTGCCCCAGCGCCCGATGGCTTGCGCAAGCACCAAGCCCGGCGCGATACAGTCGATCATCTTGGTAAAGCGTATCTTTTTCCAGCGGGAGAAGATGAACAGGCCTAGAAGCCCGCCTATCATGCTGCCGTACATGGCAAGCCCGCCCTGCCAGATATACAGGGCGCTGATGGGGTTCGCCGCGTAGGTTTCCCACTCGAAGAGCACATAATAAAGCCGCGCGCCGATCACGCCCATGGGGATCATGATCAGGCACGCGTCGATGATCGCGTCGGCATAGAGCTTCTTGCGCTTTGCCTCCTGCATGGCAAGCAGAATCGCGAGCACGATGCCCGTCGCCATGAGCACGCCGTACCAGTATACATTGACAGGGCCTATGGAAAAACAGATCCTGTCCGGATTTTGCATCATCGTTGTTTTCCTCCGCATCATGAATTGTCACTCGGTCTATTATAACGCCCCCGCCTTGAGAAAAAAAGGAAATATGCGAAAGTATATCAAGGCGCGATCTCATTGATCGCCACGAGGTTCTCCGGCGCGGCCTTTTCCTGCTTGTCGAAATAATAGGTCAAAATGTCCTCGGCGGCGGGCGCGGTCTTGGAGCCCGCCCAGCCGTTGGGGATGCAGATCACGACCACGACCTCGGGATTCTCCCGCGGGCCGTAGCAGACGAACCAGCCGGTGTTCTCGATATCGGGCCGGTCGTTGCTGACCTGTGCCGAGCCCGTCTTGCCGGCGATACGATCCTGATAGGTGGCGGCGAATTCTTCGCTGAACGCGCCTTCGGCGGTGCCCGTGTCCTCGGGCGAAACGACGGCGGTCATGCCCTGCTTTACAGCCGTCCACACCTCGGGAGAAACGTCCAGGTCGTTAAACACCTCCGTTTCAAACTGCTTGACGGTCTCGC
This sequence comes from uncultured Oscillospiraceae bacterium, assembly GCA_964571055.1. Lineage (GTDB taxonomy): Bacteria > Bacillota > Clostridia > Christensenellales > CAG-138 > JAQVRG01. The sequence goes on along the minus strand of CAZNAL010000017.1, from coordinate 11,268 downwards.
CCTCGTCGGTCTGTATCTTGTCCACGATGCGCGCGTCATACACGGTACCCTCGTTAGCGATGGAGGAAACGTAGCGCGCGATCTCCACGGGCGTTACCAGCGTCACGCCCTGCCCCATGCCGGAACGTATGGTCAGCGTGACCTTCCACTGGATCTCGTTGAGGTAGGACATGATCTCGTTCACCCATGTCTGCGTCGCCGTAACGCCCTCGGGAATGCCCAGCTCCTCGCTGAGGATGCTTCGCACCTGCGGCCCCTTGTTGGTAAGGCTGCCGTCCTGCAGCTGCATCAGGCGCATGGCGCAGCGCGTGATCGCGTTTTCGTCGATCTCCATGGCGCGGCCCGCCACATACTCGCGCAGACGCGTGCAGAGCTTGCTATAGATCAGCGTTGGCAGGCTGGTCTTTTGCCCCGTCACGTCCAGCGTCCCGTCAAGCTTTGTCAAATCGCAGTCGAAAAGCACCTTCTGCCCGCCCACGATGCCCGCCGTTTCGCCTGTCAGCTCGATGTCGGTGGGGCTTGTCAGGCCGAATTTCCCCGACCACTCGTTGAGCTTTTCGATGCCAAGGCGCTCCGCGACGGTAAAGAAATAATAGTTGCAGGAGTTTTTCAAGGCCTGTGTAATGTCCTGATCGTGATGGTTGGCGGGATGCCGCGTCCAGCAGCGCGGCGCACCGGTTTTGATCTCCGTCCCGTTTTCGTCGTGCGCGTAATAGGGTCCCAGGTCGTTGACCGTCTCCGTAAGGCCGATAGCGCCCTCGGATATGCCCGCGATGCCCGTGACCATCTTGAAGATGGAGCCCGGCGCGAGCTTTGCAGAGACCGCCTTATTGCGCATGGGGGTGGAATCCTTGGAGCTTTCCCCGAACAGATACTCAAACTGCTCGTCGGTCAAGCCCTGCAAAAACCAGTTGGGGTCGTAGGAGGGGCTGGAGGCCATGGCGAGCACCGTGCCGTCCTGCGGGTTCATCACGACGATGGTACCGGCGGTCGCCGTCTTGATGTCGGTGTACGACCCGTAATCCTGCTCCTCCTCAGGCAACAGCGCGTCCTCCTCGATCTTGAGCTGCTCCGCCTGCGCAAGATCCGCGATCAGGTCGGCAAGCGCCTTTTCCGTGACCTTTTGAAGTTCAATATCCAGCGTCAGCATAACGTCCTTGCCGTCCGTGGGGTTGGTGGAGGAAATCTCGCGGATGATGCTGCCGTTTTTGTTGATCTCCACCACGGTTTCGCCGTGATGCGCGGTGGTCGCGCCCGTAAGGTACGCCTCCATGGTGGCCTCGATCCCGGAAACGCCGATATAATCCGTGTAGGAATAGCCGAGCTTGAGCATATTGTAGAGCGTTTCCCCCGTCGCTTCATCCTTGAGCGGCGTTATGCCGTCCGCCTCATACGCTACGGCGCCTTGATAATCGTTCTCCGTGTACCCGAGCCGTTTTAGATAAGCCGCGGTGACGGAATTGGCGTTGGCGCTTAAATACCCCACGATATGCGCCGCCGTTTCCTTGTAGGGATAGGTGCGCGTGGTGCTCTGCGAGGTTTGGATGCCGGGCAGCTCCGCAGCGTGCAGGCTCAAGCGCGCCACAACGTCCATGCTGACGTCCGTGGCGATGGTGATGGGTTCATACGCTCTATAGTTGTTGAGGTTGACCTCTTGACGAATGGATATGACCTTGACAGCGTCCTCAAAGCTCATTTCCTCGGGGATACACCAGCTTTTTCGCAGGAAATTGTAGCAGAATTCCGCCGACGGCCATTTGGAGAGATCCCACTGCGATTGGGGTTTATCCAAATCGTCGTCGATGGTGAAGCCCATGGCGCTGCAAAAGTTCTTGTAACGCGCCTTGACGGCGCTCTCGCTCTCCACGCGGAAGTTGAACACCAGTTCGCCGTTTTCGTCCTTTTGGATATAGGAGGTGTCGATGGTTTTGCCGCCGCCCTCCTCGATGATCTCGATAGCCTTAATGAGCGATTCGGTATACAGCGCCGAATCGTTGGCGCTTCGCTTTTCCGGGTCGCGCAAAAACTCCACGTTATAGCACGCCTCGCTGTAGGCGAGCACCACGCCGTTGCGGTCGAGAATGCGCCCGCGCTTTCCCTTGGATACGATGGTGCTCTGCGCACGCTCCGCAGCCTCGGTGGAGAGCGTCTCGCCCTGTGTCAGCGTAAGCTCGCCAAGGCGCACGATCAACGCGCTCATCAGACCTATCATGACGAGCGCAAGCAAAATATAGCGACTGTTAGGAAATCGTTTCATGGTTTCTCCCGCGCGGCGTTACCCGTGATGGGTCTCGGAGCCGCGAAGCCGTGTCTGCTGCTCGAGCGCATAGCGCATCAGCAGGTGCAGCGGCATGCACAAAAGACCCGTCGCCAGCGTACAGGGCAGTATGTGCGTACTAAGCGTGACCAGATACGGAAAGCTGCCGCCGCGCAGCGCCATGGCTGCCGCCATGATATGCTCCTGTAAAAACTGCCCGGCCGCCGCCGTAACGGCGGGAATGACGGCGTTATCCGCGTAAAACTTCTGAAAGAACAAGCCGCCCGCGTACCCCGCCGTCATATAGCTGATGGCGTTTAGCCCTATGATCTTCCCGAACATAACGTCCATATACAAACCCAAGAGGCAGCCCAGTATGCTTGCGGGCAGGCCGCCCACGAGCACCCCGTAGGATACCATGGCGGCGATGAGCACGTCGGGATGGACGCCGTACAAGTTCACACGCGCAAAAAAGATGGCGTCAAAGTACATACCCAGCAGGAAGATCAGCGGTACCCAGAATCGTTTCCAGCGCATAGGCTATTCCTCCGCCTCCGTTTGCACCATCACCAGCACCTCCTCCAAGTGGCGGAAATCCACGGATGGCAAAATGGTGGCGTTGCGCGCGTTGATCTCTTCCGTCACGCGGCTGACCTCCGTGACCGTGCCTACCGTGACGCCCTTGGGGAACACGCCGCCCAAGCCGTTGGTAACGATAACGTCACCCGGCACAAGATCGCCGCCCTCGGGCAGATAATAAAGCTCCAGCATGTCGTCCTTGGTAGTGTTGAACACGCCGCGCGCCATGGCGTTATCGCGCGTGCGCTGTACCATGACGCTGATGTTGGAGGTCGTATCGATGATGGATGTGACCTTGGAATAGGTAGCGGCCACGTCCGTGACCCGCCCGACCAGCCCGTCCCCGCATAGCACGGGCATGTTCTCCTTGACGCCTTGGTTGCGTCCGGCGTTGATGGTGAACACGTCAAACCATACGGATTGGTTTTTCGCGATCACGCGCGCCGTGATGTAGGCGTTGTTTTCATCCTCCTGCACATAGCTAAGCAGCTCCTTGAGCCGCGCGTTCTCCTGCTCCATCTCCTTCACACCGCTTTGCGCTTCCTCAAGCTGCGCGATGTAGGCGCGAAGCTGTTCGTTCTCCTTGTCGGCGTCGGTGGTGGAAAACACGCGCTGGAAAAAGGCGATAATGGCGTCCGACGCGCGCGCCGCAAAGCCCTGCACGGGACCTATGACAGCCCCGATGGCGCTTTCCGCAGCGCTTACGGTACGGCTTCCCGAGGTCGCCAAAGCGAGGACGATCAGCAGGATGATCGCCACAATCAAAATCAGCAGCGGTTTGTTGTGAAAAATGTTCTTCACATTGTCTCCGTTTTCCACAAGAATGCAAGCTTATTATAATGCGAACAGCGGCTGTGCGCAAGGCGCGGCCGCTATTCGTCACATTCTGTTCATGCGCGTTTCACCCGGTTTCCACGGTGCCAAAATCCTCCTGCGGCGCCGCGGGAAGGCCCATACCCATCATCGCGCGCATGGCGCCAAGCACCACGCAGTCCATGGGGTCGGCGGCCACATACGTATGCACGCCCGTTTCCGCCGTCACAAGCTGATCCAGGCCTTTAAGCTGCGCGCCGCCGCCGCAAAGGGCGATGCCCTGCGCACCGACGTCCCCCGCAAGCTCCGGCGGCGTTTCGGCAAGGGTCTTTCGCACGGCGTCCAACAGTTTCCGCACCACGGGCAGGATAGCGTGGCCGATCTCCCCCGCGCCCACGGTCAGGCTCACGGGCAGCCCGCTTTCCCGCTTGCGTCCGCGCACCTGCATGCAAGCGCCGTCGTGCAGGCTCATCGCGCCGATCCCCAGCTTGATGTCCTCCGCCGTGCGGCGGCCGATCACCAGCCCGTGCGCCTTGTCCACATACTCTATGATCGCCTCGTCGATGTGGATGCCGCCCGTGCGGATGCTGCATGACGCGGCGATCCCGCCCAGCGACAACACCGCAACGTCCGTCGTGCCCCCGCCTATGTCCACGATCATGGAGCCGATGGGCGCGTCCACCGGCAGATGCGCGCCAAGGGCCGCCGCAAGCGGCTCCTCCATAAAGCGCGTTTCGCGCATACCAGTCGCGCGCGCGGCCTCCTGCAAGGCCTTGCGCTCCACGCTGGTTACGCACATGGGAAGGCACAGCATCAGCTCCGCGCCCCAAGGCGCGCGCCTACCCAGCACCTTTTTGAGATAAAAGCGCAGCATGGCCTCGCACATCCCGTAATCCGCCACGACCCCGTCCCGCATGGGATAGAGCACGCGTATACCGCCGGGCGTGCGCCCAAGCATCGTGAGCGCCGCGCGGCCGACAGCCAATATTTCCCGTTCGTTTTTCGCGGAGACGGCGATGGCGCTCGGCTCTTTGAGCACAATGCCCCGCCCACGCACGGCGATGAGCGTATTCACCGTACCCAAATCGATGGCCACGCCCGGCAGCACGCCCCGCAGCAATCCCGAAAGTCCTGTTCGCATATCGTCCTCCGAGAGACTCTGTTATAAGAGCTTCTATCAAGGTAAGCATTCCCAATTCACTTGTAAATATACGGCGGATATGGTAGGCTGTGCGCATGGAATTGATATTGGCCTCCGGCTCGCCCAGACGCCGGGAAATGTTTGATCTGATGGGGCTTTCTTATACGCTTTGCCCCAGCGACGCGGATGAAAGCCTTCCCCCCTGCCCGCCCGCCGAAATGGTGGAGACGCTGGCGGAACGAAAAGCGCTTTCCGTCAAAAAAAACGCCCCCGGCTGCTGTGTCGTGGGCGCGGATACCGTCGTGTATCTGGATGGAAAGATCATCGGCAAGCCCGCCGACAAAGCGGACGCTTCGCGGATTTTGCACCTGCTTTCGGGGCGGACGCACGCGGTGTACACGGGCGTCGCGATCCTCACGGACACAAAGCGCATCGTGTTCCATGAGATCACGAACGTGACGTTCGCTTCGCTTTCCGACGCGGAGATCACGGACTACATCGCCTCCGGCGAACCCATGGATAAAGCCGGCGCTTACGGCGTGCAGGGCATCGGCGCGGTGCTCGTGGAGAAGGTGGAGGGCTGCTACTTTAACGTGATCGGCCTTCCCATACCCACCTTTTACAAAAAGCTCGCATCGGTGGGCGTACTGCCCGCGTGGCGGCGCTAGCCCGTTAAGCCGAAGCATAAATCGGTCAGCATTCCTCTTGGGATTGTCAAGGGGCCCCCCTTGACTTCCAAGCGAATCTGACGACATGTGCGTCAGATTCGAAAACCCTTGCCGTGCAAGGGTTTCTATGCAATTTACAACGACCGTGAGCAAAGCGAACAGTTGTAAATTGTAACCATCGACAAAGGTCGAATGACCTTTGTCGATAAACAGACTCGCCCAAGGCCGCACGACCTTGGGCGAATGCGCTAGCATCTACAGCCTGTCCGAAAGCAGCCGCACCGCGATGCCGAAGAACGCGAGGATAGAGCACGCGTCCGTGATGGTCGTGATCATGGGCGAAGCGACGATCGCAGGATCAAGCCGCAGCTTTTTTGCAAGCATGGGCAGCACGCAGCCTAACGACTTCGCGATGCAGATCGTGGCGATGAGCGTGAGGCTCACCACCGTCGCCACGCCCACGTCGCCGTATTGCAGCCATATGCGCAGAAAGTTGACGATGGAAAGCACGACCGCACAGATCAGCGCCACGCGTATTTCCTTAAACCAAACCTTGAGAAAATCCTTCGCCTCGATCTCGTCAAGCGCCATGCCGCGGATGATGGTGGTGGAGGCTTGGCT
>CAZNAL010000017.1:0-5179 GCA_964571055.1 uncultured Oscillospiraceae bacterium | reverse complement strand
GTATCCATCAGCATCGGGATAAAGGAAACCAGCAGCGGCACGGTCGCGATCGCCGCCTCGTAATGCTCCAGCAGCGCGCCCGTCACCATGGCGGAAAGCATGAGGATGATAAGCCACACGATGCGGTTTTTCGCAAGCTTCCACGCGGGCGTTTTGAGGTAGCTCTCGTCGCCGCTCGCGGTAATACCGGCCATCCTCTCGAAGTCCTCCGTGTTCTCCTCCTGCAAAACGTCCATCGCGTCGTCGATGGTGATGATGCCCACCAAACGCTTCTCGTTGTCCACAACGGGCATGGCGATCATGTCGTAACGGGAGAACATCTTGGCGACCTCCTCCTGATCCTCCAGCGTCTGGACATAGATGGGGTTGTCCTCCATCAAATCTTCGATGCGCGCGTCGGGTTCGGCCAGCAGCAGTTCAAGCACGGATACCGTGCCCTCCAAATGCCGCTGTGCGTCGATAACATAGCAGGTGTATACCGTTTCCTTATCCAAGCCCGTATTGCGGATCACGTCAAACGCCTGCGTCACCGTAAGGGTACGCTTAAAATAGACGTACTCGTTGGTCATCAAGCCGCCCGCGGAGCGCTCGGGATATTTCAGGTATTGATTGATAAGGCTTCGGTTTTCGCGGCTGGAGTTGTTCATGACGCGCTTGACGACGTTGGCGGGCATTTCCTCGATCATGTCCACATAATCGTCAAGATACATATCGTCGAGTATATAGCGCAGCTCCTTATCGGTGATGGCCTCGATGATGCGCTGCTGCACATCCGCCTCCATATAGGAGAAGGTCTCGGCCGCCGTTTCCTTTGGGAGCAACCGAAAAAGACGAAGCATGGTTTCCGTATCGCTGATCTCCTCGAAGATCTCGGCAACATCCACTTCGTGCATTTCCAGAACCGTTTGTTTGACCTGCGCGTACTTCTTTTCCTTCAGAAGTGCGAGAACGGTATCGATCATACACTGCCCTTTCTACGGGCAGCGCATCATACGCTATGAGCCGCCCATATCTTTATTGTGTTATATTCGCTCGTACTGGGATATGGCCCGGCATCCATAGGATACGTTCTCCTTTCGTTTTCTATACTTTCCGTATTATTTTATTACACGATTCCGCAATGTGCAAGCAAAAGAATCAAGAAAAAAAGCCGGCGAAACCGGCTTCCCAAATGTACCCTTCGCCCTATTCCTCTTCCTTCATGTGGAACAGCAAACAAAGCAGGCTGTCGCTTAAATTGACGCTCTCCACGGGCACGTCGGACACCACGTCCTCCGGCGCAAAATTCCACACGCCCTTGATGCCCGCCGCGGCCATGCGGTCCGTCATAGCCTGCGCAACGCTCCGCCTTGCGGCGATGATACCAATATCAATGTCGTTCTCTTTGATATACGTCTCCAGCGTATCCACATGCAAAACGGGTCTGTCGTTGATGCGCGTACCTACCAATCGCTCGTCGATATCAAACAGCGCCCGCACGCTGACGCCGTCTCGTTCAAAGCCCTCAAAAAAGGCGAGCGCCTGCCCGATATGCCCCGCGCCGATCACGATGGCCGTGCGCTTTTGATCGTCCGTGAGGATCTTGCGTATCTGCTCCAAAAGGGTCTTGACGTTATAACCGTAGCCCTGCTGGCCAAAGCCGCCGAAGCAGTTAAAATCCTGCCGCACTTGCGATGGATTGAGCCGCATGATGGACGCGAGCTCGCTTGAGGAGATGCGCTCCGCGCCGTTTGCCTGCAAGCTCATCAGGTTCCTATAATATTTGGGAAGGCGGCGGACGACCGCCTCCGAAACGCGTTTTTGCCGCATGGTTGCCTCCGATCTGTGGCGAATGAAAACAGTATGGTATGATTATACTGCATGCAAGCCGCATCAGGCAAGGATTGTCGTTAAATAAACGGCAAACCGCGCACGCGCGCCCTTCGCCGCAGCAGCGCTGCCAACCCCGCCGCGAGGAGCAGCACCGCCCACGCGCACGATATGCCGCCGGTGGCGGGAACCTCCGCGACACCAGCCGCAGCGATACCCAACGGCGTTACAAACGTGCCGGTATACTGCCCGTCCGTAAACTGCACGCGAAGGGTATGCGCGCCGTTCTTGAGCGTTGCAAGATACGCGGGCGTAAAGGTGATGATGGTGCTGCCGCAGCCCACGGTGAAATCCGTGTTCTTGGATAGCATCGCGCCATCTGCCACCACGCTTACAAGCCTTTCGCACGGCGCCTGTACGGTAAGAACGCCGTCAAGGCTCCACGCACCCGCGTAGCTGTTGCCCGTATAGCTTACGCCCGCCATGGCGGAACCGCCGCCTGAGGGTGCGGGAGGAGCGGGCGGCGTGGGATTCGCCGTCCAATGCGCATAGAGCGTGTTTGCATTCGTGTCCCAATCGTGCACGCTTTTGCCGTTGGCGTCATAGTACTGTGTGCCGCCCGCCGCCGCGTCAAAGTAGCCCGCAAAGGTATAGCCATCGCGCGTGGGCGGTGTAACGTCGGGCATGGGCGCGCCCAGTACGGCTTCTACGCTTGCCGTGCCACCGCTTCCGCTAGAGCTGTCCAGCGTTATCGCGGAGCGTATATCCGTGGATTGCCCAAGGGACAGCGCGGGTCTGCCGAGTGTGCCGGTAAGATAGGGCAGCTTATAGGCCGTTTCGTTCACGCCGCTCCAGCCGTTCGCCGCTGTGAAGCCCGGCCACGTGAATTTCGACGTGCCGTCAAGCAGCCAGCCCGCGCTGGCCGAAAGATCCGCGCCCTGTTTGTTGGTGGATAAGCCGCCGTTTACGGTGCTGCCGTTCACCGTCATGTCCTTCCGCGCATAGGCACCACTGACGCTGTCGCTGCCCCCGACGATGCCCGCCACGCGGCCTAGATTCTTCGTTCCGCCGCTTACCACGCGCCCGAGCGCCACGCAGTTTGTGACATTCCCGCCCACGCTGCCCGCCACGCCGCCGACGTCGGTGAACATGGAATCACATATAACATTTCCCGTGGCATAGCAGCTTGCGATCGTGTTCTCCACTTTGCCCGCCACGCCGCCCACAAGGCAGTTGCTGAGAGGATTCAGGTCGTTATAATAATTACCTCTGACCTCGCCGGTGGCGTAGCAATTCGAAACATCCATCGCCGAACCGACCACGCCGCCAACCATTTTTTTGCCCTCGACGCTGCCCGTAGCGTAACAGCGTGTGATGCTGCTCTTTACAGTGCCCGCCACGCCGCCGATCGATTCGCTTTGGCCCCCTGTTCCTTCCACGCTGCCGCCCACCATGGCGCAGTTCGTAAGCGCGTCGGTGTGGGAGCCGTAATAGCCCACCACCGCGCCGATGATCTGATAGCTCGTTATGGAAGCATTTTCGACGATCAAGTCCTTGACTAGCGCCGGATGCTCAGCAGTCCCCTCCACGTAACCGAACAACCCCTGGCTTCTGCCATTCGCTGCTAAGCCTTGTCTGTTGATGGTCAGATTGCGCACGGTATGCCCCTGCCCGAAGAACTTGCCCGCGAAGGGCCAGTCCTTGCCGCTTTCTTCACCATCTACATACTTGCCGATGGGCGTCCAGCCCTCGCCGCTGTCGGCGGTTTTGTAGGCTGAAAGGTCGATGTCGTTTGTGAGGTAGTATTGTTTGCCGCTCTTGTTGTCCTCAGTCTTATTCTGACCGGGGTGGTCAGGGTCAGGCACAGTACCGTTCACCTCGTCCGCAAGCAGCGCAAGCTCCGCCGCCGTGCTGATGTAGATCACGTCATCATTCGCCGTCATCCACGAGGGCAGGTAGTGCGGCTGTGTGCCGCCCACGTTGTTGAGGGTGGGGCGTGTGTTGCGCGCCTCCGTATGGTAGTTCCACGCGATGTTGTTTCCGAAGATTTCGCTGAACCCCTTCGGAGAAAGCCCGCTTGCCGTATACGTCAGGTCTGCGCCGTGTTCAGTAGCAACACCGGTTGGGGTTGGCGTTATGATACTGCCGCCCTCCTTCACCGTCATACCGCTCCATGCGTAGCAGTCGGCAATAGTAACACTGTCGCCGTTTTTGTTCGCGATACGGCGCGCGCTGCTGACGCTTGCCGTGACCGCACGGTTGAGCGCAACGCAGGAAGCAACGCTGCCATCCGTCAAGCCCACGACGCCGCCGATATAGCTTTGGCCGCTGACGCTGCCCGTAGCGTAGCAATTCGAAACTCCACCATTCGCTTGACCCGCGACGCCGCCGACATAGCTTTTACCACTGACGCTGCCTGTCGAGTAGCAGTTTGAAATAGCGTCGAGATTTACTAGGCCCGCCACGCCGCCGACATAGTTTCCGTTACCGGTGACGCTGCCTGTCGAGTAGCAGTTTGAAATTCCTCCGTCTGCTCTGCCAACCACACCGCCGGTAGTGCTAGCAACTTCGATACCGTCAGAATCGCCGATGCCGTTGACGCTGCCGCCCACCATGGCGCAGCCTGTAAGCGGCAGGGTGTTGGTGGAATCGTAATAGCCTACTACCGCGCCGACGCAGACTCTCCCCGTCACGTTGGCGTCCTTCACGGTGAGGTCTACAATCTCCGGGGGATAAGTTGCAGCGTTGTTTACATAACCGAACAGGCCTTGATGATCCGCGCCGGGGCGGTTGATATACAGCCCGGTAACGGTATGGCCGCCGCCGTTAAACCTGCCCTTAAAGGGTTTATCATTAGTACCGTCAACATATGTGCCGATGGGCGTCCAGCCCTCGCCGCTTTGGTACGCCGAGAGGTCGATATCGTTTTCGAGGATGTAGGCTTTGCCGCTCGTATCGCCGCCGTTATTGACGAAATCCGCAAGCGCTTTCAGCTCCGCCGCCGTGGTGATAGATGTGCGCACGCCGCCCGCGATCCACCAAGGCAGCGCGCGCGACTGTGTGCCGCCTACGTTGTTGAGCGTGGGGAGCGCGTTGGATGCAAACGGCTTGTTCCATAGATCTACTCCGCCTGTGAAAATGACGCTAAACTGTGGGGAAAGCGTGTTTGACGTATAGGTCAAGTCCGCGCCGTTCTTCGTATCCGCACCTTTTTCCGCTTCGTCCGTGATTGTATCGTCGTTCACCTTCATGCTGCTCCACGCATAGCAGTTGAGTATGCTGCCGCTGCCCAGTACGCGGCCAAAGTTGATGTGTGTGCCCCTATTCTCGATTTGATGGACAGAAAAACATCTGGTATTATGAAGAGAAA
>CAZNAL010000016.1:0-27248 GCA_964571055.1 uncultured Oscillospiraceae bacterium | reverse complement strand
GCACGCCGCAGCAATTCAAATACCTTGTGGATTGCTGCCACCGGGCGGGGCTGTATGTGATCATGGACTGGGTGCCCGCGCATTTCCCCAAGGACGAGCAGGGGCTCTATCGCTTCGACGGAACGCCGCTATATGAGCACGCGGATTCGCGGCGCGGCTTTCAGCCGCAATGGGGCACGGCGGTGTTCGACTTCGGAAAGGGCGAGGTGCAGAGCTTTCTTATCTCCAACGCCATTTTCTTCTTAAAAGAATATCATATCGACGGGCTGCGCGTGGACGCGGTGAGCTGCATGCTGTATCTTGACTACGGAAGAAAGAACGGCGAGTGGGTGCCCAACATCTATGGCGGCAAGGAAAATTTGGACGCGATCGCTTTCTTGCAGACCCTTTCCGAGGCTGTGCGCCGGGAATGCCCGGGCGCGATTCTGGTCGCGGAGGAGAGCACGGCCTTCCCGCTGGTCACGGCGTGGCCGGATCGCGGCGGCTTGGGCTTCGATTTCAAATGGAACATGGGTTTCATGAACGATACGCTGGACTATATGAGCATGGACAGCCTCTTTCGCAAGAACCATCATGACAAGCTGACCTTCTCCATGTGCTACGCGTTCAGCGAAAATCACGTGCTGCCCTTCTCACATGACGAGGTGGTGCACGGCAAATGCTCGCTTATCAACCGCATGCCGGGGCCATATGAGGATCAGTTCCGGCAGATGCGCCTTTTGATGATGTACCAGTTTGCGCATCCGGGCAAGAAGCTCAACTTCATGGGCAACGAGATCGCCCAGTTTATAGAGTGGGATTTCCGGCAGTCGCTGGACTGGTTTCTGCTTGGCTATCCCGCGCACGCGGACTTTCAGCGATTCATGCGCTCGCTCAATCATTTTTATGTGGATACGCCCGCGCTTTGGGAGCTGGATACCAGCTGGGACGGCTTTACGTGGATCAGCGTGGACGACGCGATGCACAGCATCATCGCGTTCATACGGCGCGATGAAGAGGAGCACGAACTTCTGTGCGCCTTCAACTTTACGCCCGTGGACAATCCGGGGTACAGGCTGTATTTGGACGCCCCCTGTAAGCTTACCAAGGCTATGTCCGGCGTTGATTCCCGCTCCTTGACGCAGGAATCCGAGGAGGACGAGAAGGGCCGCGATTATGTGGACGTGCCGCTTTGGTCCTATGAGGCGGCGTATTACTATGTGGAGCCTATGGCGCGCAAGCCGAAGCGGAACGAAAAGGAACCGCGGGCTGCTAAACGAACCAAATAACGATAGAATCCGCTGCATGAGGAGGAATGGAAGATGAGGAAGAAACGCATGGTCGCCATGCTGCTGGCGGGAGGTCAGGGGAGCCGCCTTAGCGTCTTGACCAACCGAATGGCAAAACCGGCGGTGCCCTTTGGCGGCAAGTACCGCATCATTGATTTTCCGCTGTCCAACTGCACCAACTCCAATGTGGACACGGTCGGCGTGCTCACCCAGTACGAACCGCTTGAGCTAAACGCCTACATCGGCACGGGGCAGGCATGGGATCTTGACCGCAACGACGGCGGCGTGTTTGTGCTGCCGCCCTATGTTTCCGGCAGCCGCGGCAAATGGTATTCCGGCACGGCGGACGCGATCTATCAAAACAAATCCTTCATTGAACGCTACGACCCCGATTATGTGCTGATCCTATCCGGCGATCACATTTACAAAATGGATTATGCCAAGATGCTCGAATACCATATCGAGCACGGCGCGGACGCTACCATCGCTGTGCTGCGCGTCCCGTTGGAGGAAGCGAACCGCTTTGGCATCATGAACACCGACGCGGACGAAAACATACTGCAATTTGAGGAAAAGCCCAAACGACCCAAGAGCGATAAAGCTTCCATGGGTATCTACATCTTTTCGTGGAGCGCGCTGCGGGAGTATTTGGAAAAGGATGAGGAGGACGCCGATTCCACCAACGACTTTGGCCATAACATCATACCCGCGATGCTGGATTCCGGTAAAAAGCTTGTGGCGTATGAATTCAAGGGTTATTGGAAGGACGTCGGGACGATACAGAGCCTTTGGGAAGCGAATATGGACATCATCGGCGATCCGCCGGTGCTGGATCTGAACGATAAGGAATGGCGTATCTATTCCAAAAGCCCGAACATGCCGGCGCATTTTTTAGGCGCCGACGCGGACGTACGGGATTGCGTGATCACGGAGGGCTGCGACGTGGACGGTCTTGTACGCCACAGCGTGCTCTTTGCGGGCTGCACTGTGGAGGAGGGCGCGGAGATCTACGATTCGCTGCTGATGCCCGGCGCGAAGGTCGGCAAAGGCGCCAAGGTGTATAAGGCGATACTCGGTGAAAACGCGAGCGTAGGTGAAAACGCCGTCATCGGCGCGCCGCGGGACGCTTCCCACGGCGATTACGACGTGCGCCTGACGGGGGACATCACCTTGGTCGCCAACGATACCGCCATAGCGCCAAACGCTAAAATTCCTGTGGGCATGATCGTGAACGAGGGGAGGGGCTATTGATGCAAAACGAAATGTTTGGCCTGATCTATACGGGAGAATCCAATCTGCGCCTTCGCGATCTGACATTTTCGCGCTCTGTTGCGGCGGTGCCCTTTGCGGGACGCTACCGCTGTATCGACTTTGTGATGAGCAGCATGGTCAACTCCGGCATCTCCAATTTAGGTATCATTACGCAGCGCAATTACCATTCCCTGATGGATCACTTGGGCTCCGGCAAGGAATGGGAGCTTCGGCGTAAGCGCGACGGGCTTTTTATCCTGCCGCCGTTTGTCACCAAGGAGAACACGGGGATCTACACCGGCACGGTGGACGCGTTCCGCTCCGTCATGGGCTATGTGCGCCGCAGCACGCAGCGCTATATCGTGCTCACGGGCAGCCATACCATCTATAACACCACCTATTTTGAAATGCTCAAGCAGCATCAGAAGACCGGCGCGGACATCACCATCATGTATAACGAAACGCCGCCCTTTAACGAGGAGGATCGCTTCGACGATATGCGTCTTGTGCTGGACGAGCATAATATGGTAACGGATCTGGAGTATAACGCGTACCAAGCTACCACCAACAACACCGCCTGCGACGCGTATATCATGGAGCGCTCCCTCTTTGAGTATTTGATCGAGGACGCGGCGGCGCACGGGCTCAACGATTTCATGCGGGACGTACTGCTCAAACGCGTGGGGGACATGCGCATGTTCGGCTGGAAATATGATGGGTATGTGGCGCGTCTCAACTCACTTCCCCTATTTTTTAAGCACAATATGGAGCTGCTGGATCGAAAGGCGCGCGCGGATCTGTTTAATCCCGAGCATCCGATCTATACGAAGGTCAAGGATGAGGTGCCCGCCCGCTTTACGCAAAACGGGAGCGCAAAAAACAGCCTGATCGCCGACGGCTGCGTGATCGAGGGCGAGGTGGAGAATTCCATCCTTTTCCGCGGCGTGCGCGTGCAGAAGGGTACGAGGGTCAAAAACTGCATCGTGATGCAGGCGGCGGATATCGGCAAGGACTGTGAGCTATCCTATACGGTGCTGGATAAGGGCACGACCATCCGCGCCGGGCGAAAGCTCGCGGGGTATGAAAGTTTTCCCATCATCATCCGCAAGGGCGCTACGATTTGATCGCAGATTGCAGCGTGCGGTACAATACGGAGGACGGGATCGCGCATGATGTATAGGTATCTTGCAAGGCAGCCCATCGTGGACATGAACCGTAAGCTTTACGGGTATGAAATGCTCTATCGCGGGGGCGACGAGAACTTTTTTCCCGCGCAGATGGATCAGAGCGTCGCGACGAGGGACGTACTCAGCGGTCTGCAAACGGAATTTGCCTTGAACGACGTATCGGGCGGCAAGTGCGTTTTTATCAATCTGCCCAAGGACATCTGCATGTCGGACGTTATGCGGCTTCTTGCGCCTGCGGACTATGTGATAGAGATACTGGAAGATACGGCGGTGGATAAGCCGTTTGTGTCGCGCGTCGCAGCGCTTCGCGAAGCAGGCTATCGCTTCGCGCTGGACGATTATATAGGACAGCCTTGCTTTGACCCCATACTTCCTTTTGTCGAAATCATCAAGGTGGACTTTCAGCTTGCAAGCGAAGCGCAGAAAAGCGCCATCGTTCGCGCGCACCGTAAAAACAAGCGGGTGCTTGCCGAGAAGATCGAAACGCAGAGCGATTTTGAATGGGCGAAGCGGATGGGCTACAGCTTGTTTCAGGGCTACTATTTCAGCCGCCCGGTCGTTATGCGCAAGGAGACCATCAACGTTGCTGTGGCGACGCATATGAAGCTGTGGCAGCTTATCAACGAGAAAGACCCTTCCTACGATAAGATCGCGGATATCATCATCAAGGACGCGGGCATGACCTATAAGCTCCTGAACAAGATCAATACGCTGGAGTTTTTTCGGGCGAATCGCGTCATCTCCGTACCGCAGGCGCTGGCGCGCATGGGTACGGAGGGGATCAGGCGCTGGATCATACTGGTCCTCTTGTAGGATTGCATGCCCGAACAGAACGACGACTCCGTAAAGCTTGCGCTGGTGCGCGCGCTGTTTACAGAGCGCGTGATGCGTGCGCTCAAGCAGGATGAATACGCGGACGACGCCTATATGGTAGGCATGTTCTCCGTGTTTGACAGCGCGTTGGATACGGCGCTTCCAAGATTGCTGGACATGATGCACGTTGCCCCGCGGGTCAAGGGCGCGCTGATGCGGCAAAAGGACGTGCTGGGCGGCATCCTCAAGCTCGCCCAAGGGTATGAGACCGGTCAATGGGCCGATGTGGACGCCTTTACCAAGAAAACGGGGATCGCGCCGGAGCAGCTGACCGCGCTGTACCGGCAGGCGGTAGCACAGGCGGAGAACGCCTTTCAAATGGCCGCGGATTAGCGCGGCGCAATTTGGGACAGGAGAAAAGGATGGAGAAGCAAAAAGAAAAGCGAAAAAGCCAGCCTAAGGCACAGGCGGCTGCAACGAAGAAAAACGTACCGGCGGCGAAAAAAGCCGTCTCTAAATCTGCGCCCAAGGCGGCGACCGCTCCGGCCGAGAAGCCTGCGCCTAAGACGGCGGCCGCTCCCGCCTCTAAGCCCGCGCCTAAGGCGGCGACCGCACCCAAGCCGATCGAGATCAAAGCGCCCGCGCCCAAAGCGCCGCCCAAGGTACTGTTTGCGGCGTCCGAATGCGCGCCCTTTATCAAAACCGGCGGACTGGCGGACGTGGTCGGCTCCCTCCCTCGCGAGCTTGTGAAGCTTGGCGCGGACGTGCGGGTGATGCTGCCTGAGTACAGCGCGATCCCCGAGGAATACCGCGCAAGCTGGAAGCTAGAGTGCGAGTTTACCGTGGATATGGGCTGGCGCAAGCAGTATTGCGGCGTCCACTCGCTGGAAATGGACGGCGTGACCTTCTATTTTCTTGATAACAAGCAGTACTTTGGCCGCGAATACATCTATGGCAAGTTTACGTCGGACGAGGCGGAACGCTTTGCTTTCTTTTCCAAGGCGGTGCTGGAGGCGATGCGGCATCTCGATTTCTATCCGGACGTCTTGCACGCGCACGACTGGCAGGCGGCCATGTCCATCGCGCTTTTGCGCATCCAGTACTCCATACTGCCCGATTACGGGCGCATACGCACCGTCATGACCATCCACAATCTGCGCTTTCAGGGCGTTTTTCCGTGGGAAACGCTGGCCGATCTATTGAGCCTTCCTTGGGATTGCTTCACGGGCGATAAGCTGGAATACTTTGGCTGCATCAATTTCTTGAAAGCGGGCATCGTGTACGCCGATTGGATCACGACCGTCAGCCCCACCTACAGCATGGAGATACGCACGGCTTACTACGGCGAAACGCTCGACGGACTGCTTCGGGCGCGCGAGGCTTCGCTTTCGGGCATTCTCAACGGCCTTGACGTGGAAACTTGGGATCCTTCGACGGACCGTTATATCGCAAAGCAATATACGCCGGAGGATACCACCGGCAAATCTGTCTGCAAGGAGGCCTTGCAGCGCGAATTCAATCTGGACGGGGACGCGAACACACCGCTTGTCGCGATGGTAACGCGCATGACGGATCAGAAGGGCTTGGATCTTGTGGAGCGCGTGATCAATGAGATCGTGAACAGCGGCGTGGAGCTTGCCGTGCTCGGCCGCGGCGACGAGCGGTATGAGGGCCTGTTTTCTTGGGCGACATGGCGCTATCCCGGCAGGGTGAGCGTGCGGTTTGAGCAGAACGAAGCCGCCGCGCACCGCGTTTACGCCGGCGCTGATATGTTCCTTATGCCTTCTAACTTTGAGCCTTGCGGTCTTTCGCAGCTTATCGCCATGCGCTATGGCGCCATTCCCATCGTCAGGGAGACGGGCGGCCTGAAGGATACCGTCATGCCCTATAACAAGTTTGAGGATGCGGGCAACGGTTTTACATTTGCGAATTATAACGCCCACGAGATGCTTGACGCGCTCTATCGCGCGATCGGTCTGCATCACTATATGGACGCTTGGACGCGGATGATGGTGCGCGACATGAAGCTTGATTTCCGCTGGACGCGTTCGGCGGGCGAATATATGGCGCTTTACGACCATTTGCGCGCTTGACGCTTTTTCCAAATGATGCCCTTGCCTTTTTACGGGCGAGGGCGTTTCTGTGTCAAAATGTGAAAATACTGCAACGCGTGTTGCGGTATGCTTCTTTTATGATAAAATCATATTTATGAGCGATTGGAACGGTATTGTGCACAATTCCCGCGCGCTGGCATATCGAGAGCCCTTTGGCGCGGTGACGCGCGGGAGCTGGGTGCGCCTGTATATCGACGTACCCGATCCGTCCATCCGGGTGCGTTTGCGGCTGTGGATCGATCAGCGGGAATGCGTATTGGACGGCGAACGGCAAGAAAACGGCGTGGTTTTCCGCGTGCGGGCGCCGGAAGAGTGCGGCCTGTTTTGGTATTACTTTATCCTAAGCGGCGACGGCCAGACGTATTGCTACGGCTGCAACGGCGGCGAGGGGACGCTCTACGACCATGGGGAGCCGCCTTCTTGGCAGGTGACGGTCTATGCGCCGTTTGAAACGCCGCAATGGTTTCGAGAGGGCATATGCTACCAGATATTCCCCGACCGCTTTGCAAGCTCCGGCGCGTATACGAAGGCGGGCGCGGCTTATCATACAGCTATGGGGCGCCGCGTCGTGCTGCATGTGGACTGGGACGAGGAGGTCAACTACCGGCCTTACGGTAAGGAGCAGTTTTACGATCCCTGCGACTTTTTTGGCGGCGATCTCTTGGGTGTGCAGCAAAAGCTGCCGTACCTGAAAAGCTTGGGCGTAAGCTGCATCTATCTCAATCCGGTGTTTGAATCGCCCTCCAATCACCGCTACAACACCGCCGATTACGAGAAGGTCGATCCGATGCTCGGCGGGGACGAGGCGCTCGCGTCGCTTGCGCGGGCGGCGGCGGAACAGGGGATCCGCATTATGCTCGACGGCGTGTTTTCCCATACCGGGGACGACAGCGTGTACTTCAATAAGTATGGAAGGTATGAAAGCCTCGGCGCGTACCAAAGCGTGGATTCCCCGTATTACGATTGGTATTCGTTTTCAAATTTTCCCGATAACTACGCGAGCTGGTGGGGCTTTAAAACATTGCCGGAGCTGCGCGAGGAGCAGGGCTCCTACATGGCGTTTATCAAGGCGCTGCTTTCCCGCTATGCGGCGCTGGGTATCACGAGCTGGCGTTTGGACGTGGCGGATGAGCTGCCGGACGGCTTTATCGCGTTTTTGCGCAACTGCCTGAAGACGCTGGATCCTGACGGCATGCTCCTGGGCGAGGTTTGGGAGGACGCTTCCAACAAGGAGGCTTACGGCCGCCGCCGCGCCTACGTGTACGGCGGGGAGCTGGACGGCGTGATGGGCTATCCGTTTCGGGACGCGCTTGTGGATTTTTTGCTTTTCCGCATGGACGCGCGCGGATTTGTCAATCGCTGCGGCATGTTGCGGGAAAACTATCCCAAGCCCTTTTACGACGCGCAGATGAACCTGTTGGGCAGCCACGATACCGTGCGCGTCATGACGGCGCTTTGCGGCGCGCCGCACCGCGACGCGCTTTCCAAGGAAGCGCAGGCGGTGTATCTGCCGGATGAAAAGGCGCTTTGGCGCGGCCGCGCGCGCATGATACTCGCCGTCATGACGCAGATGGCAATGCCGGGCGTGCCCTGCATCTATTATGGCGATGAAGCGGGGCTGATGGGTATGGCGGACCCCTTTTGCAGGCGCACCTATCCATGGGGATACGAGGATGAGTCGCTCCTTGCGATCTACAAGCGCTTGACGCGCGCGCGGCGGGAAAGCGCCGCGCTCACGCGCGGCGGCTGCGCCATGCGCGCATACGGTACGGAGGTGTTCGTTCTGCTTCGCGCGGACGAAGAGGGAAGCGCCGTGCTTGCGATCAACCGCAGCGAAAACGCGCAGCGGGTGCGCCTGTGCGCGGAGGACTTTACGGAGGGGCCGGACATTGCGGCGCTGCGTATCGACGCGGTGTATACGGATGTGCTGACCGACGCGCACGTACATGCGGCGGAGGCGAAGCTGTCGCTGGTGCTGCGCCCGCTTTCGGGCGTATTGTTGATTTCGGTGCCGCAAAGGCGGCAATAGGAGGTCTTTTTCATGCGCTTTATGCAAGGCCGCTATGGCGTGGATAAGCTGGATCAGGCGTTGGTGATCACGGCGCTGTTCGTATATGTCGTCAGCCTGTTTTTCCGCCGTACGGTATACCCCTACGCCATCATCAACGTGGTGTACATTCTTCTTATGGGACTGGCTGTATTTCGCGCGTTTTCCCGCAACATCTACAAGCGCCAGCAGGAGCTTGCCAAATATTTGGCGCTGGAAAATCGCGTCGTGATGGGCTGGCGCAATCTGCGCAACCGCACCAAGGGCAATGTGATCGACATCAAGGCGCACAGGGAATACAAGTATCTGAGCTGTCCGCAATGCATGCAGCGCCTGCGCGTGCCGCGCGGCAAGGGCAAGCTGCGCGTGACCTGCACCAAATGCGGCTGTAGGTTTGATACCAGAAGCTAGACTTTTCGCGCGAGGGCGCTTATAATACAAGAAGATTCAATTTGCGGGAGGAAACGAAAGTGGAAATCAATAAGAGCATGACGATCACGGAGATTTTACGCGCGGACGAAGGCATCGCGGATATCCTGATGGAATCCGGCATGCATTGCTTGGGCTGCGTGATGGCGCACGGCGAAAATCTTGAACAGGCCTGCGCGGTGCACGGCATCGACGCGGACGCGCTGGAAGCAAAGATCAACGAATACCTTGCCTCCAAGTAAGGCATGAAGACAAGCGAACTGGTAAGGGGCGCTCTGATTGGGGCGCTCTATGTTTTGTTAACGCTGCTTTTTGCACCCATCAGCTCAGGCCTTATGCAGATGCGCATATCCGAGGCGCTCTGCGTGCTGCCTTGCTTTACGGTTTCAGCCGTGCCGGGTCTGTTTATTGGGTGTCTGGTCGCGAACCTTGTGACGGGCGCCGCGCTCTATGATGTGATATTGGGAAGTCTGGCTACGCTGCTCGCGGCGGTTTGCACATGGAAAATGCACGCGGCGGGCTGGAGCAAATGGCTTATGCCGCTGCCCTCTGTGCTTTGTAACGCGCTGATCGTGGGGTGGCTGTTATGCTTCGTGTATGCGGTGGGCGTAAGCTTTCCCCTGTGCGCGCTGTATGTGGGTGCGGGGCAAGCCGCCGCCTGCTACGGCCTTGGTATGCCGCTGATGAAGCTGCTGGAAAGATACGGCAGTCACTTGTTTCGGTAACAGAACCATGATGTTCGGCAATATTCTCTCGCAGATTTATTCGGCCGGTGCGGCTTTGCCGCATCGGCCGCACGTAAATCCGAAGGATTTCGCACCTTGCCATTTACAACGACCGTGAGCGAACGTGAACAGTTGTAAATGGAAAAATCGCTCCGGCGCGTATGCGCCGGAGCGAAAGCGAAGCGCTTGAAGCGCTACTGTGTAATTTCGAAATAATCGCCGCGCTTGTAATCGTAAATGGCGCCGCTTGAGAACTTATCGATGTTTTCGAGCACCTTGCCCGTGCCGATCGCCACGCAGGATACGGGGTCTTCGGCGATGTAGCAGGGCACCTTGGTATGCTCCGCGATGAAGCGATCCATGCCAAAGAGCAGCGCGCCGCCGCCTGTCAAACAAATGCCGCTTTCCGTGATGTCGCTTGCAAGCTCGGGGGGCGTGCTTTCAAACATGGTGCGCACGCACTCCAAAATGGATTGCAGCGGCTCTTCCAAAGCGTCGATCATCTCGTTGGAGGCGACCACGATCGCCTGCGGCAGGCCGGAGATCAGGTTGCGTCCCTTAACGTCGATAAAGAGCTGCTCCTTGCGGGGATAAGCGGAGCCTATGCGGATCTTCATTTCCTCCGCCGTGCGCTCGCCGATAAGCAGATTGTGCTTTTTGCGCATATAGCGCACGATGGATTCGTCAAACTTGTCGCCCGCGACCTTGATGGAGGAGGAGAGCACCGCGCCGCCCAGCGAAAGGATGGCTACGTCGCTCGTGCCGCCGCCGATATCCAAGATCATGGAGCCGCGCGGGGCGGATATGTCGATACCGGCGCCTATGGCTGCGGCGATGGGTTCTTCGATCAAATAGGTGTGGCGCGCGCCCGCTTCCTCCGTCGCGTCGATAACGGAGCGCTTTTCCACCTCCGTCACGCCGGAGGGGACGCACACGACCACGCGGGGTTTGAAGAACACATGGGTACCAGAGACTTTTTTCAGGAAGTGATGCAGCAGTCTTTCCGTAATGTCATAGTTGGAGATCACGCCGTCACGCAGCGGACGCAGCGCCACGATGTTGCCGGGGGTTCTGCCGAGCATTTTTCGCGCGTCCTCACCGATGGCGAGAATACGGCCGGTCAGCTTTTCCACAGCGACCACCGAGGGCTCTCGCAGCACGATGCCCTTGCCTTTGACATATACCAAGACGCTGGCGGTACCGAGGTCGATACCTACGTCGTTGAATTCCAAAAGACCCATGAATTTCCCAATTCCTTCCGTGTGACGGGCGCAAACGAATAAACGTAACCAATACGCCCATATAAAATCATGTTATTCTATCACTTTATGCGCGCGCGAACAAGCCCAAAGAGAGCCGAAATTGAAAACATTCCATGAAAAACCTGTCGCGCGCGCATTGAAGTTAGATTTTGATCAGCTCGTAGTCCATCTTTCCTAAGCCGATCGCCTCTCCGTGCTCCACCTGCACATGCCAAACGGTGTTGGGAAATACGTCCGCGAAGTAGTTGTCATGCTCGTGCTTCAGCTCGCTAAGGATGGTGCCGGGGTTGATGGGCTGGCGGTTGATAGCGTCGGCGCTGGCCACGTCGATGGCGACGGGGTCGAAAGAGGCGAACATGCCCACGTTGGGGACAATGGGCGCGTCGTTTTCGGAGTGGCAGTCGCAATAGGGCGAAACGTCGATGGCGAGGCTTACATGGAAATGGGGCTTATCCTTGACGACGGCGTAAGCGTATTCGGCGATCTTTTTGTTAAGCATAGCTTCGCTCTCGTCAAAGGTGGAATGGATGGCGTTGCGGGGGCATACGCCGATGCAGCGGCCGCAGCCGGCGCAGAGAGACTGCGAGACCGTCGCTTTTTTGTTCTGTATGCTGATGGCGTTCTGCGCGCAGTATTTTGCGCACATGCCACAGCCGATGCAAAGGTTGTGATCCACTTCCGGCTTGCCGGAGGAGTGCATCTCATATTTGCCCGCGCGGGAGCCGCCGCCCATGCCGAGGTTTTTGAGCGCGCCGCCAAACCCCGCCTGCTCGTGACCTTTGGCGTGTGTGAGGCTTATGACGATATCCGCGTCCGCCAAGGCGCGCCCGATCTTCGCTTCCTTAACGACGGGGCAATCCAAGGGGATCATGGCTTCGTCCAAGCCCTTGATGCCGTCGGCAATGATCGTGTTGCAGTGCGTGATGGAGGGCTGATACCCGTTTTCAAAAGCGGAATCCAAATGGTCCAGCCCGTTGCTGCGGCCGCCGACGTAAAGCGTGTTGCAGTCCGTCAGGAAGGGGCGTCCGCCGCGCTCCTTAATATAATCGACCAGTACGCGCGCGTACTGCGGACGAAGATAGGCTAGATTGCCCGGCTCGCCGAAGTGGATCTTGATGGCGACATATTTCTTGTTGAAATCCAACGTGCCAAGACCGGCCGTATCGATCAAGCGGCGCAGCTTTTGGGGAAGATTCTCCTGAAACGTGGTCCGCATATCGGTAAAATAAACTTTGGATTTTGACATAAAGCATACTCCTTTTCAAATCGGTAAAATCATATGCTCATTATAACATATTTGCAATGAGAAAACATAAAAAGTGTATACAAACGGGTGGAACTCGTGTAAAATAATCCCATTATGAGCAATGTAAAAGATATTTATATCAGCGCGGACAGCACCTGCGACCTATCGCCTGCCCTCTTGAAAGCGTTTGACGTTTCTTTGCTTCCCTTATATATAACGATGGGCGACAAGACGTATCGCGACGGGGTGGATATGTCGCCGGAGGCGATGTACGCGTACGTCGAACAATCGGGAGAGCTTCCAAAGACGGCTGCCGTAGCCGTGGCAGACTACCTTGCGGTCTTTGGCGCGCAGTGCGCGATGGGGCGGGACGTGATCCATGTGGATATCAGTGCGGACATGTCCGCCTGCTATCAAAGCGCCTGTATCGCCGCGAAGGAAGCCGGCGGCAACGTCTATGTGGTGGACTCGCGCAACCTGTCCACGGGCACGGGACTGTTGGTGCTCATGGCGCGCGAGCTTGCGCGGCGGGGCATGGCGGCGGGTCAGATCGCAGAGGCGCTTCGAAGCGCCGCGGGCAGGGTGGAAGCGAGCTTTGTCGTGGATACGCTGACCTATCTTTATAAGGGCGGACGCTGCTCCGCCGTGGCGGCGCTGGGCGCGAATCTGTTATCGCTCAAGCCCTGCATCGAGGTCAAGGATGGCAGGATGAGCGTGGGGAAAAAGTATAAGGGTACGCTCAAGCGCTGCCTGCACGATTATATCGCAGACCGCCTGCAGGGGCGCGAGGATATCGATACGCACCGTATTTTCATTACCTACAGCAAGATCGATCCGGCGCTTCCGGCGTATGCGCGCGAGGTGGTATCGTCCATCATGCACTTTGACGAGGTGCTGCTGACAGACGCCGGCTGCACCATCAGCGGCCACTGCGGCCCGGGGACGCTGGGCATATTGTTTATGCGGAAGGAATAAGCGCACGATCAAAAAGAGCAGGAACGCGATGCGCTCCTGCTCTTTTTTCGTATGCTTATTTGAACGCCGCAATGGCCTTTTCAAAGGCGGGAAGCGAGCGCTTGATCATCTCGTAATCCACACAGTAGCTTAGGCGCATATAGGTGGGGCAGCCAAAGCCGGTGCCGGGCACGAGCAGCAGATCGTATTTTTGTGCGGCCGCGCAGAAAGCTTCGGCGTCGCCGCCGGGCGCTTCCACGAACAGATAGAACGCGCCGGAGGGCTTAGCGCAATGGTAGCCCATGCGGGTAAGCTCGCTTAGCAGAAGGTCGCGGTTGCGAATGTAGGGCGCAAGGTCGGGCGTTACGTCCGCGCAGCGCGCGATCACATGCTGCATGAGGGAAGGCGCGCAAACATAGCCGGAGATGCGCGCGGCGCCTGCGATCGCCGCATAGACGGCCTCGGAATCTTCTGCTTCGTCCGGCACGAGCACATAGCCAATGCGCTCGCCGGGAAGCGAGAGGGACTTGCTGTAGGAATAGCAAACGATGGTGTTTGCATAGTATTTCGTCACAAACGGCAGCTTCATGTCATCGTAGAGCAGCTCGCGGTAGGGTTCGTCCGTGATCAGGTAGATCGGGTGGCCGAATTCCTTCTGCTTGGCGGAGAGCACCTCGGCAAGCTTTCGGATGGTCTCCTCGGTATAGACGACGCCCGAAGGGTTGTTGGGCGAGTTGACGATCACGCCCTGCGTGTTCTTGCCGATGGTCTTTTCAAGCGCCGCAAAATCGATCTGGAAATGCGGTATGTCCGCTGGGATCACCACAAGCTTGCCGCCGCCGGTCGCGGCGAACACGTTGTATTCGGGGAAGTAGGGCGCAAAGGCGATAAACTCCGTATGTTCATCCACCGTAAGCGCGCGCAGCGTGGAAACCAGGGAGGCCGCCGCCCCACAGGTGATGTAGAGGTTCTTGCGGGAAAAGTGCGTGCCGAAGCGCTTGTTGAGGTTTTCGGCGATAGCGTCCCGCGTGTCGTTGCGGCCGGGCGCGCTGGTGTAGCCGTGCACCTCAATAGGGGAGAGGGTGGAGAGCACCTCGCGGATCGCGTTGTCCACTTCCTTGGGGGCGGGGACGCTGGGATTGCCTAGGCTAAAATCATACACGTTCTCCGCGCCCACCTCGGCCGCGCGTTTCAGGCCGAATTCGAAGATCTCGCGGATGCAGGAACGGTTGCTGCCCAGCGCGTACATTTGCTTGGATACCATAATGATTCCTCCTGTCGTTTGCTCTGTTTCTTTTGGATGTTATGCCATGTTGGCGGCGACCAGTTTTCCAAGCGCGATGGACGCGAGCTTGGAATGGGCGGAATCCGCGCGGGACACCAGCACGATGGGGACCTTGGCGCCAACGATGATACCTGCGGAGCGACCCGCAGCAAAATAGGTCATGGCCTTGCCGATGCCGTTGCCGACCTCATAGGTGGGCACCAGCAGAATATCTGCGTCGCCCGCGCCGGGCGCTTCGTAATGCTTATGCTTGCAGGACGCGGCGCTGATGGCAAGATCGAGCGCCACGGGGCCAAACACATTCATGTGGTACGGCGCCCACCGCTCCTTCATGTTGGATAGGTCGTTTGCGTCCACGGTGGACTGTATCTTGGGGTTAACGACCTCCGCCCCGCAGATGCAGGCGGCGTTGATGGCGGTATAGCCCAGCGCCTTCAAAACGGCGGCGGCGTTTTCCAGTATGTCCGCTTTCTTTGCAACGTCCGGGAAGGTGTTCATGCCGCCGTCGGTGAGAGCCAGCATCTTGGGATAGCTGTCCACCTCATAGAGCATGACGTGGCTGATGAGCTTATCCGTGCGCAGTCCCGTTTCCTTATCGATCACGGCGCGCATCAGATCGGCCGTACCCAAAAGGCCCTTCATCAAAAAGGTGGCTTCCCCGTCCCGCACAGCCTTGACGGCGACGCGCGCACAGTCCACATCGTCAGCGGCGGGGCGCAGCGTGAACGCGGACGCGTCTTTTCCAAGATCTGCCAGTATCTGCTTGATCTTGTCCGTGTCGCCCACGAGGATCGTATCCACCATACCCGCGTCGTGTGCGGCGGTAACGGCCTTGAGCACATCCTCGTCGTGCGCGGCGGCGACGGCGATCACGCCGCGCTTGGTGGTCTTTGCACTTTCCAGTATGTCATGGATATGATTGAGCATAGCATCGGTTTCCTTTCCGCTTTAATACGTTTTTGCTTGCTGCTCGCCGTGGAGAACCCGAAGCGCGCCCAGCGCCAAGCTTTGCATCTCGTTTTCACCCGGCAGCACCATCACGGGGGCGAGCTTACCAACGCGTTTTTCAATTTTCGCACACAGCCATTTGCTGTTGGCCATGCCGCCCGTCAACACCACCGCGTCCACCTCGCAGCAAACGACGGTCGCCATAGCGCCGATGTCCTTTGCAAGCTGGTATACCATGGCGTTAGATACAAGCGCCGCCGTTTCGTCGCCGTTTTCCATGCGCTGCACCACCTCGCGGAAATCCCGCGTTTTGCAATAGGAATATACGCCGGATTCTGAAGCCAGCAGCTTTTTAACGGCCTTTTTGTCCTTGCCGCTAAAGCAAAGATCGATCACCTGCATGATGGGAAGCGACCCGCCGCGATCCATGGAAAACGCGCCCTCGTCGCGCACGTTGTAAGCGTCCACAACGCGCCCCTTTTCGTGCAGCGCCACGGATACGCCGCCGCCCATGTGGACGACGATGAGGTTTAACGCCTCATAGGGTTTCCCGATACGCTTGGCAGCTTCCCGCGCCATAGCCTTATGGTTGAGCGCGTGAAAGAAGCTTTGCCGTTCCATCCCCGCAAAGCCCGAAACGCGGGCGATGTCCGTGAACTCATCCGTGCAGACGGGATCGACAAAATAGGAGGGGATGCCGACGGTATCGGCAAGCTCCTTAGCAAGGAGCGCGCCAAGGTTGCTCGCGTGCTCACCGTAACGCGCGCTGACAATATCCTCGACGGCCTGCGGCGTAACCGTATAGGTGCCGGAGGGGATATGGCGCAGCAGCCCGCCGCGCCCGCAAACGGCGGCGAAATCCGCCATGCTGTAGCCCGCGTCCGCAAGCGACTGCATGATGAGCGCTTTGCGGTAATCCTTTTGATCGATCACGGACGGAAAGGGGGCGAGCTTTGCCGCGTCGTGGTCGATGGTGTGCTTATAAAGCTCGGTCTCCTCGTCGAACACGGCTATTTTGGTGGACGTCGCGCCCGGGTTGATAATTAAAACCTTCATATGCGATATATACTCCTATACAGAAAGTCGGCAGGCGTTGTTGCGATGTGTTTGTATTCATGATAGCACAATTTACACGCGGCAATTCCGCGAAAACGCAAGTATATGATATAGTTCCATAAAAGAAAAATAATAGAAGTTTGAGGGATTTGTAACAGTTTTGTGATACATTACAGGAAACCGCATGCTATACTAAGCATGCAAGTGAAACCTAGGTAATGAACGACACCCCTTTCAGACGTAACTATGAGCTATAGGCTCCGCAAAACGCGGAGCCTTTTTTACGTTGTATTGGGATCAAAATCCTGCGGGCATACGAAGGACGCCCCCGCGCGGCCATCCGATAGTAAATGATACCGTTTGAGGGTCGAAGTCAAGAAAACCTGCATGAAATGTGCGCGTAGCGACATGAAATGTTTCTTACAAGGCCTCTTTTGCATAAAAGGGCTTGGCAAACGCTTATAGACCTATCACAACGCCCGCCATGAACAGGTCGCCGTCCGTTTCTATTTGCAACACGCCGCCGTACTTTTCGCACACCGCACGCACGGAGCCTATACCTACGCCGTGGCCAACTCCCTCCTTGCGGGAGAGGTACGCGCCGTTATCGGCAAGCAGTGTTCCGTCGAAGCGGTTGTCCACAGCGAGAGCAAAGCCGGTTTCGTCGGCTTTGGCGTTGACGCGGATCAGGCGCTTTTCTTGCGGCAGATACCTTTGCGCGTCCACGGCGTTTTCAAGGAGATTGCCGAGGATCACGCAGATGTCGGGATCGGATAACGGCGTTTCCCGCCCGATGGAAAGGGTCGTTTCCATCGGTACGCCCAGCGCCTTGGCTTCGTCCATGTAATAGAGCAGCACGCTGTCTGCGGCAAGGTTGCCGGTAACGGGCGGCGCGTCCTCCACAAAGGCGGTGTTGTCGAGATAATCCTTGAGCGCGGTTGTATCGCCGCTTTGAATGAGCGCGGATAGCGCCGCGCGGTGATGGCGAAGGTCGTGCCGCATACGGCGCACCTCGTCCATTTGGATGATCATGCGGTCGTAGTAGCTTTGCTGCATGGCAACGCGGCGGGAGGTTTCCGTTAACTGCGCCTTAGCGTCTGCGGAAAACTGCATGGTCTGCATCACGCGGGTGGCTGCGGCATACACGCCGACCATGCCGAAAAACATCAGGAAGCGGCTGAGCAGGGTCAATAGGGTCATTTTTCCGAGCGCGGGAAAAGTAAACAGCAGATTCATAAACACAAAAGAATAGCAGATCACGCAAAGCTGAGAGAAAATGCGGTCGTTCTCCAGCGCGGAAAGCTGGTCTATCATCTTTTTAAGCAACCGCACGCAGGGCACAAATGTCAGTGCCAGCACCGCCGCCGAAGCAAGGATAAAAATAAGCGGATCGCCGTTTGGCGAAAGGACGTCGCGCAAATAGTTAGCGGTGGCTTCCAGCGCTGCATCGTAGGCCATGATAAATGCGTAGGAGAGCGTATGCTTTGTAAACGGCTCTTTAATGATAACGCAGGAAAGCAGATACAGCAGCACCGCAATCGCCAGCCGAAAAAACACAAAGGGAACGCCCAGTTTGCTGCCGATCAAAATCCAAAGCCCGCCCGACATAAGAGATATGGCGGCAAGAATAGGGTACATAATCGTTATGCGGACGCGGAGGTTGTTTTGATAGAGCCAATAGCGCACACCCGCAAGCAAGGCCATTTGCAGCGAAATGTATATCACGCTGACAGCGCTGTATTCCATCACATTACCTCCCCCGCAGCGCCCGCAGCCGGTAGGCCGCAAGCTGATTTTTTACCGTTTCCCGTTCCTTGCGGGCAAGGGGGAGCTTTTCGCCGTTGGAAAGCGTCAACCCGTCCTCGCCCACGCCGCGGATGTGCCGAAGCGCCGCAAGACAATAGCGGATGGGGCGGCAAAACTCGAGCGCGGGCAGCAGCGCCTCGATCGCGGAAAGGGGGGTGGAGGTTTCAAACACCTCCGCCGTGGTATGCACGCTGCTGCTTCTGCCCAGCACCTCAATATAGAGAATGTCCCGGATAAAGATTTCCCGCGCGGCTCTTCCGCATTTGAGCGAAAGGGTCTTGACCTCGCACAAAAGCGCGTACCATTTGTTTAGCACCGTAAAGAGCTTATCCTTATCATAAGGCTTCACAAGGTAATGGAACGCTTCCACATCGAAAGCGTCCGCGCCGTGTTCGCGGCTGGTGGTGGTGAAGATGATGATGCAATCGGGGTCTGTTGCTTTAAGGCGCTTTGCCGTTTCCACGCCGGTCATGCCGTCCATGTAAACATCCAAAAAGACAAGGTGGAACGCGCCGGGGGCAAACGCGTCCAACAGCGCTTCGCCGCTTTCAAACTCCACAAGCGCCGCGCCCAACCCCTTTGCCGAGAGATAGTCCCGCAGCATGGGGATGAGCCGCGCACGCTCCTCCTGCAGGTCGTCGCAAACGGCGATTGAAAGCATATTGCAACATTTCCGCCTTTCCGTATTCTTTCACGCACATACCGATAACTCATTATAATCCATATTTCGATATGCCTCAAGTGCGCCCAACGGCTCGGCCGCAACGCGGAGCCACAGGCCGACGCTGCCGCCCGGCGCGTCGCAAGCATGGTATAAAAGCCGTCGCGACGCTTGGTATTTGCTGGCGAAACACCCTCATCAACGGTTCGGAATGCTATATGCTGCTTATGGGTCGCTGTGATCGAGCGTAAGTTTGCTGCGGACCTATTTTTCGGTATGCTCAGGTATTGAGTACTTTCGTTTGATAAGCTTCCGGGCTGATTTCAACATTAGGACCGCATACGACTTCTTCAAGCTGTTCGCAGCCGCCGAAAACCTAAGCGTGTATTTTTCTCATTCCCGCCCCGCAAACCACTCTTTTCAGGTTTTTACAGTCTTTGAACGCAAAGGGCGGAAGAGAAGTCAGCTTGTCAGGCAGTACGATTTCTTCAAATCCGCTGCGGCAAAAGGTATAGCCCCACAAACTCGTTAGGCTGGAAGGGAGTTCGATACGGCGGAGGTTTTCACATCCGTCAAACAGGAACTCACCCAAATCGGTAACGGTATCGGGAATATGGACAGAGGTGATTTCCTTGTGCCCGGTAAACAGCTTATCAAAAAGAACCGTTACATTGCGGTTATCCGGGATCACCACCGCAGACTCGTTCCCCTGATATCTCATGACGCAGTAGTTGTAGTCTTCCATTTGTTTATATATAAAATCCTGCATATGTTTCACCTCTGTTCCAGTATTGGGTCGATTTTCCTAAATGTGTTTGGAAAAACCTTCGTGCGCATTTCCGGCAGCGTTATCTGGCATTTGCGCCTTTTTCGCGGATGCGTTTCGCTTTTTCGAGAATAGCGGTTGCCCTTATACGAAAAAGCAAACAAGTATTCCCACGGCATTCCCGAGGATATGCGAGACCGTACTGACAAGGCAGTTGCCGGATTTTTTGAAGATGATCGAGAAGATCATGCTGTCGATGAACACGAAGAAAAGGTCATACAGCAACAGCCAACTGCACGCGCCGGAGATATGCCCCATCGCAAACAGGATGGACGACGCGGCGGCTGCGAACCAGAAGGGCGATTTTTGCATGGCGCGATCCAAAAAGAAGCCGCGCCATGCGATCTCCTCGCCAAACGCGAGGATGATCACCTGTACGACCAGAAACGGTATATTCTCAAATGTCAGCATACCGTCCACACGACCCATCACATGCTTGCTGAACCCGCCGCTGAAGAGGAGATCGCCCAACAGCATGGGCACGATCGCTGTGACAACGGGAAGCAGCACCCAAACGAGCACGCCGGGCTTTTTCAAATCTCCGGGGAAGCTTTTGAACTGAAGCGCCGACTGCTCCTTCGGTATTTTTTCGACAGCCTCCACGATAAAGAAGAATGCTATGCCCACGAATACGCTGTATCCGGCCATCCGAAGCGATGGGATAAGCTGTGTGAGACTCAGTATAACCATTACGATCATACCGATCACGGTAAGTGTATTTGCGCTCTTTGGCGCGGCTGGTTTCTGTTTCATGTGTTTACCCTTTCCTATGCCGTTACGGTTTGTATCGACCAATGATCGCGCCCTGTGCCAAGATGTGCCCGGCCATGGTTTTCAAAAGGCCGGCCTTCTTTGCATCGGAAGAGAGCGATAATAGACTGTCCAGTCCGTACACCGTAAAGCGGTATCTATGCTCTTTTTTGATGAATGGCGGCTGTTTGGGGCCTCTGTAGCCGTGCTTTCCGTAGCCGACGCCTTGCGTTGTACCGTCGGGCAGCTTCGCGCCATGCGGCATGTTTTCCGCAATGCGGTTTGTAACGGGAATGTTCCAAATTAACCAATGGTTCAGCTCTCCAATTACGGGAATATCCATATCGTCCATAACGATCGCAAGGGACACAACATCGGCGTGCAGCCCCTCAATCAGTATTTCCGGCGATATATCTTCTCCAAAGCCCGTATGCTTTCGGAGAATCCACCCGTTCTCCCCGAAGGAGGGACACTTGATCTCCAGCTGATAAATTTCGTTAAGCATTCTAATTTCCTCATAAACATTTTGATGGATTACGCTATACGTTCATTATACCATCAGGAGCAAAAATGCACGAGCCCATATCGAAATTTCCAAGCCCATGCTCTTTGCAGGCCTACCATACATGCGCTGCGAATAACCGATCCACACTTGCATATGTTCGCATAAACGGCTATAATGAAGACCGTGAAAACGGGCATAAACGATATAAAAATCGCATATATGACGTGCCATGACGCGGCTGAAAAATGGGGCGTTTCCTTGCGCTATGTGCAACGGCTTGTGTCGGCGGGACGCGTACCGGGCGTCAAACGATACGGCAGGTCGTGGATGATACCGCGAAACAGCGCAAAGCCGGACGATCCAAGAAAGAGTAAACCGTCCGCAGAAGCAAAAACGCGCTTTGCGCCGTATGGGATGCTCTGCAGCGACGTTCCGCTCGATCGAAGGGACGCAAAGGCGTTTCTTGCTTCCCTCGGTCCCCAAGCCATGGCGGAGTTTGAAGCCGAAACGGCGTATTTGCGCGGCGACTATGAAAAGGCTAAGCAGCGGTACGATGAGACGGGCTTTCAGGATCCGTTTTATCTGTGCGCCGCGTTTACAGCGATGGTCGCTTCGGCAAGCACCGGCGATTATCCGCTGTTTCAACGGATAGAAAAGGATTTGGACAGCCTTGGTGAAGAGGACCTGACGGACGAGGACAGATTGTCGTTGGATCTTGTGCGCGCCGGCATTGCTTTGAGCATGTTCGTGCCGAGCCTTGCGCCTGCATGGCTGCAACAGGGGAACATACTTGTACTGCCGCATGAGAGCGCGACCTTCGGCATTTATTTGCTGGCGCGGTATTATCAGGCGAACGAGCAGTATGAAACGATGCGCGCCGTTGCGTCCGCCGTGCTGCTGACGCGCGGGCCGCACCATCCAATGACCAACGACGTATGCTTCTATATGCTTTGCGCGGCAGGCAATGCTGCGCTTAGAAGGAATGAAGAAGCGGAGGCGCTTTTGCTTAAGGCTATGGAGATTTACTTGCCCAAGGGCGTCATTGCGCCCTTTGTGGAGTATGTGACGATGATGGGCGGTCTG
The DNA here is from genome assembly GCA_964571055.1 of uncultured Oscillospiraceae bacterium. Classification (GTDB taxonomy): domain Bacteria; phylum Bacillota; class Clostridia; order Christensenellales; family CAG-138; genus JAQVRG01. The sequence goes on along the minus strand of CAZNAL010000016.1, from coordinate 5,032 downwards.
ATGGAAAAATGCCTGAAGGAGCATTACCCCGCGTATTACAAGCAGATCATGCAGCGCCAGCCGACGATGCAGTACAATTGGCTGAGCTTCCACAACCGCTATGCGCAGAATCGCGTTGCGCTGATCCTTACGTCGCGCGAGTACCGGTTGGCGTCAATGGCTGCGCATGGCGCGACCAATCAGCAGATCGCCGAAAACCTCGGCTGTTCGGTAAGCTATGTGAAGAAAGTCCTTTCCGTAGTTTTTGAAAAGCTTTTCATCAATCGCCGCGCCCAGCTGCGGAATTATATTCTCTAAAAAGCAGATCAAACAGACAGAAATTCCACCCCAAATGGCCACTGACAACCGAATATGTTTATTGTAACATGCAAATGTATGGGCAAAGTGGGATACCAGTTGCTCTGCGATTGCTATTTGCGGGAGGAAACCACATGAACAGGAGTTTTTCTAAAACCGTCACAGCCTTTGCTTTGGCATTGTGTTTTCTGTTCATAGAGCTAAGCCCGCTGGGCAGCGTTTCCTTTGCTGCGAACTCGGTGCCGGCGGAGGTTTTCGACCCCGTAACGCTCGGCGTACCGCTGTTTAATAACGTCACCCTCGGGGATTTCACCCAAAACGGCAAAACCTATTTTGACACGTTTTCCAAATCGGAGCCCATCGGCCTAACCTATAATATAGCGAATCTTTTAAAGTCGAACGGCAGTTGGCTCGGCTATTTTGTATCTTATAAGCGTCTAAGCGGAACCTACAGCTTCGCTTTGAGTCCTGCGCTTGACCAGCTTCGCAAGGATGGGCAGCTCATGGGCATGATCCACGCGGAGCTGACGAACGATCTGCACGGAAGCTGGAATCACGCCTTTTCCAAAAAGCTTGCGGCGCAGTATATCACCCTCGACAACGGATACAAGCGCATGGCGACCTACAACGCGGCGAAGGATCATAAGGACGACGGCACATGGGGTTACGGATATATCAATAGTAACCTTACCGCGCTTTCCACGGATGCTTCCGCGAACACGCTGACCATGAAGATCGGCAATACGGTTTGCGCGGACGGCTGCGGCACCTGCAAGGTGAGCAATTTCTTCTTTGTACTGGCGGACAGGCAGAACCCCTACATTACGGGGCTGAAAACGACCTCCGACGCCGAGGGAACGATAGAAAAGCACGATTTCAAAGCGGGGCAGCGCGTGTATCTGCACCTTACGTTCAACGAATATATCCGCTTCGCCGCCAATGCCAAACCCAACACGCTTCCCGAACTTGCTTTGCTTATCAAGGACAACAGCACGGGCGCCACGGTGACCGATGTGAACGTCCATGCAAAGCTGTATGCGCTTAAGGAGAAAAACCTCAGCTTCTGGTTCGACGTGCCGCAGGAAGTCAATCATACCGTCATCGGCATCAGCCCCGACGTTTCCAGGCAGACAGGCCTGTTCAGCAGTACGAATACCTTCGACCTCGCGCAGGTGAACGGCGCGGGCGTTACCATCCCGCATGGCTTTTCACAGACAGAGCTCTTAAAGACCACCTCGCTCATTACGGACATCGCGGGGAACCCTGCGACGCTGGGCAACTCCGTTACAAGCTTTGCAAACGGCAGCACCGTAGGCACGGACGGCAAAACGACCTATAGGCGCGAAGACGACAAGCGCTGCCGTATCGACGCCGTAGTCCCCACCGTACAGAAGATCACCGTGGAAAGCAACAGCGGCGCGGCGGCGGGCACGGGTCGGGCGGTCAACGCGGGCGTGGGCGAAACGCTCACCTTCAAGGCGTATTTCAGCGAGCAGCTGGATTCCGCCTGTTTGGGTACGCTTGCGAATATCCAAGCGGAGATCAATATCCTCGATACAAGCAACGAGAGCAACCCCGTCAAACTGAACGCGGCCGGCGTTACGACCGAAACCATCGGCGTTAACGCGACGGAGCCCGTCACGGTGATCACTTTTGATACACTTACGCTCACCGACACCATGATAAGCGCGAATTATGATCACGGGGTCAGCCGCGGCGGCTATAACGCCTATCTGCCCATCGGCGTCAACAAGATCACCTTTGCGGGCGGCGGCAGGGATTATGCGCAGAATGCGTATGCCGAGGCGCAATACGTGAACGCCGAACAGGGAAGGCGGCTGATGCCCGACACGCAGCTTTGGCTGGATACGCAAGCGCCCGAAGCGAGCCTGGCTTCAGAAACACGCTTTGCCGAGGACGACAGCGAAAAAATAGTGCCGGATTTCCCTGCTTCCGCAAACAACCGCTATTTCCGCATCCATGTGATCCCGGCGGACGAAGCGCAAAACGACACGAAGGGTCATTCCTATGCAAGCGGCATATTCGATGCGTACGGCTCTTTCCGCCTGGGAGAGTTCAGCGGAACGACAAATCAGCCAACAGAGCAGTATGATTTTGAGTACGCCGTTACAGCCTCGCAGAATCCGCCCGCAAACTGGGAGGGCGGCAAAACAGGCGTGGGGACGAATGAAGCTTCGGGTAAGATCGATTTTAAACAGATAGGCGCTTCGAGCGGGGGCGGCGGCAATTATATCCACATTCGCCTGCGCGAGGACGTGCCTTACAACTTTAACCAGCCTGCGCTCATCCTTACGGCGACGGATTTTGCGGGCAATACGGGGAAGGCCGAATGGAAGCTGGCCGTGGATATGGACAGCGAGGGCCCCACGGCGGCGGAAACGTCGCATTATACCACCTTCGATACCACACCGGGCGAAAACGAGGGCAAAGGTAAAATCCATGTAAACGTAAAAGTTTACGACCCGCGCGGCGTAGATACGGGCGAACTGTATTACAAATGGAGCGATACGGACGTTACGCCCGCATATCCAACCATCGGAAATCATCAGGACGGCGGTTGGGTCAAGATAATGGCGGACAGTTTTGAAGCGATCACCGGTGACCTTGTGTGCGATACTAGGGTGGAAACGTCGGAATACACAAGGTACCTGTTCGTCGCCGCCGCGGACAACAGCACAAAACACAATCAAGCGGTCATTCCGCTTGGCGCCTATGTGATGAAGATGGCGCTGCCGCGCCTGACGATCACGCCCACCGTGGGATTTACGGCATCCCCGCAGATCGCGCTTGAAAAGCCGCGTCCAATACGTAGCACCGGGAGTCCTACATATTATGATCGCGGTGATGCGGTGCAGGTGTATACCATGATCGAGGACGAAGCAAACCCCGGCCATTGGTTCGTCTGCCAAACAACGGATTATGCTATGGGAACAACCAACGATACGTATAGCAGAACGTATTGGCATGCTATCGTCAATAAAGATACGTATAATTACGTAGTCTCGAGTGAAAACGTTTACATTGAAAACGGAGATGAGTTCCAGTGGTCCTACGCGGCGGTCAGTGAAGGATCGGGCGTCTATACGTTCAGCGATGTCACGCCGTTTAGCGCCGACTTTACCACCAATACCGTTACTGCCGATGGATTGGAGGCCGGCGTCGTTGTGCGCATGAACGCCATCTTTAACAACGCCTATTACGGCGATTTAAACGTGCAGATGGTTTACGGCCTGGCGAAACACATTCAGGATACGAGCGGCGACGATTATCAGGAACGCAGCAAAGTGGCGCCGCTGAACGATGCTTCCCAAATTCGTTCGGGTGACATCGTACTGAAAGAGCAGTACACGCTGTACGCCCGCCCGGGCGAATTCACGGCGTCCAGCAGCAAGTTCGGCAGCACGCCGGCAGCGTCCCACAGCATCACGATCCAGCCCGTAACCAAGGATGGCGAAGCCGAGGTTACGTCGGACGCCCACATGCTGGTATGCGGCGAATATTCCGGTACGGACGACGATGCCGCGCGCTATGTAAATTCCCTTGCGGAAGGCGCGATCAGGGTGGACGTCATCAATAACGCGGATGAGAGTATCGGCGTCACCGATATTTTGTGGAACTCCCCCAATACATACGCGAGGTTGTTCTGGGCATATGAGAATCCGCATTCCGATTCTCCCACGTGGTACACGGAGTACGTCAAGACTTGGACGCTGTCCGCCGCGTCGTCGCAGCTTCTGACCTTGACGCCGGCGGAGAGCAACGCGCTCCAAAGCAGCCGCTTCAAGCTTGAGGTGTCGGTACAACCGGCCGTCGGCGCCGCGATCACAAAGGAATTCACGGATATCTATCTGCACAATATCCCCCTGCCGGAATTCGGCGCGGCGGGTGTGGAAAGCGAGTTCCGCTATAGCAATACCACGACCACGCCCAATGTCAGCATGACGCGCACCTATACGGATATGCCGGGGTACCACGCCGTGAAAAACGCGGACGGAAAGCATAACAACGTATCGGCGCTGTATATGGGCGGCAGTGCCGGCAGCGAATCCGTCCTGTATTTTACCGCCAAGAATGCGCAGACGGGCAAGCTGTTTTCCGGCGCGACCAGCTTTGCGCTCAGAATTTGGAATGAGACGGCGCATCAGCCCCAAAACGGCGCGGCGTGGAAGCCTATGACAGGCAGCGTCGGCGCAGACGGGAACTGCGTACTTGGAATACCCGCCGCCGATTTGCAGCTGCAGTCCGGCGAGAATACGATCAAATATCAGCTGCGGGACGGCAATAGGACCGTATCGCCCGTAAAAACGCTGACCGTGCGCTGCAGTACGGCCGCGCCCACGCTAAAAATGAGCTTTTCACCGGATCAAGCCTATGTCGAGGCGACAGACCTTGTGAAGGAAGCCTTCGTTGTGCCCGAATCGCTGCAAAGCGGGAGCGATACGCCCATACAGGGCTTGTATCGCGTCGTAAACACAAGCAATCAGTCCGCGGATGTGGCATTGCCCGGCTATACCGAAGCCCTGCAGGCTGACGGCGTCTATACCTATTACGCCTATGACCGCTACGGCAATTTTGCCGCGGATACCATCGACATCAAGGATATCATCGAGGGCGGCGTTCCTGTAATTGAAAACTATCGGAGCGTCAGAACAGCCGATGAGGAGGATAACAGCCCAAGCAGAAACAGCAATATACTGCATTTTAAGGCGGAGAT